>NZ_NCGH01000002.1:0-387980 GCF_002281505.1 Sphingomonas sp. 28-62-20
CAGCTCGGGCATTTCATGCTCGAAGAAATGGTTCGCGCGCGGCAGCACGTCGTGGTGGATGGTGATGTGCTTTTGCGTGCGCAGCTTGTCGACCAGCTTTTGCACCGCGAGCGGGGTCACTACTTCATCGCCGTCGCCCTGGATGATGATACCCGAGGAGGGACACGGCGCCAGGAAGGTGAAATCATACATGTTGGCGGGCGGCGCGACCGAGATGAAGCCGCGGATTTCGGGGCGGCGCATCAGCAGCTGCATGCCGATCCACGCGCCAAAGCTGACGCCGGCGATCCAGGTGGTGGAAGCTTCGGGGTGGATGCTCTGTACCCAATCGAGTGCGCTGGCGGCGTCTGAAAGCTCGCCGACGCCATTGTCGAACACGCCCTGGCTTTTGCCCACGCCACGAAAATTGAAGCGGAGTGTTGCAAAACCGCGCCGCTGGAAGGTCTTGTAAAGCTCCTGCACGATCCGGTTGTTCATCGTGCCGCCCGAGGAGGGGTGCGGGTGCAGGATCATCGCGACGGGCGCGCGCGGACGAGGCGGCGGCGAGAAACGGCCTTCGAGACGGCCATCGGGGCCGGGAAAAATAACTTCTGGCATGGGACCTGCTGACGTGAATGCGGGACGCGCGCGGGGCACGGGATGCGGGCCTATATAGGAAAGGGCGCGCTTGGCGCAATCATTCTGGACCGCTAGGGCCTTAGCGGTGAAAAAGCGCATCTATCTGGACCACGCCGCAACCACGCCGATGCGCCCTGAAGCCATCGCGGCGGTGGCCGAAGGGATGGCGCGCTGGGCGAACCCGTCGAGCCCGCATGCTGAAGGGCGGGCGGCGCGCGCGGCGCTGGAGGGCGCGCGGGCGCGGATCAAGGCGGCACTTGGGTGGACGGGCGAGCTGATCTTCACCAGCGGCGCAAGCGAGGCGCTGTGGATTGCGCTGAGCCGCGCGATTGGCGGCGACCGCCTGGTGTCTGCAGTGGAACATGATGCCGTATTTCGAGCTGCACCGGGGGCAGAAATCTTGCCGATCGAGCGCAGTGGATCGACAAACGAGATAGACGGTGAAGCGCTGAGCGAAGCGCTCGGCCGAATGACGCGGCCGGTAGTAGCGATCCAGAGCACTAACTCTGAAACAGGCATCATGCAGCCGATAGACAAATTGGCGCCAATGATCCGCGAGAGAGGCGGGATGCTGGTTTCCGATTGCTCCCAAACTGCGGGAAAATACGCGCTGCCGGATGCAGACTTGGTGGTGGTTTCGGCCCACAAACTCGGCGGGCCGCCCGGGATCGGGGCTTTGCTGGTGCGAGACCTCAGGATGTTGGACCCGACCGGAGGCCATGAGTTTGGCTACCGTGCCGGCACGGAAAACTTGCCGGGGATACTCGGCTTTGCCGAAGCGCTGCAGGCTTTTGCTGATGAGGACGAGGCAATTGGCCAAGCGCGCTTGGCGGCGTTTAATGACTTCATGGAACGCATGGATGACAATCAGGTGCCGTTCTTCGGCGCGCACAGCCACTATATCCAAGCAATCCCGATGCCCCACCTATCCGCCGCAGCGCAGTTGATCCGCTTCGATGCGATGGGCTTTGCCGTTTCGGCGGGCAGTGCGTGTTCTTCGGGGACGCTCAAACGCAGTCGGGCGCTGGCAGCGTTTGGGGTGGATGAGGATACCGCTTCTCGCACGATCCGAGTGAGCTTTGGGTGGAATACGACGCCCGACGAAATCGACGCGTTTCGCGAGGCGTGGCTTGAAGTCGCGCAGGACGCGGCGAAGCGGGCATGATTTATCTCGATTATCAGGCGACGACGCCGCTCGCGCCTGAAGCGCTTGAGGCGATGCTGCCGTGGCTGCGTGACCAGCATGCCAATCCGCACTCCTCCCATGCCCCGGGCCGTGCGGCGAAGGCGGCGGTGGAGGTGGCGCGCGATCGGGTGGCGGCGCTGCTGCCCGCAGAGGGATCGCTGGCCTTCACCAGCGGCGCGACCGAGGCGCTTAATTGGGCGATCAAGGGAACTGTCGGCCCGATCGTGACGATCGCGACCGAGCATGCAGCGGTGCTCGATACGGTTGAGGCACTTGGGCGACAGGGGCGGGCGGTGACAGTGCTGCCGGTCGGGCGTGATGGGCTGGTCGATCTGGCGGCGGCGGAGCGCGCGATTGTGCCGGGGACGGGGCTGGTCGCGGCAATGCTTGTCAATAACGAGATTGGCGTCATTCAGCCGATCACGGCGCTGGCCGATCTCGCTCACAAAGCAGGCGCGCTGATGCTGTGCGATGCGGTGCAGGGCTATGGCCGGGTGCCGATCCCCGATGGCTGCGATATTATCGCAGTGTCGGCACACAAGGTTCATGGCCCCAAGGGCATTGGCGCGCTGTGGGTGCGGGACGGCGTCACGCTCGCACCGCTGATGCATGGCGGCGGGCAGGAGGGGCTCGGCCGATCGGGCACCTTGTCGCCCGCGCTCTGTTCTGGTTTTGGGGTCGCCGCCCAGATGATGGCCGAGCGGGCTGGTAGGGATCGTGCGCATGTCGAGCGGCTGTTTGGCATGGCGCGGCAGCAGTTCGGGCCAGGCTGGACGATCAACGGATCGACCGCGCATCGCTACCCCGGCAATCTCAACATGCGGTGCGAGGGGCTCGACGTCGCGCGGCTGATGTCCGATCTGCGCGATATCGCCTTTTCTGCTGGATCGGCCTGTGCCAGTGGCTCGGGGCGATCGAGCCATGTCTTGCGCGCGATTGGCCTGAATGAGGCGCAGGCGCGTTCCAGCATCAGGATCGGGTTTGGCCGCTATACGACCGAGGAGGAATTGGTGACCGCGATCGATCGCATCATGGCAGCCGCCGCCACCCAGCAGGTGACCCCGTGATCCGCGTCCGCTTCATCGCCACCGATGGCAGCGTGCGCGAGGTGGAGGCCAATCCCGGCGACCGGCTGCTCGACGTGGCGCAGGCCAATGGCCAGCCGCTGGAGGGCACCTGCGAAGGGCAGATGGCGTGCTCGACCTGCCATGTCATCGTCGATGCCGATGATTTCACGAAATTGAAACCGGCGCGCGAGGAGGAAGAGGATATGCTCGACCTTGCCATGGGCGCCACGCGGAATAGCCGCCTCGCTTGCCAGATCTGGCTCGACGGCGCTTTGGAGAGCCTGACGGTGAAAATGCCGCGCGAGACACGGAACATGCAAGGCCGCTGATCATTTCGCCTTCAGTGCCTTTCGCACGCGAAGGAGTTCTTGCTCATGAAAATCGTCGCGCTACTTTCCGCCGGCCTGCTTGGCGTGGCGGCCATGCTCAGCCCCACCACCGCGACCGCCCAACAGATGGAGCCGCGCGAACAGGTTCGCCAGCAACAGATGGGTCATACCGAGCGGCGTGTCGTCGTTACGCAGCGATCACATACCGTTCGTCGCGGCAATGGCTGGCGCCATTATCGCAATCGGCGGGTCTGCCGCGTTACCTATCGCAACCATCAGCGCATCCGCCGCTGCCGCACGATCCGCGTTCGCTACTAAGCCTTGATCCGCCCGCCTTACTCCCCCATATGCGCCGCGGGAGTCGGGCGGGCGTAGCCGTCGCCAACCTGGTCAGGGCCGGAAGGCAGCAGCCACAACGATTTCGCTGCGGGTCGTCCCGGCTCCCACCGCGCAGACAGCGAGAGAGTGGCAATGCCGCTCCACGCTGGCAAGCGCGGCCGGCGGGGCAAGGCCCCGTCCGACGAGTTCCAGGTGCAGGATGCCCCGCATCCTGCAGATCATGCTGGGGGCATGATCGACCAGGAACTGGCTTTGCCGCGGCGCCCCAAGGTCGCCTCCCCAACACAAAACTAACCACCACACCCCTTCGACATCCGCGCCGCCTGCCCCTAGATAGATGGCGATGGCCGACTCCTTCCTCGATCTTGGCGAACCGCCCCAGCCCGCAAAGACCGAGGCGTACCGCGTCCTTGCGCGCAAATATCGCCCGCAGAATTTTGATCAGCTGATCGGGCAGGATGCCATGGTCACCACGCTGGGCAATGCCATCAAGCGCGGTCGACTGGCACATGCGTTTCTGCTCACCGGGGTGCGCGGGGTTGGCAAAACCTCGACCGCGCGGCTGATTGCCAAGGCGCTCAACTGCATCGGGCCTGACGGTGAGGGTGGGCCGACGATCGATCCGTGCGGGGTGTGCGAGCCCTGTCGGGCGATTGCCGAGGGGCGGCATATCGATGTGATCGAGATGGACGCCGCCAGCCATACCGGGGTGGATGACGTCCGTGAGATTATCGATGCCTCGCGCTATTCGGCGGTGTCGGCGCGCTACAAGATCTACATCATCGACGAAGTCCATATGCTGTCGAAGAACGCCTTCAACGCGTTGTTGAAGACGCTTGAGGAGCCGCCACCGCATGTGAAGTTCCTGTTCGCGACGACCGAGGTGAACAAGGTGCCGGTAACGGTGCTGTCGCGCTGTCAGCGCTTTGATCTGCGGCGGATTACCAGTGAGAAGCTGACGGCGCATTTCGCGCATGTCGTCGATGCCGAAGGTGTCGAGGCTGAGCCCGAGGCACTGGCGCTGATTGCGCGCGCTGCCGAAGGATCGGCACGCGACGGGCTGTCGATCCTTGATCAGGCGATTGCCCATGCCGGACTGGAAGGCGGCGGCGTGCGGGCCGATGCGGTCCGCGAGATGCTGGGGCTTTCCGATCGCGGCGCCATTCGCGATTTGCTCGGACTGGTACTGGCCGGCGACGGGCCCGGCGCCTTGGCCGCGCTGCGTCGGCAATATGATCTGGGGGTTGATCCGCTAGGAGTGCTGCGCGCCCTGCTCGAATCGGTGCATGCCGTGACGCTCACAAAGCTGGGGACCGAGCCAGATTCGGCGCAGTCCGTGGAAGAGCGCGCGGCGCTTGCCGGCTGGGCGGCGACGCTGTCGTTCGCGTCCTTGCACCGGCTATGGCAGTTGCTGTTGAAAGGCCATGACGAAGTGGCGCGGGCGGCATTGCCGATCGAGGCGTGCGAAATGGCCTTGTTGCGCGTGATCCACGCCGCCAGCCTGCCTGATCCCGGAGAATTGGCGCGGCGATTTGCGGGCGAATCAGTCTCGCCACCGGTAGCGCAAGTACAGGCAAGCGCATCCACTGCGCCGGCAGCATCAGCGGCCATGGCGAGCGACATACGGCCAAGCGAGAATGGCGAATGGCCGACTGATTTTGGTGCGGTGCTGGGCCTGCTCGATACGGCGCGTGAAATGGGGCTGGCTGAAAAGTTGCGGCTCGCCGCCCGGTTGGTCCGTTTCGCCCCGCCGGATATCGTGCTGAGTTCCGCAAAGCCGTTCCCGGCGGACATTCCAGGCGAACTCGCGGATGTTTTGCGCCGGTTGACCGGCAAGAGCTGGCGAATCACGACCGAGGACACCCCCGGTGCCCCCAGCGTCCGCGAGGCACAAGCGGCGGCGCGCGCTGCAGAGCTGGACTGGGTGCGGGGCACGCCAATCGTGAAGGCCGCAATGGAAGCTTTTCCTGCGGCCGAAGTGGTCGAATGGGCGTTGAAACAACAAAGCGTGACATGAGGAACGGGCGATGAAGGGTATCGAAGACATGCTGGCCATGGCGCAAAATGTGCAGGCAGAGCTGGCAAAGGCGCAGGCCAATCTCGACAATATCGAGGTAGAAGGCGTGGCGGGCGGCGGACTCGTCAAGGTCAAGGCATCGGCCAAGGGGCGGATCATCGGCGTGTCGATCGACGATTCGCTGTTTCAGCCGGGCGAGAAGCAGATGCTGGAGGATCTGATCGCGGCGGCGCTCAACGATGCGCGGGCAAAAGCTGATTCGGCATCAAACGCCGAAATGTCGAAGATGACGAGTGGATTGCCATTGCCGCCCGGGTTCAAGCTGCCGTTCTGAAGGCGCGAGGAACAAAGCGCGGCGATTCAGGTTCTTCTCCTGTCACTCAACAGAGAAGAACATCATGGCAGACAATCAACCAAATACCGTCGTCGTCGAACGTAGCGGCAATGGCACCGGGCTCATGATCGGGCTCGCACTGGTTATCCTGCTCGCAATCGCCGGCTATTTCGTGCTCAACCAGACCAATAACGATAATTTGCGCACTGATGCGGTGACATCTGCCGCAAAAGATGTTGGCGACAGTGCCGAGAAGGCTGGCGGTGCGGTTGAGAAGGCCGTCGACCCGAACAAGTAAGAAGATATGGGCTTGAGTCGGATGACGTTAGGTCGATTCAACCTCGCCCCCCGTTCGGGCTGAGCGAAGTCGAAGCCCACACGCTCCGCATGCCCTTCGACTTCGCTCAGGGCGAACGGCGTATGGGTTGGTCCAACCCAAAGTCATCACAGTTTAGGTTTTAACGCAGGCAGCTATCCAGCCCGCCATTGCGCACCACGCCGACGCGCCGCGTTATTGAATTACCGTGGCGGCGGGTGAATCCAGTCGGCGCGATCGCGGCGCGCTTCTTGGGCAGGGGCAGAACGGCGGCGATCCGGCCCGCCTCAGAAGGCGATAAGCGCGACGCATCATGCCCGAAATAGCGCTTCGATGCGGCATTGACGCCATAGGTGCCGATGCCCGTCTCGGCGATGTTCAGATACACCTCCATGATCCGCCGCTTGCCCCAGATATTTTCGATCAGCACGGTAAAATAGGCTTCGAACGCCTTGCGGACATAGCCGCCGCCCTGGAACAGAAAGGCGTTCTTGGCGGTCTGCTGGCTGATCGTCGAGCCGCCGCGCAGGCGCTTGCCGCGCGCATTTTTGGCGATCGCCTGCTCGATTGCGCTGAAATCAAAGCCGTGATGCTCGCAAAAGCGCCCATCCTCACCGGCAATGGCAGCGCGGGCCATGTCGGGATCGATGGTCGATAGTGGCATCCAGCTTTTTGAGATGCGGTGGCCGCCCAGTGCATCGCCAATCATCGTGAAGGTGATGGGTGGGGCGATAAAGCGGTAGATCACCACCCACAGGATGGAGACCAAAAGGAAGCCCAGCACGATTCTGGCAGAGATGGAAAAAACCCGGCGGATCATCGATCCACCGGGTCGCATGCGGGCGGGCTGCAATCAAGCCCGAAGAGGGTGGTTGCGTACCGGATCAGTACGCTGCCAGCATCCGTTTCTCACCCGCCAGCCGCATCATTGCCTTTTGCAGCTTTTCAAAGGCGCGGACCTCGATCTGGCGGACGCGTTCGCGGCTGACGCCATAGACCTGGCTCAGTTCCTCCAGCGTCTTGGGATCATCGGTCAGCCGGCGCTCGGTCAGGATATGTTTTTCGCGCTCGTTAAGATCGTCCATCGCAGAAACGAGCATGGTATGTCGGACATCGGCTTCCTGTGCCTCGGCCACCACCGCATCCTGCAGCGGGGCATCGTCGGCGAGCCAATCCTGCCACTGGCCTTCGCCATCTTCGCGCATCGGCACGTTGAGCGAGGTATCCCCGCCCATCGCCATGCGGCGGTTCATGCTCGTCACTTCTTCTTCGGTGACGCCCAGATCCTTGGCGATCTTCGCGAGATCTTCGGGCTTCAGATCGCCATCCTCGAACGCATCGAGTTTGGCCTTCATCCGGCGCAGATTGAAGAACAGCTTCTTCTGCGCCGCGGTGGTGCCCATCTTGACCAGCGACCAGCTGCGCAGAATGAATTCCTGGATCGATGCGCGGATCCACCACATTGCATAGGTGGCAAGCCGGAAGCCGCGATCAGCCTCAAACTTCTTCACGCCCTGCATCAGGCCGATATTGCCCTCGGAAATCAACTCGCTGACCGGCAGGCCATAGCCGCGATAGCCCATCGCGATCTTCGCCACGAGGCGAAGATGCGACGTGACGAGCTGCGCCGCCGCATCGGTATCGCCATGCTCCTCAAAGCGCTTGGCGAGCATATATTCCTGCTCGGGCGCGAGGATGGGGAATTTCTTGATCTCCGCGAGATAGCGATTGAGACTCGCCTCGCCGCCGAGGGCGGGAATCGTCGCTGGGACGTTGCTGCCGCTTGCCATGATCAAATCTCCCTTATCCGTGCGCTCAAAGTACCGTGGACCCAAAAGCGCATCAACCTAGACCAATGAGTGTACCCAAGAGTGCCTGCATGTCGGCAGGTATTTCGCTTTCAAACGCCAAAGCGTTACTTTTAACCGGATGAATGAATCCCAAACGAGCGGCGTGCAGTGCCTGTCGGTTAAAGGCGAGCTCGTCCAACAACGCGCGGTGCGCCGCTTTTGTTCGGCCATAGACGGGATCACCGAGCAGGGCATGGCCAATCGAGGCCATGTGCACACGCACCTGGTGAGTGCGGCCCGTTTCCAGCCGACATTCGACCAGTGCCGCTTCGCGCAAGGGGCGGATCATCCGGTAATGGGTGATTGCATGCTTGCCGCCGCTGACGATCGCGATTTTCTTCCGGTTCGACGCCGATCGGGCGAGCGGCGCATCGACGGTGCCTTCGGACGGATTGGGGCGGCCAGCGACAATCGCCAGATACCGCCGATCAATCGAATGCGCGGCGAACTGCGCGGCAAGCCCTAGATGGGCGGCATCGGATTTGGCGGCGACCATCAGGCCGGATGTATCCTTATCGATCCGGTGGACGATGCCCGGCCGCGCGACGCCGCCAATGCCGGACAATTGCCCGGCGCAGTGATGCAGCAGCGCGTTGACCAGGGTGCCGTCGAGGTTACCCGCTGCCGGATGGACAACCAGCCCGGCCTGCTTGTCGATGACGATGAGATGCTCGTCCTCATAGACGATATTGAGCGCGATATCCTGCGCGGCGTTGTCGAGCGGGACAGGGGCGGGCAGGGTCACGTTGAACAGCTGACCACCAACGGCCTTGCGTGATGGATCGCGGGCTTGCAGGCCCGCTTCGTCAGCAACATTGCCAGCGGTGATCAGTGCCTTTAATCGCTCGCGGGAAAGCATCGGCGCGGCGTCGGCAAGCGCGCGGTCGAGGCGAAGCCCATCGGCGATGCCTGCAATCCGCACTTGAATGATTTCTGCCCCCCGGTCCATGTCTGCCGGATATGGAAAGCGGCGTTGGAATTTCAAGAAGCGTGCTGGATCGATTGCTGGCGGAGGCAGCGCAATCGCCGTCCGCAGAGATATGCGGACTGCTGTTTGGCGATGACACGGCGATATCAGCAGCGATAGCTTGCCGAAATGTGGCGGCAGACCCCTCGATTGCGTTTGAGATCGATCCGGCGGCGCTGTTTGCCGCCCACAAAGCGATGCGCGCAGGTGGGCCAAGGGTGATCGGCCATTATCATTCGCATCCAACCGGCCTTGCCGCGCCCTCAGCGGTCGATGCGGCGGCGGCGATTGGTGGCGAATTGTGGCTCATCATTGCTGGCGGGGAAGCGACGCTGTGGCGGGCCAAGCGCGATGGGACAGGGCTGGAACGCTTTGATCGCGTGCCCGTTAGCCTTACTGCGCCTTGCGCCGCTGCCGCCGCTTCGCCATGAGAGGCGGCATCGCCTCGTTTACCAACAAATTCTCGCCGTCTGGAGCCCCTTTTTCAATGACGATCAGCCCGGTCGATTTCGCCAGCCTGTTATGCTCGCGCTTGTGCCATGATCTGCTGAGCCCGGTTGGCGCGCTCAACAATGGGCTGGAGCTGCTTGCCGACGAGCATGACCCGGAAATGCGCAATCGCTGCCTTGAGCTGCTGAGCGAGAGCGCCCGCGCGTCCGCCAATAAGCTGAAATTCTTCCGGCTCGCATTCGGGGCGGCAGGTGGCTTTGGCGAGACGGTCGACTCGCGGGAAGCGCGGGCCGCGATCGAGGGGCTGTTTGGTGACAATCACCGCGTTTCGCTTGGCTGGATGGTCGAGGATGCGGTGCTGCCCAAGCCAGCGATCAAGGTATTGCTCAATCTGGCGCTGATCGCCGGCGATGCGCTGATTCGTGGCGGCCAGCTGGATATTGGCGCTGAAGTCGTTGACGGGATGGTCGAAATCGTCGTCCGTGGCGATGGCCCCCGCATCGTGCTCGACAGCGAATTGCGCACTGCCTTGCTTGGGGCGAGCCCCGATACGGTCATTACGCCGCGGGCAGCAGCAGCCTATCTTGTTCAAGCGCTGGTGGCTGAAGGCGGCGGAGAAGTGAAGATTTCTGATTCCGATGCGCCCGTATTGCTGTTTGGTGCAGCTTTTCGCGCGCGGTAAACTGCAAATTAACTGCTTATCGTCATGAGTTACCCCGCCGGTAGAGGCATATCGGGGGCCCATGGACGATCTTCTGCAAGAATTCATCGCTGAAACCCGTGAGACGCTGGAAGCGCTCGCGGGGGAAATCGTGATGTGGGAGGCCGATCCGTCGGATCGCGCGCGCCTGGATGCGATTTTCCGGTTTGTTCATACCGTGAAGGGAAGCTGCGGCTTCCTCGATCTGCCCCGCCTCAGCCGATTGAGCCATGCTGCCGAAGATGTGCTGTCGGCGGTCCGCTCGGGTGAGCGGACGCCAGACACCGCCTTGGTCAATGCCGTGCTCGCCATTGTTGATCGCATCGGCGAAATCATCGAGGCGATCGATGTCGGCGCGTCGCTTGATGATTCGGGCGAAGACTTGCTGATTGCCGCGCTCGACAAGGGCGCAGAGGTCGCGGCAGCCCAAATGCCAACCACGATCATTCAGCGCGCGCCCACGCGCAGCGTAAGGTTGAGCGTCGATTTGCTCGACATGATGATGAGCGGCATGTCGGACATGGTGTTGGCGCGCAATGAATTGGCGCGGCGCTTGCGCGATGAAGCCGTCGATCCGGCGATTGAGGCCGCACTCGATCGATTGTCCCACACCGTTTCGGAAATGCGCGATACGGTCACGCGCACCCGCATGCAAAAGATTGACGCCTTGTTCTCGGCGCTACCGCGGATGGTGCGCGATACAGCGGCGGAACTCGGCAAAAGCGTCGTGCTGCAGATTGACGGGTCCGATGTTGAGCTTGATCGCGAGATGATCGAGATGATGCGTGATCCCTTGGTCCACATCATCCGCAACGCGATCGACCACGGCCTGGAAACAGCCGCCGAGCGTGTCGCTGCGGGCAAACGACAAAATGGTCGGCTTTCAGTCGCCGCCCGGCAATCGGGCAACCAGATTATCGTCGAAGTCGTCGATGACGGGCGCGGCATCGATGTCGAGCGCCTCATTGTTAAGATGGCCGCCACTGGGGAACGCAGCGAAGCTGAACTTCGCGCCTTGCCCGAGCGCGCCAAGCTCGATCTTGTTTTTGCGCCTGGCCTGTCGAGCAAGAATGAAGTGACGGCCATTTCCGGTCGCGGGGTCGGCATGGACGTGGTCCGCGCCAATATTGAGCAGATTGGCGGCCGCGTTGAATTGATTAACCGGCCGGGCAAGGGCCTGTGCATCGCTATCCATGTCCCGCTGACCCTGTCGATCATCTCGACAATCGTGGTCGGCGCTGCAGGCCAGCGCTTTGCGGTTTCGCGGCAGTCCATCGAAGAAATTGTAACGGTGCGCGGCGATGCGGTGCGGGTCGATATGCTCGGCGATACGCCGGTAGCGACCGTGCGCGACCGCCGTTTGCCCTTGGTGCCGTTATGCCAGATATTGCGCCTGCGCGACGACCCTGTGGCGATCCGGATGCTGGCCATTGTCAGCGTGGCTGGGGGCAGCTTTGCCTTAGCGGTCGATGAAGTGCTCGATACCGAAGAGCTTGTGATCAAGCCGGCGCCGCCGATTGTGATGGCCACCGGGCTTTATGCTGGGCAGACATTGCCCGATAGCGGACGGCCGATGTTGCTGCTCGATTGCGCGGGACTTGCTGCCGAAGCCGGGCTGCAGTTCAGCCGCGATGTCATTGTCGGCGATGATGACGATGGCATTGACGACCAGGCCGCACAGGCGATGTCGGTGCTGTTGTTCCTTGATCTTGACGGTGCGCGCCGCGCCGTACCGCTGGATATTGTCGAACGCGTCGAACTTGCATCAAGCGACGCAGTGCGCCGCTCCGCCGGTCAGCTCCGCCTGTCCATTGACGACGCCATTGTGCCGCTCGCCGGGGTGGCCAATGCGGATGATCTCATCGCCGCCCGAACCGAGATTTCGGTGCTGCGGTTGGCGGATGGTCGCACCGAAATTGGCTATGCGATTGCCGATGCGCTCGACATCGTCTCCCTCACAGATCCGATGGTCCCAGCGCGGATCGCTGGGCCGATCGCTGGCGTCGTGGCGATAGATGGTGAGCAAGTCGAGGTGCTCGACATTTATTGGTTGTTCGCCGCCCATGCCGATCCTGGTTCGAAGACCGCTGGTCAGGCGCTGTGCCTGCTCGCTGGCGATGAAGCTCAATGGATGGAGCAATTCTTGCGGCCAGTGCTCGAAAATGCCGGGTATAAGGTCGTGACAAAGATCAAGCCAGGCGAGGCCGTGGCCATTGCCCTGGCGATGGATAGCGATGATTCGGTTGCGGTTGGCAATGCGCCAATCGTGCGACTGCGCGCTGATCCCAAGCCGCCAAGCACCGCCGACGACAGCGTTTATCGCTATGATCGGGACGGGTTATTGGCGGCATTGGCAAAGCGCCACGCTGGCGGAAAGGGCTGAAGATGGCGGATTTGTTCCTTATTGCCCGCATCGCCGGCCGAACCGTTGCGATTGCATCCGATCAAGTCGAATCGGTCGTCGATATCGGTGAAATCACCCCGATTCCCCGCGCCGCCGCAGAAGTGCGTGGACTGGCAGCGCTGCGCAGCCGGGTGGTGATGGTGATCGATACCTGCGCCGCTCTTGGCCTTCCACCTGCCGAAATCAGCCCCACCCGCGCGGTCATCACGCTGGTCGAAGGGCATCATTACGCTGTCCTGGTCGACGCCCTGGAAGACGTTGCCCCCTTCAGTGTCGCGCCGCTGGCCAGTGGCATCGTCGTGGATGGGGGATGGGCAAAGGCCGGCTGCGGGATCGTCAATCGCGATGGGGATCCGTTGCTGGTCGTCAACCTTCGTGCGCTCATTCCCGGAATCGCGATCGCGGCTTGATCGGATCGCTTAACGCTAAGCTTACGTTTCTAGTGCACTAATCACCCAAAGGCATTCAACGGGGTAAGAATAATGAAGACCTGCCTAGTGGTCGATGATTCAAAGGTGATCCGCAAGGTCGCCCGCCACATCCTCGAAACATTGAATTTCGAAGTTTCAGAGGCTGGCGATGGCCGTGAGGCGCTGGAAAGTTGCCTGAAATCGGCGCCCGATGTCATCTTGCTCGATTGGAACATGCCGGTGATGAGCGGCATGGATTTCTTGCGCGCGCTTCGCGAAAGCGCGGTCTCGCACCGACCCAAAGTAGTGTTCTGCACCACTGAAAATGGCATGGCCTATATTCGCGCGGCGATCGAAGCTGGCGCAGACGAATATGTCATGAAGCCGTTTGATCGGGAAACGCTGGAAAGCAAATTGCAAATCGTCGGCGTGGCTTGAACTGAGTTAGCCCGGTGAAGAACACCCCTTTAGCCTTATCGACGTCGCCACCTGACGCGCCGCCGACCCGCATTCTGATCGTTGACGATTCAGTGGTCGCGCGGGCGGTGATTGGTCGGATGATCGATTCCACCGGTCATTTCATGGTCGCTGGCGCGGTTGCCGATGCGCAGGCTGCCCTGGCGTTTTTGCGGCAACATCGGGTCGATATCATTCTGCTCGATATCGAAATGCCCGGTGTCGATGGCCTGACAGCATTGCCCGACATTATCGCCGCTGGGCAAAACGCGCATGTGCTGATTGTCTCTTCCTCCTGTGCTGAGGGTGCTGCCGCTTCCATTCAGGCGTTGACGCTGGGTGCCGCAGATACGCTGGTCAAACCCGGTATCGGCAATCTGGTCGGCAAGTTCGGCGACATCCTTGAGGAAAAGCTGCACCGCTTGGTTCAAGGGCGTGCGCGCGTCGCCAATTTGCAGGCACTGCCGCCACCGGTCGCTCTGGGCGATGACTATGATATTGTCGCGATTGGTGCCTCCACCGGCGGCATCCATGCCCTAAGCCTGATGCTGCGGGCTATTCCTGCATCATGCCAGTTGCCGATCCTGATTACGCAACATCTGCCGCCATCTTTCATGCCCTATTTCGCCGCGCAGCTTGCGGTTTTGGGAAGCCGCCCCTGCGTCGTTGCCACTGATCATATGCGGATCCAGCCGGGACGAATTATTATCGCCCCCGGTGAGGCCCATTTGCGCTGCGTTAGCTTTGGCGACGGGGTTGCTTTGCGGCTAACGACCGAGCGCGCGGTCAGTGGGTGCATGCCATCCGTAGACCCGATGCTCGAAAGCATTGCCAAAATCTATGGCGCGCGCGCGCTTGCGATTGTGCTGAGTGGGATGGGCCGCGATGGTTCTGAAGGCGCGCGAGCGGTGAGTGCAGCCGGGGGCAGCGTCATCGTCCAGGATCAGGCTAGTTCGGTCGTGTGGGGGATGCCCGGCATGATCGCCAATGCTGGATTGGCCGACGCAATCATGACGCCCCAGGCGATCGGACGGCTGATCACCGAACAACGTCGGCCGGCACGGTGATGATCAACCGCCAGCCAACGGCCCAAACTGGCGCGATGGCGGTCGTTGCCAGCCTGCTTGAAGCCCGGACAGGTCAACAGATCGCGGCCAATCGCACCTGGCGGATTGAAACCGCGCTGAAACCCGTTCTGCGCGTGCGCGGGCATGATTGCCTTGACCAGCTGGTGGCCGAGTTGTTCGATGATCAGACTGGGGTGATTGCCGATCAGATTGTCGATGCCCTGCTGAACCAGGAAAGCTCGTTCTTTCGGGATTCCGGCGTGCTCGACATGGTGGTGACAGCGATTGACCAACGCCAACAGGAGTGTGATCGTCGCCCGCGCATTTGGTCTGCCGCCTGTTCGACTGGGCAGGAGCCCTTGTCACTGGCGATGCTGTTCGCTGATCGGTTCGAAACCACAGGCAAAGTAGAGCCGGAAATATTGGCGACAGACGTTTCCGACGCCGCGATCACGCGTGCCCGTGCCGCCCGCTATTCCCAGTTCGAGATTCAGCGCGGCTTGCCGGTCCGCCAGATGATCAAATGGTTTGAGGCATCGGGGTCGGACTGGATTGCGCAGTCCAGTCTGGTCCGCAAAATCAATTTTCGGCGCCACAATCTGGTCGGCGATCCCGCACCGGTCGGCTATTTTGATATCGTCTTGTGCCGCAATGTCATGCTGTATCTCTCCCCGGTGCTGCGCAAGCGCGTTTTTGATCTGCTGGCCCAAGTGGTGCGTCCAGGTGGCCTGTTGGTGCTTGGTGCAGGCGAAACGGTGATCGGCCAGACAGAGGCCTTTTCCCCGAGCCCGCGCTTCCGCGGCCTGTACGAGCGCGGCGCCCAATCCATGCACGAGCTCGGTTTGGTGGCCGCCTGATCAGACGAGCGTTTACTTTGTGCAGGCACCGCGCCAAGCGGGGTTGATGGAACTGGTGACGCCCCTCAGAAAACAGGCGTTTGGCCCGCGTGATTTGTTCGTCGTCATCGCGATGAATATCTTGTGGGGCCTGAACCTGATCGTCGTGAAGGTCTCGGTCGACGCCATATCCCCACTTACCGCCGCCTTTCTCCGCCAAGCGATTGTGCTGCTGGTCTGTGCGTCGGCGCTGCGGATTGTGCCGGGCAAGATGCGCGAATTGACCGCGCTTGGGGTGCTTTCGGGCGGTGCTTTTTACATCGCTACAAATCTCTCGCTATCAGTGGCGACCAATGTTGGTGCGCTGGCAATTGCCGGGCAGCTTGGCGTGCCCTTTTCGCTGTTGCTGACGATTATGGTCTTTCACGAACGCATCCACGCGCCGCGCATCATTGGCATCTCGCTTTCGCTCCTTGGCGTGATGATACTCGTGTTCGATCCTGCGGCGGCGGGCGAGGGGTTGGGCCTTGCGCTAACCGCGCTTGCTGCCCTGATCTGGGCAATTTGTTCGCTTATCCAACGGTTATTGATCGGCGTTCGGGTGCTGACGATCTATGCGTGGATCGGCTTGTGGGGCACGGTGATATTGGGCGCAGTCGCCTGGTGGCGGGAGCCGACAGCGATGGCGGCGTTGCCCGATTTGCCATTGCACACAGTGGTGCTGGTTTCGTTTTCGGCAATTGGGTCAACGGTGTTGGGGCAGGGGTCAATGGCTTGGCTGCTCCAGCGGCACTCTATTGGCGTGGTGACACCGCTGACGCTTGCGGCCCCGGTGATTTCAGTCTTTACCGCTTCTTGGTATTTCAACACGCCGGTAACGGCGATCATGCTTGTCGGAGGCGCAATGGCCATGCTGGGCGTAGCGATCGTAACGGTGCGCACTGCGCAAGCGGCATCGTCATGAACATTATCGACGCCGCTTCGCCGAATTTCGATGAGCGCGCCCGACCAATATCGATGATCGTCCTGCATTATACCGGGATGCAGGATGCTGATTCCGCCATCGCCCGGCTTCGCGATCCAGAGTCAGCAAACCGGGTTTCGGCGCATTATGTTGTTGCAGAGGACGGCACCGTGCTGCGGCTGGTGCCAGAGGATAAACGCGCCTGGCACGCCGGTTTGGCGAGCTGGCGCGATATTCCATCTGACATCAACAGCGCGTCGGTTGGCATCGAGATCGTCAATCCCGGCCATGAATTTGGCTATCGCCCCTTTCCCGACGAACAGATTGCGTCGGTTGTCCAGCTGGTGATGCAGATCAAGGATCGCTATCAGATCACGCGCGGCAATATCGTCGGCCATTCCGATATCGCCCCACAGCGCAAGCGCGATCCTGGCGAGCTGTTCCCCTGGAGCAAGCTGGCCCGGCTGCGCCTTTCCCTGCCGCGGCCGACCAAGAATCTGATGGACCCGAACTGGACTCAGGCGGGCTTTCTGCTCGCGCTTGAGCGCTTCGGCTATGACGTGACTGATCCGATGGCCGCGATCATGGCCTTTCAACGGCGTTTTCGTCCTGAGATGATCGACGGCGAAGTCGATGCCGAATGCCGGATGATCCTACTCGCGCTGCTGTTGCCAAAGCCGCAAGGGGACGACTAAGGCTGATCGTGCCAGAGGGTCGGGCGGCCGCGGGTGCTTTAGGGCGCGCGAGGAAAGTCCGGGCTCCACGGAAACGACGGTGCCGGATAATGTCCGGCGAGGGTGACCTTAGGGAAAGTGCCACAGAGAGCAAACCGCCGATGGTCCTTTAAGGGACACAGGCAAGGGTGAAAGGGTGCGGTAAGAGCGCACCGCGCGACTGGTAACAGAAGCGGCATGGCAAACCCCACCGGGAGCAAGACCGAATAGGGGTGGCGCGAGAGTAATCTCAGGGCATGTTCCGGCCCGCTACCCGGGTTGGTTGCTTGAGCCCCGAAGCAATTCGGGGCCTAGAGGAATGGTCGCCTATCTCCCTGTCAGGGAGTGGACAGAACCCGGCTTACAGACCCTCTGGCATTTTTCTGCACCGGCGGTGCCTCGCTCGTCAGCTTGGTGCATCCGGACTGGCATGCAGCACCTTGTCAGGCTGTCCAATGGCATCGAGCGGCGTCGAAGCGTCGATTTCCAGCAGCGGTTTGATGTGCCCGTCGCGAATGTCATAGACCCAGCCGTGCAGGAACACCTCCTGTTTGCGGGCCCAGGCGGCCTGAATCAGCTTGGTGCGGGCGAGCTTGATCAGCTGATCGCGCACATTCACCTCGACCAGGCGATTAACCCGGGTTTCATCATCGGGCTGGCTCGTCACCTCATGCTCATGCGCATGGAGCACGGCGCGCGCGTTGGTCAGCCAAGAATCTACCGCGCCGCTGGTGCCCCCCGCCAGCGTGGCCTGAAGCCCGCCGCAGCCATAATGGCCGCAGACCATGATATGGCGCACCTGCAGAACATCGGTGGCATATTGCAGCACCGACATCAGGTTGAGATCGTCTTCATTCACCAGATTGGCAACGTTGCGGTGAATGAACATGCCACCCGGCGGCGTCATCGTCATTTGTTCGGGGCTGACGCGGCTATCCGAACAGCCAATCCACAGAAAATCGGGCTTTTGTCCGGCGATTTGACGCTTGAAGAACTCCGGGTTCTCGTCGGTCAGTTCCTTGGCCCATGCCTTGTTGGCGAGCAGCAGCTGCTTGTAATGTCTCATGCGAAACGGACCCCATAGGATGGCGCGTTGATCTTTGGCGCGGTCCGTTCAGCGACATCGCCGCGGACATGCACATCGATCTTCCGGAATGCAGCGCTTTTGATGAAGGCGTTGATCACGTCGATATTGTCGAGATCGACATAACTGGTTGACGACAGATCGATCACCAGAATAGAATTGTCAGGAACTTTGTTAAGCGCCTGCTGCAATTCATATTTATGAATGAAGTAGAGGTTGCGCCGCGCGCGCAGCAGGCAATCCTCGCCATCCACGGCAAAGGTGATCGCGGGCCGGAAGTTGCGCGCGATGACGAAAGCGAAGCCCACCGTCAGGCCAACCAGAATGCCAATCAGCAGATCGGTGAACAAAATCGCCCCAATCGTTACAACAAACGGAATAAACTGAGTCAGACCCTGCCGGTAGCGTTCGATGAACAGCGCCGGGTTGGTCAGCTTATAGCCGGTCGCAATCAGCACAGCCGCCAACGCGGACAACGGAATCAAGTTCAGAATAACCGGGATCAGCGCAACCGACAGCAACAACCAAACGCCGTGCATGACTGCCGATGCTTTGCTTTCCGCACCCGCCATGACGTTGGCCGACGATCGCACGATGACCGATGTAACCGGCAAGCCGCCAATCAGGCCCGAAACGATATTGCCGCTCCCCTGCGCGAGCAGTTCCCAATTCTTGTTGGTGGTGCGGCGGCGCGGATCGATTTCATCGACCGCCTTCACGCTGAGCAGCGATTCGAGGCTGGCGACGATCGCCAGCGTCAATGCCGTGGTCCACAAAATGCCCGTGCCGATCGCCGAGAAATCCGGGAAGGTGAACAGGCCGACAAAACCATCAAAGCCGTCAGCAATTGGCACTTGCACGAGATGCTTGGGTCCCAGCGCCCATTCAGGCCGGAACACCGCGAAAAGGGCATTGCCGACCACCCCCATCACGACAACGACCAGGGGGCCCGGCAGCAACTTCAAAGGACCTTTTTTTGGTTTGATCTTGTCCCAAAGGAACAAGAACGCCGTGCAACTGATCCCGATGATCGCGGCACCTGGCGTCAGGCTCTCGGTCAGGCCAGCCCAAAAGGTCGTTAGCGTATTGCCGCCATCGGCATTGAGGAAATTCTCGCTGCCCTCAAAATCCTTCTCATAGCCAACGGCATAGGGGACTTGCTTCAGGATCAGGATCAGCCCGATTGCGGCGAGCATGCCGGTAATCACCGATGATGGCACAAATTCGCTGAGCAAGCCGGCACGCGAAACGGAAAAAACGATCTGAATGATGCCCGCAATGACAACCGCAGCAAGAAAGACCTGGTAGCTCGGTAGGCTCTGGATCGCGTCCAGCACAATGACGGTCAGACCGGCGGCGGGCCCGCTAACCGATAATGGCGAGCGCGACACCAACCCAACGACGATGCCGCCAACGATGCCCGCGATAAGCCCTGAAAAAAGCGGTGCGCCGGAAGCGAGCGCGATGCCAAGGCATAGCGGCAATGCGACGAGCGCAACAACGATCGAGGCCGGCAAATCGGCCAGCCAATTGCTCAAGAGCGATTGAGGTTTGTTCATTGGACTCCCACGTCATCAAGGATCGGTGATCATAGCCTAAGACCAGCTATTTCTATGTAGGCGCTTGAGCATCGGCGGAACCCCTGAAAATGTGTTGAATCATTGCTGGATTGCCACCAATTTTATCCCGGCAGCGGTGCTACGACCGGAACGTACGGACACTGATGGCAATTCTCGTGATTGTTGCGTAAGGGCAAAACCATGGCACGCAGCACTCGATCCGTTGACTGGGGTTTCCCGCGCTGGCGCGGCTATGGCAGTGGCCGCGAGGCGACGCAGGTGCGGCTATGCGATCGTCACGGCTGTGCGGAGCCCGGCAATTGTCCGGCGCCCAAATCGCCCAACAGCCCCGAACGCTGGTATTTCTGCCAGGTCCATGCCGGCGAATATAATCGTGGCTGGAATTATTTCGAAGGATTAACGGCAGAGGAAGCGGCGGCGCGCGAAGCAGAGGAAAATCGCGACACCTCTGGCTACACCGAATCGCGCCATAATGGCTGGGCAGGGCCGGGCGATGGATCGCGGTCGCGGGACGAAATGCGCGCGCTCGACTTGTTTGAACTTGAACCCGATGCCGACTTTGAAGCGGTGCGGGTCGCCTGGCGCAAGATGGCCAAGGCTAATCACCCCGATGTTCGCCCAGGCGACAAGGACGCCGCCGCCCGCTTTCAGGCGATCCAGGCGGCTTATGACGTGCTGCGCGTAGCTGAAGAGAATCGGCAATGGCGGCCTGAGTGAAGGCCCTGATCAAGGCTGATTGGGAAAATGCCGTCCTGATCTGTGCAAAATGTTCAAAGCGGCTGGGCGGTGGCTTTGGCCGCAATGGCAAAAAATCACTGGCCAAGGCGCTGCGCAAACATCTGGGAATAAAACGCTTCCGCAAGGCGCCGGTCGGCATTGTCGAGGTGAAATGCCTGGGGGTTTGTCCGCGCGGGGCAGTGACGGTCGTTGATGCAAGTCAGCCGGGCGAATGGCGGCTGGTGCGGCCTGGGGCCGATCTCGACGCGCTGGCGCGCGAGATCGGCCTTCGTGCCTAGGCTCGCCCTAGCCGCTCTGCCATGCCGGGCAGCAGGACACGAATGCCCTGATCGACCAGCCAGAACAGCAGCAACGACAGGCCGAGCACGGGCAGGAGGATCGCCAACACAACCAATAACGCGGTAATGATCCGCGCCTGCGGTTCGCGAAGGGCAGGCGGCGCCCCCAACGTTCCGCTTGGCCGTTTCCGCCACCACATGATCGTACCGCTGGCCGCCAGCAGCATCAGCATGGCGGCGGTGATCACACCGATTGCCTGGTTGATCCAGCCAAATAACTGCCCTTCGTGCCAGGCAATGCCGTAACTGATGATGCGATCGATCACATGCTTGTCGGCAAAGCCCCGGCGATCAATCACCGCGCCGCTGTTGGCGTCATAGCGCACCGTACGGATGACGGACCGGTTTTGCGCCTCGCTGGTCAGCTTCCAGAAACGCCCATTGGCAGGGCCTGTCGGGCTTGGTTGCGGATCAGATGGCGGGCTGCCTGCACGCTGGGTCGCTAATGCACAATAAGGGCAAAGTCAGCCAATTGAGCGGATCAAGCGCTCTTCATATGTAGCGCGCCGCTGTTTCGCGGATCAGCGCAATCATGTTGGGGATGCCCTGGGTCCGGTTTGAACTGAGCTGGTTCTTGAGATCGAACGGGGCAAGGCTCGCTTCGATATCGGTCTCAGCAATTGTAGCAGGCAGCTGATCCTGGACCGTCAGCAGCACCAGCGCGATGATGCCTTTGGTGATTGCGGCATTGCTGTCGGCCAGAAAATGCAGCGCGCCATCCTCGCGTCGGGTGGGATAGACCCAGACCGAGGCCGAACATCCGCGGACCAAGGTTGTATCGGCCTTCAGCGCATCGGGCATGGGCTCCAAGGCGCGGCCGAGATCGATCAACAGGCGGTAACGATCATCCGCATCAAGGAAATCATATTCGTCGTGAATGTCGGACAGGCTGGTCATGCTTGTCCCGCTAGCGGGATGGACCTTAGAGGTCCACCCCGGCAGCAATGGCTTCCAACTTGCGGATTCGTTCCTTCAAATCGGCAATCTCGATCCGGGCGCTGGCGCTGGCGCCTTGCATTGCCGGCATCGGTTCGGGATGGGTGCGAACCAGCTCTTGCTGCTTAAGCGATAGCCAGCCGCGCCAGCCAGCCAGGCCAGCAAAGGTCACCATGGCCAGCCCGGCCAGGCTCGCAATGGCCAGCGTCACGGATAATGTGGGGTCGATCATCACAGATCCTCCTAGCGAATGTCGCGCAGCTTCTCGATCTCCAGATCGAGGCGGATGGCGTTGGTGTCTTCAGTCGCGAGCCGTTCGAGCACCGCGATCCGATCTTTGAGAGCCTGAACATCATCACGCAGGCGGCGCGCATCGGGGTCCCTGGCAAGCGATGGGCTGGCGCCCTGCGCTTCATATCGGGCACGCAACACGCGGGCACCAGCCACGATAAGGACCATCAAAACAACGGCTGACCAAAAACTCATCGGATTCACTCCAAGCTATATTTTCTTTTTAATTCAACGGTTTCGGATCACGCAGCTTTTCGATCTCGTCCGCGATATCGATGCCGCGATCGGTGGTGATCCGTTCCAGAACGCGAACCCTTTGTTCCAGGCGTTCGGTCTGCGCCGCATATTGCGCTGCCTTTTCGGCGATCATGCTGGCTTCAGTTTCGATCTGCTTTTCACGAAGGCGCAGCCAAGGTTGGACGATCTGCTTGGCGACAATTGCAACGATTGGGATCAGCAGGGCAAAGAGGTAAACTAGACTGCCGTAGTTCATGATGCGATCCTCAATTCGGCTTGATGCGCAATGCTTCAATCTCTGCGTGGAGACTGTGTGAACCGTCGGTGACGATCCGTTCGACATTGGCGAGCCGATCCTTGATTGATCCAAGTTCCGCGCGCAGCTGGGCGTTTTCCTGGCTTAGGAGCTTGATCCGTTCGACCGATTCCTGATCGCTCTTTGGATAAAGTGCCTGCCCCCAATGACCATCGAGCGGGTATCCGTTCTTGATCCGCAGCCAAGTGGTGAACATCCAGCCGACCGTGCCGATCATCGTGACGGTAACGATCAGTGGCGCGACGCGCATCAGCGTTTCGATCGAGTCCATGTGATATTTCCCCCTTAGCGTAGCGCGTCAATGTCGCGGGCAACCCGCTCGGCGGGATCGGTGGCGATCCGCTCGAGCACGGCGATCCGCTCTTCCAGTCGGCCGATCTGGCCGGTCAGACGCTGGTTCTCGTTCGAGAGCAGGTTGATGGCGCGCTCAGCTTCGGGATCATCCAGGTCGCGGATCACCTTGCCGCCGAATTCACTATCCAGAGGATAGCCGTGCTTTGCCCGGATCCAGGTCGTGATGACCCAGCCCACCGTCGACATCAGCACGATGACGACGATGAATGTTTGCGTGTTACTCATTGAAATAAACTCCCTCCCTTACCCCGAACCGGATCAGCGCAGGCTGTCGATTTCGTCGGCAAGTCGCGTATTGCGGCTGGTATAGGCAGTTTCGATGTCAGCGAGCCGACGATCGATATCGCGGAATTTGGAACGAACGTCGCGGGTGGTGCGTGCCGGGTTGGAGCGGACGCCCTGCCAGAATTTCTGATCCTCGAGCGTCTCGTACAAGCCATTTGGCTTCGCACTCGCCATCCAGGCGATCATCCAATAGGCGATCAGCGTCCAGGGGAAGCCCCCGGCCAACGTCAAGATCACCGTGCCGACACGGACCCAGATGACTTCGACGCCGGTATAGTCGGCAATCCCGGCACAAACGCCCAGCCATTTGCTGTTCTGCTTGTCGAGATAGAATTTGGTGCGGCTGGCGCTCATCTCAATTCCTCCTGGTGATGTCGTAGTCGAGGGCTTCGGGCGTGCTGTTGCTGCCCAGTTTCCACTCGGGGTGATCGGCGGCGATGATGCGTTCGATCGTGTTGAGCCGGTCTTCCAAACGACGGGCCGTGTAATGCAGCTCGTCGAGCAGCTTTTCGTCCTCACCCGTCAGCGACGAGGTTTTCTTCCACTGCGTGATGTAATGAAGCACCAGCCAGGGCAGCCCGATGAACAGGATGCTCAGGACGATGGCGATCGTCATGAATTCTTCCATCTCAGTTCGCCTTGCCGATACGGGCCTTCAGCGCGGCAAGATCGGCATCGACCTTTTCGCTTGACCGCAGCTCGGCGATCTCTTCCTCAAGCGTCTTGGGCGGTGCGCCCAGGCTGAGTGCATCGGCGCGGCCTTCGGCGAAATCGACACGACGCTCCATAATTTCGAAGCGCGAAAACGCGTCCTGCACCTTGGGGCCGGCATAAGCCTCGCGCATCTTCACCCGGTTATGCGCGGATTCGAGCCGCGTCGTGATCGAGTTCTGGCGGGTGCGGGCCTCGCGCAGCTTGTTCTGCAGCTTGGTGATGTCTTCTTCAGCACTGCGCAGCGTATCGTCGAGCACGCCGATTTCGGCACCAAGCTGATCAGCCATGTCGACCGCCTTCTGGCGTTCCACCAGGGCTGCCTTGGCCAGGTCTTCGCGATCCTTCGACAGCGCCAGTTCGGCCTTTTCGGTCCAGCTGTCCTGCAGCTTTTCCAGCTTGGCGATGTGCCGACGCATTTCCTTTTGATCCGCAATCGTGCGCGCAGCGGACGCGCGAACCTCGACCAGCGTTTCTTCCATTTCGAGGATGATCATGCGGATCATCTTGGCCGGGTCTTCAGCCTTGTCGAGCAAGTCGGTGACGTTGGCGGCGATGATGTCTCGGGTTCGCGAAAAAATGCCCATCGGGGAACTCCTGACTAAATACGGGAAGATCGAAAGAGAGAGCGGCCGGGGTGCTTCAGGGGGAGCTGCACCCCGGCCAGGGGCGTCGCCTGCGGGGTTAGGCGACGGGAACGTCGTTGATCAGATGCGCCGTCTGGGCGGACTGAAGCGCGGCTGGCGCAATCGCGCCCATCACGCAGGTGGCGCTGAACAGCATCGCAAAGGCGATGGCGGTGATCGTGCGAACGGGGCTGGTTGCGTTGTAACCGGTATTCATGGCGTTTCTTCCTGAGCCTTAAGTGTTTCGTGCTGCCCAATCGGCAGATACCAACAGCTCAGCAGGAAGCGTGCCAATTTTGAAAATGGCGGATTTGCGCCATTAATGAACCTAGGCTGTCAGATCTTGCCAATTTCACCTTGCCAAAGTTTGGGATTTTACGCCAAGTAATCGGCATGGATCGCACAACCCAGGTCATCGGTCAGTCAGGCGTCTTCCTGGACGTGCTGGAGCGCGCCAGCCGGGCCGCCGCCCTTGATCGCCCCGTGTTGGTGATCGGCGAGCGCGGGACCGGCAAGGAACTGGTTGCCGAGCGCCTCCACCGGCTGAGCCCACGCTGGGATCAGCCGCTCGTCATCATGAACTGCGCTGCACTGCCCGAAACGCTGATCGAAGCAGAACTGTTCGGCCATGAGGCCGGCGCGTTTACCGGCGCGACCAAGACGCGCGCTGGACGCTTCGAAGAAGCGCATGGCGGCACATTATTCCTTGATGAGCTTGGCACCTTATCGATGGCGGCGCAGGACCGGTTGCTCCGTGCGGTGGAATATGGCGAGGTCACCCGCATCGGTTCATCGCGCCCGATCAGGGTGGACGTCAGGATTATCGGCGCGACCAATGAGCATTTGCCCGACAAGGTCGATCGACATCACTTCCGGGCCGATTTGCTCGATCGGCTGTCCTTCGAAGTGGTGACCCTGCCGCCGCTGCGCGCCCGCGCGGGGGATGTGATGGTGCTGGCGGAGCATTTCGGGCGACGCATGGCATCTGAATTGGGCTGGGCGGATTGGCCGGGCTTCACGCCAGCGGCGATGGAGACGCTGGTCAGCTATAGCTGGCCGGGCAATGTGCGCGAATTGCGCAACGTTGTGGGCCGGGCGGTCTATCGCTGGGAACGCGATGGGCCGATTGATGAAATCCAGTTTGATCCCTTTGCCTCGCCCTATGCGCCCGCCGCTGGCCCGCCGGGTGGAGCGCATGCCAAAGCCGATCCGGCCCCGATTGATATGTCGGCCGATACGCATCCCGACGAGCCATTGGCAGTGTGTGACGAAGAGGGGCCGTCCGATTTCAAATCGCAGGTGTCGCGGTTTGAACGCGACTTGCTGTCTCGCGCGCTTGCCGAGCATCGCTTCAATCAACGCGCAACCGCAGAGGCATTGGGGCTGAGTTATGACCAGCTTCGTCACGCCTTGCGGCGGCACGACCTGCTGCCCGCGTAAAATCCCAAGACGAATCGGTTGCGCAATGATCGCGGCGGACCCAATTGGGGCGTAACGGCGTTCCCAACGGTGAGCACGACGCGTGCATCACCACCCAACAGGAGACTATCCAATGGCTTTCGAATTGCCCGCACTGCCCTATGCCAAGGACGCGCTTGCCCCCGTGATGTCGGCCGAGACGTTCGATTTCCATCATGGCAAGCACCACAAGGCCTATGTCGACAAGACCAACGGCATGCTGCTGCAGCATGGCCTGGAAAATGCGAAGCTTACGGACGTGATCAAGCACGCCAAGGACAAGGGCGAAAAGGGCCTGTTCAACAATTCGGCGCAGATCTGGAACCACACATTTTTCTGGCATTCGCTGACGCCAAATTATGCCGCGCCAACGGGCAAGCTGGCCGAGATGATCACCAGCGAATTCGGCACGACCGAAGAACTGGTAAAGCAACTGGTCGCAGAATCGACCAACCACTTCGCGAGCGGCTGGGGCTGGCTGGTGCTCGATGGCGGCAAGCTGAAGGTGACGTCGCTGCATGATGCCGACACGCCAGTCGTTTATGATGGCATGAAGCCGCTGCTGACGATCGACGTGTGGGAGCACGCTTATTACATCGATTATCGCAATGCCCGGCCGGGGTATCTGGAAGCCGTGACGGCCAAGATTCTCAACTGGGAATTTGCCGCGCAGAATCTGGACGGCGCGGGCATTTCGCGCGCTGACCAGGGTTGAGTGCATAGCGCCTCGCCCCACCGGGCGAGGCGCTAGCCTTCAGGCGGGATCGGCGGCGCGTTGCCGTCCATCTGCATGCCGTGCTTCATCAGCATCGGCAGATTGGCGATCGCGAACAGCATCGTCATCGGGATCACACCCCATAATTTATAGGCGACCCAGAAATCCCAGCTGGTGTTGCGCCAGACGGCTTCGTTCAGCACCGCCTGCACGATAAAAAATGCCGCCCAGTTGATTGTCAGCTGGCGCCAGCCCTTTGGGCTGAGCCCAGGATAAGCGGATTCGAGCACGAATTGCAGCAGCGGGCGACCCGTGACGAGCCCGAAAATCAGCACGCTCGCGAACATCAGATAAATGATCGTCGGCTTGATTTTGATGAAGGTTTCGTCGTGAAAATAGATGGTCAGGCCACCAAAGACCATCACCAACAGACCCGACATCCACAGCATCGGTGAGATGTGGCCGGTCTTCCAGCGGGAGATGATCATCGCGATCACCGTTGCCGTCATGAAGGCGATCGTTGCGGTAATGACCCGGCCAATCTGCGGCCCGCCGACTAAGCCGTTGACGGCGAAAAACACGATCAGCGGCCCGAAATCGATCGCCATGCGTAAGCCCGGCGGCGCTGCCTTGGGGGAGGATTGATCAGCCATTTCTGGGCCTTTCCACGCCTGCGATGATCCGCGCAACTTCGTTCGCATCAAAGGGCCGCAAATCGCCAACCCCTTCACCGACGCCAATGGCATGGATGGGCAGCCCAAACTGCTCCGCGGCGGCCACCAGCACACCGCCGCGCGCTGTGCCATCAAGCTTGGTCATGACCAGCCCGGTCACCCCGGCGACTTCCTTGAACACTTCAATTTGCGATAAGGCGTTCTGGCCGGTGGTAGCATCCAGCACCAGCACCACGTCATGCGGCGATGCCGGATCGATCTTGCCCAGCATCCGCTTGATCTTGGCGAGCTCATCCATCAATTCGCGCTTGTTCTGCAAGCGTCCAGCGGTGTCCACGATCAACGCGTCGATCCCGGTCGCGGTCGCCTTTTTGACGGCATCAAAGACGATTCCGGCGGCGTCGCCCCCCTCGGGTCCGCGCACAATCGGCACGCCAATCCGGTCGGCCCAGGTCGCCAGCTGGCCGATCGCCGCGGCGCGGAACGTGTCACCAGCGGCGAGCATCACGCCATAATCCTGTTCGGTAAACAGATGCGCCAATTTGGCGATCGTCGTCGTCTTGCCCGATCCATTAACGCCAATCACCAATATGACATGGGGACGCGGGAAAGCGCTGATTTCAAGCGGGCGGGCGACCTTGGCCAGCACCTTTTCAATCTCTTCGGCAACGATCACCCGGATGCCGAGCTCTTCCATATTGCGCTCGAAAGCGCCTTCGGCGAGCCTCGCCCTGATCCGCGCGGCTGTCGTCGGTCCAAGATCGGAAGCGATCAGCGCCTCCTCAATCTGGTCCAGCGTATCGGTGTCGAGTCTGGCCGATCCAAGGCCCGCAAGGTTACCGATCAGACGATCTGAGGTGCGTTTGAAGCCGCCAAGCAGCTTTTCATGCCAGGCCGTGGTCATGCCGGCACCCCGATCAACCGCGTGCCATCGACGCCAGTGATGGTCATCGCCACAATTTCTCCTACCATCGTCGGGTGCGCCGGGTCACCCGGAACACGGATCTCGGCAAAATTCGGTGCGTGGCCGCGATCACCGGGGCGCTCAACGAGAATTGCCTGGACCGAGCCAACTTGGCCAGCCAGCCACGCCGTCCGGCGCGCGGACGCGGCGTCTCGCAACGCTGCCGCGCGGGCTTTGCGGATCGCGGGCGATACCTGCGGCATGCGCGCGGCCGGGGTGCCCTCACGGGGCGAATAGGGGAAGATATGCGCGTGGACGATATCGCAATCATCGATCAGCGCCGCGCTGTTGGCGAACATGGCGTCATCCTCGGTCGGAAATCCAGCGATCAGGTCAGCGCCAATTGCAATGCTTGGCCGGGCGCGCTTCAAGCGCTCGACGATCCGCACTGAATCAGCGCGACTATGCCGCCGCTTCATGCGTTTCAGGATCATGTCGTCGCCAGCCTGCAAGGACAGATGGAGGTGCGGCATGATCCGTGGTTCCCCGGTCACAAGCTCAAACAGCCGATCATCAATTTCGATCGAATCAAGCGACGAAAGCCGCAATCTTTGCAGCGTCGGCACGTGCCGCAAGATGCGCTCAATCAGCATCGCCAGCGTCGGACTGCCGGGCAGATCGGGGCCATAGCTGGTCAAGTCCACCCCGGTAAGGACGATTTCCTGATAGCCAGCGGCGACCAGCGACGCGACACGATCGACCACGGCGCCAGCGGGCACCGAACGGCTATTTCCGCGGCCATGCGGGATAATGCAAAAGGTGCAGCGATGATCACAGCCATTTTGCACCTCAACAAAAGCGCGGGCATGCGCGTCAAAGCTGGCGGCAAGGTGCGGGCTGGTCGTGCGCACCGCCATGATGTCGCTGACCATCACAGGTGCGGTGCCGCTCCAAGCAGCCGGATCAAGCTTTTCGGCATTGCCAATCACGCGGGAGACTTCGGGCATAGCAGCGAAGCCCGCCGGATCGATCTGCGCCGCGCACCCCGTCACGACAATGGCGGCTTCGGGGCGATCCCGGTGAGCGCGGCGGATCGCTGCGCGAGTCTCGCGCACCGCGCGCTGGGTCACGGCACAACTGTTGATAACGACCATGTCGCGCCCGGCAGTGATGGCGCGGATTGTCTCGCTCTCGGCCAGGTTCAGCCGGCAGCCAAGCGTGATGATTTCCGGATCAACGCTGCGGGCAGCAACAGGGGCAGGGGCGACGGCGGGCATTGCCGCCGATCTAGGGGGCGCTCCCGGTGAAGTCCACTGCACCCAGGCGATTAGCCCGCCTTACGCGCTTCATCGTCGGAGACATCCAGATCAGGCGTCTTTGCAGGCGCGTTGCGCAGCAGTCGCTTTTCGGCGAGCAAGCGACGCGCATTTGCAGCCGTTAGTGGGCGCCCGTAAAGATAGCCCTGGCCCTTGCTGCATCCCATTGCGCGAAGCCGATCCTCGATCGCTGCATCCTCGATTCCCTCGGCGGTGATCGGCAGGTTCAGGCTCTCGCCAAGC
This sequence comes from Sphingomonas sp. 28-62-20, assembly GCF_002281505.1. Classification (NCBI taxonomy): domain Bacteria; kingdom Pseudomonadati; phylum Pseudomonadota; class Alphaproteobacteria; order Sphingomonadales; family Sphingomonadaceae; genus Sphingomonas; species Sphingomonas sp. 28-62-20. The sequence continues at coordinate 29,830 of NZ_NCGH01000002.1, forward strand.
CGAACGATCGCATTGACGATCGCGGCGCTTTCAGCGTTCACATTAATCGATCCGACAAAGCTGCGATCGATCTTGATCCGGTCAAAAGGCAGGGCGCGCAGATGGGCGAGCGAACTATACCCCGTGCCGAAATCGTCGAGCGCGATGCGGATGCCCTGATTTTTGATACTGCCGACGATCGACTGCGCGAGCGCGAGATTGTCGAACAGCGCAACCTCGGTAATCTCAAGTTCCAAGCGGCTCGCTGGAAAGCCTGTCTCGGTGAGCACCTTGACGATCTTCTGCGCCAGCCAAGGGTCTTTGAGTTGCAGCGGAGAGATATTGACCGACAGGCTGAGGCTCTGTTCCCAATCTTTCGCGATCAAGCAGGCTTGGCGCATCACCGACAGCGACAAATCGCTGATCATCCCGATATCCTCGGCGATCGAGATGAATTTTTCAGGAGGGATCAGCCCACGTGTGGGATGTTCCCAGCGTGCCAGCACCTCAAAGCCAAACAGTCGACCGGTGCTTAGGTCGATCTGCTGTTCGAAATAAGGGACGATTTCCTGCCGCGGGATCGCCGTGCGGAGCCCAACTTCAAGTTCGTTGCGCGCCTTGAGTTCACGCTCCATGGATTGGTCGAACCAGGCGAAGCGGTTGCGACCCGCATTTTTGGCGGCATACATGGCGATATCGGCGCTGCGCATCAGCGCATCGATGCTCGCACATCCATGATCAGTCCGGGCAATGCCGATCGAGGCGCTAATCTGTAATTGCAGGCCATCGGACACAAAGGGCTGGGCGACCCGCGAAACCAGCCGTTCGGCGATCCGCTCGACTGTATCGGGGTGCGCGGGATCAAACAGGAAAGCACAGGCGAATTCATCGCCGCCCAGCCGCCCCATCAACGCCACCGACGGCATCGCCCGGCCAATTTCTTCCGAAACCAGCCGCAACAGCCCATCGCCGGTAGCGTGGCCATGCATATCGTTGATTGTCTTGAAGTGATCGAGATCGAGCATGAGCATCGCCAGTGCCTTTTGCCGGCGCTCGGCCTGAACCAGCAACGCTGCGCCCTCTTCCGCCAGCGAGCGCCGATTGAGGAAGCCCGTCAACGGATCACGCGCCGCGAGCAATTGCGCGCGTTCTTCGGCGGCAGTCCTCACCTCAACCTCGCGGCGCAACTCATTATGACGCCGCCACCCGATCAGAATCAGGGCAACATTCAGCAACAGCGCAATCACCAATGTCCGGTCGGTTGGGTCACCGGCGGCGAAGTAATATTTGACCGCGCTCGACAGCGCAGAACTGCCCGTGCCGACAAACAACAAGATCGCCGCCACGGTGATCGCGCCGCTTGTCATGTCACGGCGAGCGGATTTTGGCTTATGGGCGTTGTCCGCCATTTCCAGCGTCATTAGGGCATGCCCCCGTCGGTTCATGGCCGGGAATGTACCCGATGGTCGTGTAGATGATCTTAAACCGCATGGTTGCGAAACTATGACGGTTGAGCTAGAGGCGCGTTCGATCGCATCCTTCCAGGACGCAAATAGAGCATGCCCAAGGGCTAAGCTGGCCGACGAGGTTTCGTCCGCCAGCTTCTTTTGCGTTTCCGGCGGGGGGGTGATCAGTAACGGAGTCTAACGATGTTCGACAGTCTCAGCGAACGGCTTGGCGGTGTGTTCGATCGGCTACGGGGGCGCGGTGCGCTGACCGAGGCGGACGTGCGCGCGGCGATGCGCGAAGTGCGCGTGGCGCTGCTTGAGGCCGATGTCGCGCTGCCGGTGGCGCGCGATTTCGTTGATAAGGTAACCGAACAGGCCGTCGGCCAGAATGTGCTGCGCTCGGTGACGCCGGGGCAGATGGTCGTCAAGATCGTCAACGATGCGCTGACCGAGATGCTGGGTGCAGACGAGAGCGAACTCGCGCTCGACGTGACCCCGCCGGCGATCATTATGATGGTCGGTCTGCAGGGCTCAGGCAAGACGACCACGACCGCCAAGATCGCCAAGCGACTGACCAAGCGCGACGGCAAGAAGGTGCTGATGGCGTCGCTCGACGTCAATCGCCCCGCTGCGCAGGAGCAGCTGGCGACGCTTGGTACCCAGGCTGAAGTGGCGACCTTGCCAATCGTGGCGGGCCAGCGCCCTGTCGAGATTGCAAGGCGGGCACTGCAAGCGGCGAAGCTGCAGGGCTATGACGTGCTGATGCTCGACACGGCGGGCCGGTTGCATGTCGACCAGGCGTTGATGGACGAGATGAAGGCGATCGCCGACATTGCGACGCCGAATGAAATCCTGCTCGTCGTCGATGCACTGACCGGCCAGGACGCGGTCAACGTCGCGCAGAATTTCAGCGAGCAGGTGCCGCTGACCGGCGTGGTGCTGACCCGGATGGATGGCGATGCGCGCGGCGGTGCGGCGCTGTCGATGCGCGCCGTTACGGGCAAGCCGATCAAGTTTGCCGGTACCGGCGAAAAGATGGACGCGATCGAGGCGTTTCATCCCGGCCGGGTTGCCGGGCGCATCCTGGGGATGGGCGATGTCGTCAGCCTCGTCGAGCGCGCGGCGGAATCGATCCAGGTCGAAGATGCCGAGCGGATGGCCGCCAAGATGGCCAAGGGCCAGTTCGATATGGACGATCTGCGCGCGCAACTGGCGCAGATGCGGCGGATGGGCGGGCTCGGCGCGCTGGCGGGGATGATCCCCGGCATGAAGAAGGCGCAAGCCGCCGTTGCTTCGGGTGCCGCTGATGAGCGGCTGCTACTGCGGATGGACGCGATGATCACGTCGATGACGCAGAAGGAGCGCTCCAAACCTGAAATCCTCTCCGCCAAGCGCAAGATCCGCATTGCCAAGGGTAGTGGCACGACCGTGCAGGACGTGAACAAGCTGCTGAAGATGCATCAGGAAATGTCGACCGCCATGAAGAAGATCAAGAAGATGGGCGGCATGAAGGGCATGATGGCGATGCTCGGCAAGGGCGGTATGGGCGGCGGCCTAGGTGGCCTCGGCAATGCCATCGGTGGCCCCGAGCTTGGCGACATGATGGGCAAGGCGGGCGGTGGCCTGCCCGGCCTGGGCGGCGGTAATCCCCTGAATGGGCCCATGGGCGGCATGCCGAAACTGCCGCCGGGTTTCGAAAATTTCATCAACAAGAAGAAATAACGGCTTCGGCCAGCAATTATCTGATCAGAAAGAAGAGAGAACTAGATTATGGCACTGAGCATTCGTTTGTCGCGTGGCGGCTCCAAGAAGCGTCCTTATTACCGCGTTGTCGTTGCTGATGCCCGGTCCCCGCGCGATGGCCGCTTCATTGAGAAGATCGGCACCTATAACCCGCTGCTCGCCAAGGACAGCCCAGAGCGCATCAAGCTCGACACCGACCGCGCCAAGCATTGGCTGAGCGTCGGCGCGCAGCCGACTGATCGCGTCGCGCGTTTCCTTGACGTACTGGGTGTCAAGGAACGTCCGGCCCGCAGCAACCCCAACAAGGGCAAGCCCGGCGAAAAGGCCACCGAACGCGCTGAAGAGCGTGCCGAGAAGCTGAAGGCAGCCGAGGAAGCCGCTGCCGAGGCAGCCGCCGCTCCCGCGCCTGAGCCCGAGCCCGAGGTTGTCGCCGAAGAGCCAGCCGCTGAAGAAGCGGTCGCCGAGGAAGCGGCACCTGCAGCCGCCGAAACCGAAGAAAAGCCTGCTGAGGCATAATGCCCACGGATCGCCCCGTTACCCTGGCCGTCGTGATCGGCGCGCATGGGGTGGCGGGGGAGGTGCGGCTGAAGGTCTTCGCTGAGGACCTGAAGCCGTACAAGAGTTTCAACCAAGGCGCTTTCACGCTGAAATCCGCGCGCGTCGGCAGCAATGGCACGATCGCGCGTTTTGCCGAAATTGTTGATCGCAACGCGGCAGAGGCGATGCGCGGCACCGAACTCACCGTTCCCCGTTCGACGCTGCCGCCCTTGGCGGAGGGCGAATATTATCACGCCGATATCCTGGGGCTGCCGGTGATGACCGATACGGGCGACGCCGTGGGGATCGTCGTGGCGATCGACAATTTCGGTGCTGGCGACGTGCTGGAAATTGAACGCCCGGACAAGAAGCGTTTCATGGTGCCGATGCGGGTGGAGGCGGTACCCGAATGGGATGACGCCCGGCTGATCATGACGGCAAGCTATATAGGCTAACGCCCCCTTGCGCTTTAACTCCCACTATGTTAGTGGGAGTTTAGATGCATGAGTTGTCCGTTCCTTCGGCGCCTCCCTTGGATCACCCGCTTTGGTCCAAAATTTCCTGTTATTCGATCGGCCCTGCAGACGCGGCCTTTGGCTTTGCTCAACGGCTTGCGCGTGAGAATGGCTGGACGGTTGCTTACGCCAACCGCGTCATTGAGGAATATCGTCGCTTCTGCTTTTTAGCAGTCACAGCGGGGCAGGAAGTTACCCCCTCCGACGCCGTCGATCAGGCATGGCACCTGCACCTTACCTATACCCGTGACTATTGGGCGCGTTTTTGCCCTGATGTCCTGGGCTGCGCGCTCCATCATGGCCCAACTGCGGGCGGTGATGCCGAGCGCCATCGATTTTTCGATCAGTACGCTGCCACGCTGAAGGCCTATGAAGCGGTCTTCGGCTTGCCCCCGGCCGATATCTGGCCCGGTGCGCAGCGGCGGCTGGTTGAGGACCCGAAGGCGTGGCGGGTCACCCCACGCGACTATCTAATCATTTCCAGGACGTCGCTGCGCCGGTGGTCGCTGTTCGCACTTGCCGGATTGACCGCTGCGATCCTGTTTTGGTGGAGGAGCTGAAGTCATGGAATTTGTGACCGGATTTGGCGTATTCGATCTTCCCGGTGGGGCATTTCTGGCGCTCTATGGCGCCCTGTTCGTAGTGGCGATCACCGCCAGCTTGGTCCTCGCTCGCGTAATGCGACCTGAGGGCCGTGCAATCCCCGAAAGCGACCCTGATGCGCTCGCCTATCTGACCGGGGGCAGGGCGCGCATGGCGGAAAGCCTGGTTGCAAGCCTGTTAGAGGCAAAGGCGCTGATGATGGAGGGCAGCAATAGATTGAGGATCGTCGCGCAACCCAGCGATGCACGCCCGGCGGGACGGGCGATATTGGCGCTACCTTCGCCCGCCTCTTGGGCGGCGGTAGCGCGCGCGGCGCGGTCACCGGCCGCGGCAATCGAGCAGAAGCTGATCCGATCCGGCCTGATGATCGACAAGGCGGGCATGATGCCGCTGCGCTTATGGCAGGCGGCGCCCTTTCTGCTGCTGATCGGCTTTGGCGCGATCAAGTGGCAAATCGGCGTAGCGCGCGACAAGCCGGTCGGGTTTCTGGCCGCCTTGCTGGTCGTGACGTTGGTCGTTGCGCTGATCCGGCTGCTGGCGGTTGATCGCCGAACGAAGGGCGGCCTGGCGGCGCTGTCAACGGCAAGGGAGCGCTTCGAGCGCCTGCGCCGGGCCCCCGCTGCGGGTGAGGCGGCGCTCGCGGTGGCGCTGTTCGGCACAACGGTGCTGGCAGGTTCAGCGCTGTCCGACTTTCACCGGATGCGCGCGGCGAGCGGCGGAGACGCCGGGGTTGCGAGTGACAGCGGGTCGAGCGACGGCAGCAGCGGAGGGGGCTGTGGCGGTGGTGGTTGCGGCGGGTGCGGTAGCTGATCAGACTGCGCGCTGCGGCCTTGCAGCGACGAGGACGGTCGGGGCGGGCATGACAAGGCGGTTTCGGCCCGCGCCCTTTGCCGTGTAGAGATTGATATCGGCGATCTTCATCGCAACGCCAAAGCTGGACTCGCCGACCAGAACAAGGCCAACACTCGCCGTGACTGGTCGGATCAGTTCAGGCACCCGATCGGCCGCATATCGCGTGATGCGTTGCCGCAGGCGTTCGGCTTGGTCCTGCACCTCTTGAGCGTTGCCATAGAGCAGCAGCACGAATTCTTCGCCGCCAATCCGCCCAACCTCTGCATTGCCCGAGGCAAGCGCCGCGCCGGCCGCCTGGATCACCCGGTCGCCCACATCATGGCCATGATGGTCGTTCACCGCCTTGAAGAAATCGAGATCGACAATCGCGATGGCATAAGGCCGCCGGTCGGCAAATGTCCGCTCAATAGCGCGTCGATTGTTGAGGCCGGTAAGTGGATCTTTATGGGCGATGACATGCAGCGCACTCGCCGTTGCGCGCGCCTCGTCATGTTGGCGCTTCAGCCGCAAAAAGCGATCAGCAATGCCCAGCGCGGTCAACATCACCTCCAACCCCAGCGCGCAGAACAACGCGAACAGGAAGATTGGAAAGGGCGTGCCAAGGACGATATCGTGAAACAAGCTTATCCCATAAACCGCCATTACGGCTGTCCATGCCGCAGCCTGAAAACGTGCCGTCCGGCTGCCGCGGCGCCACGCCTGGGTCAGGGTGAAACCCATCAGCCCCAGCGTCCCCAAAAGCACGGCATTGCGCAGCGCCATATAGAGCGGCCATTGCAGCAACATCGCCGGCGTGGTGAGCATGATGAGCGGGCCGGTCCAGGCCAGCATTTTGTATAGTCGTGCCGACAGCATGCCGGGTTCGATATAGGTCCGGATAAACGGACCAGTGACAGCGATCGATAGATCGAACAAAATGCAGATGTAAACTTGCCGCGCGACACTGTCGGTGCCCAGCGCGGAGCCCATATCGAGCGGTGACAACCCGACGGTCAGCGCGAAATAGATCAGCGCACGCAAGCTCTGCCAAACCAGAAACCGCTCGCGCAGCACGGAATAAAATGCCGCGTTGTAGACCACCGAAAAGACCAGCAGCCCCAGGAAAATGCCTGTTAGGGCGCCGTCCCAACTCATCTGGGTATGGTCGGCAAAGCTGGATTGTGCATCGGCGGGCGCCGCGCTCCACGCAGCAGCGAGGATGACTAATCCTGCGGTGATCCGCGACAAGGTACGCCCGAGCATGAGCAAGGTGTTAGGGCGGCCTGGTAAGAATGACGTTAACGACGTTGCGACCGTCGATTGACGTAGCGACGGGTGCGTGGTATATACATTATGTATATACATAGGTGCGCTATGGCCGACGAATATCAGGGCAAGACATTCAAGTCAGGCAATTCGGTCGCGCTGCGCCTGCCCAAGGGCATGGGCATCCCCGAAGGGATCGAGGTCCGCATGGTGATGGAATCCGCGATGACATTCCGGGTCGAACCAGTCGAGGCACCCCGGCGCAAGATCGACATCAGTGGCTTCTGGGGAAAGGCCCCTTGGCTGGAGGTGCCACCACGCGAGGATTTCGAGGAACGGCCTAGCACCATAGCGCGGCGGGCGAGAGAGGCGCGTGGCGAGGAATGATCCACTATCTGATCGACGCAGATTGCGCGGTTTATGCGATGGTCGGGCGGTATCCAGTGCTCAATAATCGCTTGTCGGGATGTGAGGCTGGGACAGTGGCGATATCTGCTATCAGCTTTGCGGAAGTGGCGCTGGGAACGCATTGTGGAAAACCACCACCAAGCGACGTGCTCGACGCCTTCATTGCCGCGATCCCGCTGTTACCGTTCGACGAGGCGGCCGCCCGCATTTTCGGACGCTTACGGTTTAGTCGCTCCCGGCTGCATGACCGGTTATTGGCGGCGCATGCGCTGAGCCTGGGGGCAACGATCGTGACGAACAATGAGGCTGATTTTGGCGATGTGCCAGCGTTAAAGACCGAGAACTGGACGCAATGACTGGGCCATACACTTTCGCCGCCACGATCCTGACCCTCTATCCCGACATGTTTCCCGGGCCACTCGGCCAGTCGATCGCAGGGCGCGCGCTCGCCGAGGCGAAGTGGTCATGCAATGCCGTCAACATCCGCGACTTTGCGACCGACAAGCACCGGACCGTCGATGATACCCCGGCGGGGGGTGGGGCCGGGATGGTGCTGCGTGCCGATGTCGTGGCCGCGGCGCTCGATAGCGTGGCCGATGACCGCCCGATCCTGGCGATGACGCCGCGCGGGGCACCGCTGACACAGGCCCGCGTCCGTTCGCTTGCCGGCGGCCCCGGCACGATTATCCTGTGCGGCCGGTTCGAGGGTTTTGACGAGCGCATCTTCGATGCGCGCCCCATCGAACAGCTCTCGATCGGCGACTATGTACTGTCGGGCGGGGAGATGGGGGCGCTGGTGCTGCTCGACGCTTGCATTCGGCTGCTGCCCGGCGTAATGGGCGCGGCTTCTAGCGGCGTGGACGAGAGCTTCGAAACGGGGTTGCTCGAATATCCGCACTATACCCGACCACCGGTGTGGGAAGGGCGCACGATCCCCGAAGTGCTGCGATCGGGGGATCATGCGAGGATTTCGGCATGGCGAAAGCTGATGGCCGAAACCGATACACGGCTAAGGAGGCCTGATCTTTGGGAGCGTCACGACGGCGCTCGGGTCAATCCTCCCTCTGGCGCGCACGAACAGACGAAGGAAGAATGAGATGAATCTCATCCAGACGATTGAAGCCGAGAACATCGCCAAGTTTCTCGAAACCAAGTCCATCCCCGATTTCCGCCCCGGCGACACGCTGAAGGTCGGCGTGAAGGTCGTCGAAGGCGAGCGCACCCGCGTCCAGAATTACGAAGGCGTGTGCATCGCGCGGTCGAACAAGGGCATGGGCAGCAACTTCACCGTGCGCAAGATTTCGTTCGGCGAAGGCGTGGAGCGCGTTTTCCCGCTTTATTCGCCCAACATTGATTCGATCGAAGTCGTCCGCAAGGGCGTCGTCCGGCGCGCCAAGCTCTATTATCTGCGCGGCCTGCGCGGCAAGCGTGCGCGCATCGCGGAACGTCGCGATCCACGCGCAGCCAAGGGCGGCACCGCCGCCGAATAAGCTGTCTGGCAGCAGCCGGTTGTCCATCATGGAAACGCCGTGCCCGGCTTTATCGGTCGCGGCGTTTTTCGTTTTGGTGGGCGCTTGCTTGTCCCGCTGTATTAGTAATATAATGCACTGGTCAATTGGGGGCTGCAGGGATGACGGACGCAACAATCGCCAGGACAACCGAGCCCGACGGTGCGCCGCGCCTTGCGATCATGGACATTCTGCGCGGGGTTGCGATCCTGGGCATTCTCTTCATGAACATCAACGATATGGGGCAATCACTCAACGCCTCGTTCGACGATATCCGTCATCTCGGATGGGCACCCGCTGACCAGCTAGCGTGGTGGATCCGCGAAATTCTGGCCAACGGCACGGCGCGCTGCCTATTGGAAATGCTGTTCGGCGTTGGCATGGTTATCCTGACCGATCGGTTCGCGACAGCGGCGAGTGGCTGGGCCGTGCTGCGTCGTTATTATGTGCGCAATATCGTGCTGTTCCTGTTCGGCGTGGTGCATATGTATATTCTGCTGTGGCCTGGCGATATCTTGCACAGCTATGGTCTGGCGGCGCTGGTCGCCGTGCTGTTTCGTCGGCTGCGCCCGCGCTGGCTGCTGACCATCGGCCTCAGCATGGCACTGATTCAGCTGACCATGGGGGGCTATTTCGGCTATTATCAGGGGCTGCAAAAGCGTGCGCAAACCGTCGCGATTGAAGCAAAGCAATCGGCTGGCCAGAAGCTGACTGCGGACGAAACCAAAAAGCTAAAGGCGCACATCAAGGCAAAGGCCGAAAGCGCCAAGCGCGAAGCCGAATTCAAAAGCAAGGTCGCCGCCGAAGACAAGGGCCGTTCCGGCACAGGCCTTAGCTGGATTTGGGCCCAAATTCTGGTGTCCTGGGATCGATTCCCCAGCTTCTTTGAAATCTTGTCGATCTGGGAAGCGGCCGGGACGATGCTGATTGGCGCTGCGCTCTACAAGATGGGCATTATCCAGGGGTTACGATCGCGGCGCTATTATCTTGGCATGCTGATGATCGGCTATGGGATCGGCGGCACGTTGCGGGCCATCGGGGCCTGGGAGCAGACGCGGTTCGATGATGGCCCGCATACATTTTGGGCGACCATGGAAGTGGCGCGGTTATTGATGACAATCGGGCACATCGGCCTCGTCCTTGTGATGGTAACGTCGCCGCTTGGGCAGCGCCTGTTGCGCCCCTTTGCAGCGGCAGGACGAACGGCCCTGTCCGTCTATGTTGCGCAGACGCTGATCACCTTATGGGTCATCTTCCCGCCCTGGGGTCTCGCCCTTTACGGCAAATTGAGCTGGGCGCCGCTAATGCTGCTCGCCCTGGCGATCAATGCAGCGCTGCTGATCTGGGCGAACCTCTATGTCCGCTATGTTGATATCGCGCCGGTCGAATGGCTATGGCGATCGATAATCGCTGGCCATCGGCTCCCTTGGCGTGAGCCGCAAACCCATCGGCCAGTGACGGCGTTACCGATTCCTGCCTGACCAGAGCGGCCCGCACTCCGCCCTTTACCTTCCGGCACGCCGTCGCGATACAGGCGGCGTCGCTCGCGGTCGGCGGGCTATGAGAACGGAATTGGGAGATGATCGTTGCGGCAATCGGCGGGTCGGCGAACAAGGGAAATGATGAAGCTATTTGCAGGCGGCATGCTGCTCGCCACCATGGGGGGTATCGCGATGGCTTCTGACACGCCGGCAAGCCCACCCGCGCTGACCCTAAAGCGCGTCTTCGCTAGCCCCGATCTGGCGGGCCCGCAACCGCGCGCGCTGCGACTGTCGCCCGATGGCAGCCTGCTCACGTCGCTGCGTGCACGCGCCGAAGAAAAGGAACGTTTCGATCTCTGGGCGCTTGATACCAAGACAGGCAAGGAGCGGATGCTGGTCGATTCCAAGCAAATTGGATCGGGCGCCGAGCTGTCCGAAGCAGAAAAGATGCAACGCGAGCGTGCCCGGATCGGCGGGTCGCGCGGGATTGTCACTTATGATTGGTCCCCGGATAGCAAATCGATCCTGGTGCCGCTGGATGGTGACCTGTTCATCGCGACACTTGACGGCAAGGTTTCGCGGCTGACCGATACCAAGCAAGGCGAGCTCAATCCCGTAATCAGCCCGGCGGGCGGCTTTGTCAGCTTTGTGCGCGATCAGAATCTCTACGTTCAGCCGCTGGCCGGCGGCCCGGCAAAAGCGCTGACAAGCAGCGGCCAGGGCACGGTACATTGGGGCGAAGCAGAGTTCGTCGCCCAGGAGGAAATGGACCGCCGCACGGGATATTGGTGGTCGCCCGGCGACCGGTTGATCGCGGTGCAAAAATTTGACGATGCGCCCGTTGGCATCGTCACGCGTACAGCGATTGGCGCGGAAGGGACCAAGGTTTTCGATCAGCGTTATCCAGCCGCCGGCACACCCAATGCGCTGGTCGAACTGTATGTGATGAAGCCTGATGGATCGGCACAAGTGAAGGTCGATCTCGGTCAGAACCCCGATATCTATCTGGCCCGCGTCGACTGGACGCCCGATGGCAAAACCCTGCTCGTTCAGCGCGAAAATCGCGACCAGACCGTGCTCGATATGCTCAGCGTCGACCCGACGACCGGCAAGTCGACCGTGATGTTCACCGAAAAATCGGGCAAGCGCAGCTGGATCAACTTGAGCGACAGCTACCATATCCTGCGCGATGGTAGCCTGATCTGGCGATCCGAACGCAGCGGCTTTGGCCATCTCTATCACTATCGCGCGGGCAAATGGACTTCCCTTACCCAGGGCGATTGGGTGGTGACCAATTTGGTCGGCGTCGATGAAAAAAAGCGGCGGCTATTCTTCACGGGCAACAAGGACGATGTGCTCGAACAGCATCTTTACACGCTCGACCTCGCCAATCCCAAGGCGATTACACGGCTGACTGAGGGCGGTTGGTGGAATAACGCGGCGATGGATGCCGCCGCCACGCGCCTGATCATCAGCCGTTCCAATCCCAATCAGCCAGCGCAAATCTATCTCGCCGATAGAAGCGGCAAGCGGACGGCGTGGATCAACGAAAATCCAGTGAAGGAGGGGCACCCTTATTATCCCTATCTCGCCAGCCATCGCCCGCGCCAGTTCGGCACGATCAAGGCCGATGATGGCACGACGCTCTATTGGGAAATGATCACGCCGGTGATTGAGCCGGGCAAGAAATACCCGGTTTTCTTCCAACATTATGGCGGCCCCGGCACCGGCCAGCAGGTGACGCGGGGCTGGAACGGCACGCTCGCGCAATATCTGGTCGATCGGGGCTATGTTTATTTCCAGATCGACAATCGCGGGTCCTATAATCGCGGCAAGGCGTTCGAAGACCATATCTATCACGCGATGGGCACGGTTGAAGTTGCCGATCAACTGGCGGGTGCCAAGTTCATCAAGGCCCAGCCTTTCGTGGATGCAGACCGGATCGCAACCTATGGCTGGTCCTATGGCGGCTATATGACGATCAAGATGCTGGAGGCGAATCCGGGCGTCTATGCCGCCGGCATTTCGGGCGCACCGGTAACTAAGTGGGAATTGTACGACACCCATTATACCGAACGGTATCTCGGCGATCCGCACAAGGACCCGGCGAGCTATGCCGTATCGAATGCGCTGGCCGATGCGGCCAAGATCAGTGATCCCCTATTGCTGATCCACGGGATGTCGGACGACAATGTGGTGTTCGACAACTCGACCGCCTTCGCCGCCGCCATGCAACGCAGCGCGCGGCCATTCGAAATGATGTTCTATCCGGGCCAGACGCATCGGGTCGGCGGCCCGGGCATCAGCGAGCATTTGTGGACGACGATCCTCGATTTCCTTGATCGGCGCCTGCCGGCAAAGAAATGACTGATCGGCAGAGGCGGCCTTGATTGACCGCCCCTGCGTCAGTGATTAGCGCTTCTTGATCCGGGGGATGTTTGACCATGACGACACCAGCTTTGGCACCGGTGACCGGCAGAGCGCGGATCGACGTGCTGGATATTCTGCGCGGCATTGCCATTCTCGGCATTTTTTTCATGAACATCCCATATATGGGACAGAACAGTATCCTGGTGCAGGAAAATATCCGCGCCATTGGCTGGACATTGGCCGATCGCTGGACCTGGGCGGTCATCGAGGTGCTTGCCGAAGGGACGCAGCGCGGCTTGCTCGAAATGCTCTTTGGTGCCGGGATGATGGTGCTGACGACCAAGGCGATGCTTCCTGATGGGCCCGTCGCTATAGCGGATCTTTATTATCGCCGGAACTTGTGGCTGCTGGCTTTTGGGCTGTTCGACGTTTTCTGTTTGTTATGGGTCGGAGACATTCTCCACATCTATGCGCTTGCCGCCTTATTTCTTTTTCCGTTTCGGAAGCTGGCGGCGCATTGGCTGGTGGTGATCGGTATGAGCTTTGCCCTGGCAACGGTGGCGATGGGAGCCGGGGAGTATCTTGATCGGACGGCAATGATCGCCAAGGTCGAAAGGGCGCAGGCGCGCCAGCACGCTGGCCAGCCGCTATCTGTCCCGGATCGCGAAACGCTTAAGACATGGCAGACAAAGCTTGAGTCCATCCGGGGCAATGACGCGCAAAAAAAGGCCGCACAAGAGGAAGATGCGGCACGTCGTCCCGGCGCGAGCTTTATCGCCTATGCCTCGCTAATGTGGTCGGAATGGTTTGGATTGCAGGGCAAGGGCTTCACAGTCGCCTTTGTCATTGAGGCCTTTTGCGCGATGTTGATCGGCGTGGCGCTGTGGAAATGGCAGATAATGCAGGGGGGGCGCAGCACCGCTTTCTATCTCGGCATGATGCTGCTCAGCTATGGTATCGGCACGACGATCCGGGTGATCGGGGTAACCGAGATTTTCGCCTTTGCGCCCATCCCCAAGACGATCTGGATGACCGAAGAGTTTGGTCGGCTGGCGATGACGCTGGGGCATATCGCGCTGGTGAACCTGGCGGTGAAAACAGCGATCGGGACCGCGATCCTGGCACCGTTCAAGGCAGCGGGGCGGATGGCCTTCTCCCTCTACTTCATGCAGCAGTTCCTGGCGCTTTATGTCCTGTTCGCGCCCTTCGGCCTGGGCTTGTACGGCAGGTTCGGTTGGGCAGAGCTGTCCGCCATTGCCGCCGCGATCGTGATCGGCCAGCTCATTTTCGCAAACATTTATATGCGGGTGTTCGTGGCCGGACCACTTGAATGGCTGTGGCGCAGCCTTGCCTATGTTCGCTGGCAGCCCCTGCTGCGCCGCCGGGGGGATTTGCCCGTAACGATACAAGAACATGCGCCAATAGTCGCCTGACTGGCTGGACAAACACAGCGGGAAGCGTATGCGACCGCGTGAAGTCCATGTGGAGCATATTATGGGATATCGGATTGTCGTTGTCGGCGCGACAGGCAATGTCGGGCGTGAAATGCTCAACATCTTGGCCGAACGCGAATTCCCGCTGGCCGATGTTGCTGCGGTCGCCTCGTCACGCAGCCAGGGCATTGAGATTGATTTCGGCGATAGCGGCCGGATGCTCAAGGTCCAGAATCTCGAACATTTTGATCCCACCGGCTGGGATATGGCGTTGTTCGCGATCGGCTCCGAAGGCTCGCGGCTGCACGCACCACGCTTTGCCGCGGCCGGGTGTACCGTCATCGACAATGCATCGCTCTACCGGATGGATCCCGATGTGCCGCTGATCGTGCCAGAGGTGAATCCGCAGGATATTGATGGGTACCGGCGCAAGAATATCATCGCCAACCCCAATTGCTCGACCGCGCAGATGGTCGTCGCCCTGAAGCCGCTGCATGATTATGCAACGATCAAGCGCGTCGTCGTGTCGACCTATCAATCGGTGTCGGGCGCCGGCAAAATGGGGATGGACGAGCTGTTCGAGCAGAGCCGCAACATCTTTGTTGGCGACAGTGCGGAGGCGCACAAGTTCACCAAGCAGATCGCGTTCAACGTGATCCCGCATATCGGCGATTTCCACGACGACGGATCAACGTCTGAAGAGTGGAAAATGGTGGTCGAAACCAAGAAGATTCTCGACCCGAAGATCAAGGTCACGGCGACCTGCGTGCGCGTGCCGGTGTTTGTCGGCCATAGCGAAGCGATCACGATCGAGTTTGAGCGCGAGATTTCGGCCAAGAAGGCGCAGAGTCTGCTGCGCGAAGCCCCCGGCGTAATGCTGGTCGATAAGCGCGAGGATGGCGGGTACGTGACCCCGATCGAATGCGTCGGCGATTATGCGACCTTTGTCAGCCGCGTGCGCGAGGACCCGACCGTCGACAATGGCTTGGTGCTGTGGTGCGTCAGTGATAACCTCCGTAAAGGCGCGGCGCTAAATGCGGTGCAGATCGCGGAATTGCTGGGGCGGCGGCATTTGAAGAAGGCGGCTTGAGCGGCCGATAGCATTTTGCTATCACTGCTGCGATGAAGCAGGTTCTTGTCCGTAATCTGGCAGATGAAACCGTTGCCGCGTACAAGCGGGCGGCGCGCGACAATGGGCGATCGCTTGAGGCGGAGCTTCGCGATGTGATCGAACGCGGTCGGCCCAAGCAGCGATTGTCGCCCGAACAGCTTCGGTCGCTGGTATCGCACCTGCATGCACTGACACCGGATAGCGCGGCATTGATCGATAGCACGGCGCTGATCCGCGAGGACCGCGACGCACAGTAATGCTCATCGTCGATGCAAGCGTCGTGATGAAATTGCTGACGCGTGAAGGGGGATCGACGATCGCGATCGATCGAGTCAGTCGAGCGCAGGAACGGACTGCGCCAGATTGGATCCAAGCAGAAATCGCCAGTGCCCTTGCCAAAAAGGTGCGCTACGCGGGGCTGCCGATTGAAACGGCCCGGGAGGCATTTGCGGCGCTGCCATTGATCATGCCCGACCTTGCGCCCACTGCGCCGCTATTAGCGTCGGCGATCGAGCTTTCGGTCGAGCTATCGCACGCGCTGTACGATTGTTTGTATTTGGCGCTTGCGCTGCAAACCGGGGGTAAATTGCTCACCGCTGACCACAAATTCGTGACAGTTGTCAGCTTGTCGCAGTATCATCGTCAAGTGGAGCTACTGGAATGATAACGGAGCATATTGGAGGCGGCTGCCGCTGTGGCGCGTGCCGTTACACGCTGGCGGTTGATACGATGCCCCCAGTCTATGCCTGTCATTGCCAGCATTGCCAGACCTGGTCGGGCAGCGCCTTTACCGAACAGGCGATGATCCGCAGCGATGCCATCACCGCCGCCGGACCAATAGTGGAATATGCCGCAGAAAGGCCAAGCGGAGGTGTTTCGACCCAGCATGTCTGCAGCGTCTGCCATACGCGGCTGTGGAACACCAACACGGTGTGGCCGGCAATGGCGGTAGTACGCGCGGGGACGCTTGACGCTGCCGAGACGCTCAGCCCGCTGATGCACATCTGGACCAAGCGCAAACAGCCCTGGCTGACGATCGACCCCGCTGTGCCGAGCTTCGAGGAAAATGCGCCCCCCGCCGCGTTCATGAAGCTGATGGCATGACAGACCCGACCATCCACCACTTTGCTGGGTTCGACGGTGCCGATCTTGTCTGGCGGGAGATCGGGGAGGGGCGGCCGCTGCTTCTGCTGCATGGGCTGTTCTCGGACGCCAACACCAACTGGATCAAATACGGCCATGCCGCCGCGATTGTCGCGCGCGGCTTTCGCGTGATCATGCCCGATCTGCGTGCGCATGGCGACAGCGCCAAGCCGCACGAGGCGTCCGCCTATCCGCTCGACGTGCTGGCAAAAGACGGTCTGGCGTTGGTCGAGCATCTGGGGCTCAGCGATTATGATCTCGGCGGCTATTCGCTTGGCGGGCGGACGACGGGGCGGATGCTGGTGCTGGGCGCGAAACCCCGCCGCGTGATTTTTTCTGGCATGGGTTATGAGGGGCTCACGCAGACCGGAAAGCGCATCGACTTTTTCCGCCATGTTCTCACCCATCCCGGCGCCTTTGCCAGCGGGTCTGCGGAATGGTTGGCCAGGGCCTTCTTAAAGTCCAGCGATGGCGACCCCAAGGCGTTGATCCATATACTCGATACCTTCGTCAACATGACCGATGCCGATTTGGCTGCCATTACCCAGCCCGTGCTGGTGCTGTCAGGCAAGGATGATTTCGACAATGGATCGGCCGAGGCACTGGCTAGGGCGCTGCCACAGGCCAGTTATGTCGAGGTGCCCGGCAATCATATGAGCGCGGTGGTGAAACCCGAACTGGGTGAGGCAATTGCGCGCTTTTTGGCGGGTTGACCCTATTGGCGCAGTCTGGTCCTGTAGGCCCATTAAAATGAAAAGCAGAGGAATGCCCATGAACCGCCTCCCCGCATCGGTTTCGTTGTCGGCCATCGCGCTGACGATCGCGCTGCTCTCCAGCCCGGCAACCGCCAAGGATAAGAAGCCCGCCGCTGAAGCTGCGACCAAGACGGTGGCGCTCACTGCTGCAGACGCCGATGCCTTTGTGGCTGCTGCCGAAAAGCAGCTGGCTGAATATTCGATCGACGCCAGCCGCATCCAATGGGTGAACGCCACCTATATCACCGACGATACCGATGCGCTCGCCGCCAAGTCCGGGGCCGAGGGCACCGAACTCGCGGTCAAGCTCGCGCTTGAAGCAGCCCGGTTCCAGAAGGTGGCGGACCTCTCGCCCGATACAATCCGCAAGCTCGATCTGCTGCGCGGCACGATCACGCTGCCAGCCCCGACCAAGCCGGGTGCCGCCGATGAACTGGCGACGATCGTCACGCGGATGTCCTCACAATATGGCAAGGGCAAGGGCACGCTTGATGGCAAGCCGATCAACGGCAGCGATATCGAAGCGGCGATGGGCACGATGCGCGATCCCGCCAAAACAAAGGAAATGTGGGTCAGCTGGCACGACAATGTCGGCGCGCAAATGCATGACGATTATGCCCGCAGCGTGGTGATCGCCAACCAGGGCGCGACCGAACTTG
Source organism: Sphingomonas sp. 28-62-20 (assembly GCF_002281505.1). Lineage (NCBI taxonomy): Bacteria > Pseudomonadati > Pseudomonadota > Alphaproteobacteria > Sphingomonadales > Sphingomonadaceae > Sphingomonas > Sphingomonas sp. 28-62-20. The sequence continues at coordinate 47,620 of NZ_NCGH01000002.1, forward strand.
GCTATCCGGATGTCGGCGCGATGTGGCGCTCGGGCTATGACATGAGCCCCAAGGAATTCGCCGCGCTGACTGATAAATTATGGCGCGAGGTTGAGCCGCTCTACCGCGCGCTCCACGCTTATACCCGCGCCAAGCTCAACGCGAAATATGGCGATGCGGTGCAACCCAAGACTGGACCGATCCGCGCCGATTTGCTGGGCAATATGTGGGCGCAGGAATGGGGCAATATCTATGACATCGTCGCGCCCAAGGGGGCAGGTGACCTGGGCTTTGATACCGGCGATCTGCTCAAGGAAAAGGGCTATGATCCGCTGAAAATGGTCAAGGCGGGGGAGGGGTTCTATTCCTCGCTCGGTTTTGCGCCGCTGCCCGACACCTTCTGGGCCCGCTCGCAGATTACCAAGCCGGCCGACCGCGACGTGATCTGCCATGCCTCGGCCTGGGATCTCGACAATCTCGACGATATCCGCATCAAGATGTGCACCAAGGTGAATGGCGATGATTTCGTCACCATCCATCACGAATTGGGGCATAATTATTATCAGCGCGCCTATAAGGCGCAGCCGTTCCTCTACAAAAATGGGGCCAATGATGGGTTCCATGAGGCGATCGGCGATTTCGTCGCGCTGTCGATCACGCCGCAATATCTCGTCGATATCGGCCTGCTCGCCAAGGAAAAGGTCCCAAGCGAGGATAAGGACATTGGCCTGTTGTTGAAGCAGGCAATGGACAAGGTGGCGTTCCTGCCCTTCGGTTTGCTGATCGATCGCTGGCGCTGGGGTGTTTTTTCGGGCGTGATCAAGCCGACAGGCTATGAAGCGGCCTGGAATGCCATGCGCCTGCAATATCAGGGCATCGTGCCGCCGGTCGACCGCGACGACACTCGGTTCGATCCTGGCGCGAAATATCATGTGCCGGCCAGCGTGCCCTATACCCGATACTTCCTCGCGCGGTTGCTGCAGTTCCAATTCTACGCCACGGCCTGCAAACAGGCTGGGTGGACTGGACCGCTGCACCGCTGCTCATTCTTCGGGAATAAAGAAGTCGGTGCGCGGCTGAATGCCATGCTCGAACTCGGCCAATCCAAGCCGTGGCCCGATGCACTCCAGGCCTTTACCGGCAGCCGTGAAATGTCCGGGCAGGCCATGGTCGATTATTTCGCCCCATTAAAGGCCTGGCTCGACAAGCAGAATGAGGGAAAACCGACCGGGTGGTAACACCAACGCTCTCCAAAGACCCGATGCCATCAACGCGCGACCGGCTGATCGATGCTGCCTTTCGGGTGGTTGCGCGCGAGGGGCTGGAGGCGGCAAGCGTTAAGGTGATTGCGGCCGAAGCCGGGGTGACGACCGGGCTGGTCCATTATCACTTCACGCGCAAGGAAGAGATGCTCGAGGCGGCACTGCGGCATGGGCTCGACGCTTATCTTCAGCGCAATCGGACGCGACGGGAAGCAACCCCGCAACACCAACAGATTGAAGCGTTTTTCGCTGCCGCGCGGGAGGCGGTCGAGCCCGATCGCGATTTCTTCAAAGTGCGGCTGGCGCTGGCCGCGCGGGCGATGACGCAACATGCGCTGGTCGAATCCATCGAGGCGATCAACGCGGCGGCGGTGGAAGAGGTCGCTCTGGTCTTTGCCGCTTCGCGTGGCGAAACTGAGGCGACAACGCGGGATCGCGCGCTCGCGGCCACGCTCAAGGCGGCATTCGATGGGATCATGCTGGCGTGGATCAACAATCCGCAATTCCCGATCACCGCCGCCGCGGAGATACTGGAAGAAGCGGCGATTATGTGGGTGCAGGAACCCCGCTTGCTCTAGGCAATTGCGCATGAGGCTGGATTTGCTTGTGGATTGAGCCACGCGCTGATATTGGTTGGTTAACCAACTCAGGAGCGAGCAATGCGGATTGTGATGACAGGCGCCACCAGCGGCATCGGGCTGGAGGCTGCAAATGCGCTGATCATCATACCGGGCGTCTCACTCGTCATCGGCGCAAGGCGGCCGGAGAGCCTTCCGGCAGCGCTGATCGGTCGCGTGACGGCATTGCCGTTGGATCTCGACAATCTCGACAGCGTCACCCAATTTGCCAGTGATGTAGCCGCGCTGGGGCCGATCGACGCAGTGATCGGCAATGCCGGCATTCAAATCGTCTCGCCGCAGCGCAGTGCGCAGGGGTTCGAGCGCTGCTTTGCCGTCAACCATCTCGCCCATTATCTCTTGGTGCGTCGGTTGCTGCCGCATATCGCCAAGAACGGTCGGATCATCCTGACGTCTAGTGGTACGCATGATCCCGACCGCAGCACTGGCATCCCGCCACCGCGCCACGCCAAGGCTGAATGGCTTGCCTTCCCCGATCGCGACCCAGCAGCAGACCCAAGCCCCGGCTTGGCAGGCAGGCGCGCTTATTCGACCTCCAAGCTCTGCAATCTGATGACGATCCGTGAGCTGCCCCGGCGGAGCGGTGACCGACCCGATCTGACCGTGCTGGCGTTCGACCCGGGCTTTGTCCCCGGCACCGGGCTGGCACGCGATTATGGGCCAATGATCCGCTGGCTGTTCCGCCGGATCCTGCCAATCGTGGTGCGTGGAGAGAATGTCAGCACGGCTAAAGCGTCCGGACGGGCATTGGCGGCTCTGGCAAAGGATTCGGGCTTTGCTGGTGGCCGTGGTCTATATTGGTCAATGACGCGGCGGCGGCCGGTCGTCCGCACGCCATCGACGCTCGCGCGCGACGATGCTGCCTGTGCCGCCTTGTGGGAGGACAGCGCGACGCTAGTTGGCCTTGTGCCATAGGCGATTAGCGCAACGTCCATTGCAGGTCGGCCCCGTCCATGCTAGGCGCGCGCCCTTCAAACGTCCGGCTGGTCGGTAACCAGCCACAGACAAAGGCCCGATACCCGTGAAAAAAGATACCCATCCCGATTATCATTTCATCACCGTCCAGATGACTGACGGCACCAGCTATCAGACCCGCTCCACCTGGGGCAAAGAAGGCGATCTGATGACGCTGGAAATCGATCCGCTTGCACATCCGGCCTGGACCGGCGGCAATTCGCGGCTGCTGGATGCTGGTGGTCAGGTCGCGCGCTTCAACAAGCGCTTTGGTGGCCTGTCGCTCGGCAAGAAGTAAGCTGGCGGGCGTGTTAACGCCGCGTTAGCCCTGAACGGTTAGGCTTTGCTCATCTGGATGATGAGGATCGCTGATGTTCACTGCCGAATTCGAACCCGCGGAGACGAATGGACGCCGTCGCACGCCACGTGCGCCGGTGTCTCTCGACGCGCGGATCGGGCGGGGCGGACTTGACCGCACCTTGTGCCGGGTCGTCGACCTGTCGGTTTTCGGCGCAAAGTTGCAGACATATTCAACGTTACGCGTCGGATCGATGATCTGGCTGACCTTGCCGCAGCTCGGGCAGGTTGCGGCCTCCATCATCTGGTCAGACGATTTCGCCGCTGGCTGCCAATTCCAGACGCCGCTTGAGGAAGAAGCGTTCAACGCCCTGATCGAACTCGATCAAACCACCCGCCGCAATAGTTAGGCGGGCGTGCGCTGATGAAACGCTGTCCAAAATGCCGTGACAATGTATCGGATCAGACGACGGTCTGTCGGGTCTGCGGCCATAGTTTTTCAATCTTCGGCTTTCACCGAATCGCGATGATTCTTGGCCTTGGCACCGTCGTGGCGGTTAGCCTTGCCTCCTTGATCGACAGCCTGCCGACCCGTGATCCTCCCCCGCAGCCACCACCGGTCGCGCCAATCTCAACGCGCAACAGCTTTGCCGAAAACTTCCCCGCGCTGGCCAGCGATGTCCGTGCCGCGCGGTTCAGCAAGATGATCGCCCGATCGGGCGAGGCGTGCACAGCGGTCAAGAAATCATTCTATCTGGGCAGCCGCGACGGTTTAGCCTATTGGAATGTCCGTTGCGAAGGCTCTGGCGACTGGATGGTCCAGCTGAAAAATGATGCAACGATGACCCGCGTGGCCTGCGATTCCCACGCCGAGGTGAAGGCCAGGTGCTGGAAACCCTTTTCCTGATGCCGCGATTGCCCCGCGGGGGCAGTGATTTGCGTTTGGGAATAGTACCGCTGGACACTTTCATAACCGACGGCGCAACGACATTGCTGTGCGATTGCGGCGACGAGTTATGGGGCCGAAGTCCGATCCGGATAGCAAGCCAAAAGCTTTTTTGCTCTTCCTGCGACTGATTTGCGCGGGTCTTTGACGATACGATCAAGATGAGGTTTCAGCCACAATCCTAGCTCATCGTCGGTCTGTGACCATTGAAAGAGCGTCTCCATCGTCGCGTTGAGCACGATCCAATCGTCATGTTGCTCTAGGTTGCGCTTCAATATTTTCGTCGCGCCGCGATACTGCGCCGGTGACATGTCAGATGTAAGGCGCAGAAAAAGTTGCGCCAATGTCCATTGCGCTGAAGCCTGATCCAGCGCGCCGACCGCATCAATCAGCCGATCAAGCAACGGCACGATCCAGTCATGGCGCTCGGCTTCTATGCGTTTAAGCGCGTTTGACGTGCGCAAACGAACGACGGGATCATCGCTCTTATAGCATTCGAATAGTTCATCGAGCCGAGATGGATCGGCAAACACAGCTTGCACGACCTCTATCGTGCGGCCGAGCGAATTGGGATGGCCGCCTGACAACATCGTATCAAACGAATCCATTGCTGAATCCTCCCGCTCGGCAGTGCTTATCTCGGTGCCATTGGCGGTTTCACCGCGCTCGGACAAAATTTTGGCGGACAGGGTGGGATTCGAACCCACGGTGAGCTTGCACCCACGGCGGTTTTCAAGACCGCTGCCTTAAACCACTCGGCCACCTGTCCGCACGCTGCACGCATATGTCGGCTATGAACTTTTGTGCAAGGGGGTTGCTGCTAGGGGTTCATGTCGCGGTGAGGCTGTGGCAAACGCTAAGGGATGGCGAACAGAGCAATGATCTTCAGGCGTCTCTTGACCGGTATTGCTGTCGTGATGGCTGGTGCTGCGCTGGGCACGACCGCAACCGCGCAGGATGAATCGGGTTTTCAGGCCTATCTGCAAACGCTCGCGGCGCAGGCCGAATCGCGCGGCGTCAGCCGGGCAACGCTCGACGCTGTGCTGCCGACGCTCACCTATAATCCGCGCGTCGTTGAACTGGATCGCGCGCAGCCGGGCGCCGATCCCAATGCGCCGATCCCCGATTTCGCGCCCTATCGAGCGCGTCATGTCGATCAGTCACGGATCGACCGGGGGCGCCAGGCCTATCTCGCGCAGCGCCCACGCCTCGCCGCGATTGAACGCGAAACGGGCGTCCCCGAATCGATCATGGTCGCCATTTGGGGCCATGAAACCAATTATGGGGCGATTACCGGCAATTTCGATCTGCCCCGCGCGCTTGCCTCGCTCGCTTATGAAGGGCGGCGGCGCGAGCTTTTCTCGAACGAATTTATTGCAACGCTCAAGATGATTGATCGCGGCGTGCCGCGCGAACAGCTGAAGGGCAGCTGGGCCGGGGCAACCGGCAACCCGCAATTTCTGCCGTCGGTCTATATGCGCGTTGCGCGGGACGGCGATGGCGATGGCCGCGCTGATATCTGGACGAACGAGGCGGATACGCTGGCATCGATCGCCAATTATTTTGTCGATGCGGGGTGGCGACCTGGCCAGCCCTGGGGGCTCGCCGTGGCCGTGCCATCAAGCTTTGATCGCTCACGGGCACTCAATCGCGTGCGTTCGCCGCGCTGTGGCCGAGTGTTTGATCGGCATAGCGGATGGAAATCAATGGCCGAATGGCGGTCCATGGGCCTGGTGCCGCTCGACAAGCCATGGCCTGGCGATCAAGTGCAGGCCACGCTGCTGGAACCCGATGGCCCCGGCAAGGGCGGCTTTCTGCTGACCGGCAATTACCGGGTGATCCTCGATTATAACTGCTCGAATTTTTATGCGCTGTCTGTGGGATTGCTGGCCGATGCGGTTGACCATTAAGAGCGGCATCGCCGCATTGCTGCTAAGCACGGGGCTCTTTGGCGCAGCGTCTGCCGCGCCAGCGCAGGTGGCCGACATGCCGCCGGCGGGCGAAGGGCCACGGGGCACATCCCAGGCCGTGCTTGGCGCCGAACGCTATGACGCGATCGGCTATGCAGTGCCATATGATGGCGGCGCTAATCCGGGCGCGATCAGTGCGGCGCATCCCACCCTGCCGATTGGCAGCTTTGCAGAGGTTACCGCAATCGACAGCGGCAAGACCATCCTGGTGGTGATTGCCGAGCAAGGCCTCGCAACGCCAGACCGGATCATCGCGCTCTCCCCCGGCGCGCTGCAATTGCTGGGTCGGCCAGAGGCGGCGGCGCTTGGCGTGCGGGTCAGGCGGGTCAACCCGCTGGGCGCTGATCAGCAAGCGCTGCGCGACGGGCGCCCGGCGAGCGCGCGGATCGATGCGCCGGCCGTGTTATTGGCAGCGCTGCGCAAACGCTTACCCGCACCGCCACGGAGTGTTTCCACCGCGATGCCGCGCCCGCCCAGGGCGTCCAATGCTGCCGTTAATTTGGGGGCAGGTGCCGGTTATCCGGTCCCGGGCCGTGCGGCGGCTCCATCGGTAAGACCAGCCACCAGCCGCCAAGGCACCGGTTTTTTTGTTCAAGTCGCCGCTCTTTCCAACGGCCAGCGCGCATCCGATCTGGCGAACAGCCTTGCCGGATCAGTGATGGCCGGGGGCGGGCTCTACCGCGTTCGGCTCGGGCCCTTTCCCGATCAGGCCAGTGCGGATCGCGCGCGTGCCGACGCCGTGCAGCGTGGGTTTGGCGATGCCCGCATCATTCACGAATAATCTCCTCCAGCTGATGGACATTACCACCCCAATGAAGAAATTTGCCGTCGCCCTGTTGCTCGCCGCGTCGCTGATCGCGACCCCTGTCTTCGCCGCGCAGCCCCCGTTCAGCACGCCTGCCCCCGTCGCGTATCTGCAGGACTTGTCGAGCGGCGCGATTCTTTATGCCAAGGACGCTGATCGCCGGATGCCGCCTGCATCGCTGGCCAAGATCATGACCGTCTATGTCGCGTTCGACATGATCAGCCGCGGCGAATTGAAGCTCAACCAGACCTTCACCGTGCGCCCCGAAACCTGGAAGAAATGGCATGGGCCGGCCGCTGGATCGACGATGTTCCTGTCGGTCAATGAAGATGTCAGCGTCGCCAATCTGCTCTACGGGATCATCACCTTGTCGGGCAATGACGCGTGCGTCGTGCTCGCAGAGGGCATTTCCGGGACCGAAGAGGCGTTTGTGTCACGGATGAACGAACAGGCGAAGAAGCTCGGCCTTACCAACAGCCATTTCGGCACGTCGAATGGCTGGCCGGACGGCGGCGTCACCTATGTCACTGCCCGCGATCTGGCCAAGCTTGCAACCGCGACGATCCAGAAATTTCCCAAGCTCTACAAGGAGTTTTACTCCAAACCCAATTTCACCTGGGGCAAGACGATGGGATCGGGTGCTGCCATCACCCAGGCCAATCGCGATCCGCTGCTGGGACGTGTCGCCGGGGCGGACGGCCTGAAGACCGGCCATACCGAGGAAGCAGGCTATGGCTTTACCGGATCGGCGGAGCAGAATGGCCGCCGCCTCGTGATGGTGATGGCCGGATTGACGAGTTTCAACCAGCGGATCGAGGAATCGGTGCGCTTCATGGATTGGGGCTTTCGCGCGTGGCAGGCCAAGCCGATCGTCAAGGCAGGGCGGGTTGTCGAAACTGCCGAGGTGCAGGGCGGGGCAGCCAGCCGTGTTAATCTCGTCGCCCCGCGTGACCTGACCGCGACGCTGCCAGGCGGCGCGGTGCCCGAACTGCAACTCAGCGTCGTGTATGAAGGGCCGATCAAGGCGCCGTTCAAAAAGGGCCAGCATATTGCGGATCTGGTGGTTAAATCGCCCGGCATGGCCCCGCAGCATCTGCCGCTGGTTGCGGAAAACGATGTCGCCGAAGCCGGCTTTTTCGGCCGCGCTTGGGCTGGTTTCTTCTCGCTGTTCGGGATGTGAACGCAGCGACCACCCCGGGCCGTTTCATTTCGCTTGAAGGCGGCGAGGGCGCCGGCAAGTCGACCCAAGTGGCGCGATTGGCGGAACTGCTCGCCGCGCGGGGCATCCACGCGCTCGTCACGCGCGAACCCGGCGGCACTGAAGGAGCAGAGGCGATCCGCACCTTGCTGATGCAGGGCGGGGTCAATCGCTGGAGCGCGCACAGCGAAGCGCTGTTGTTCGCAGCAGCGCGGGCCGATCATGTCGAAAAGCTGATCCGTCCGGCGATCGGCGCTGGCCAATGGGTGATTTGTGATCGCTTCATTGACAGCAGCCGCGCCTATCAAGGCGTCGCTGGCGGGATTGATGACGCAGCGGTGATGGCACTGCACGGCTTTGGATCGCGCGGCATGCTGCCCGACCGCACGCTGATCCTGGAAGTCTCGATCGAAGAAGGCCGCGCCCGCGCCGCCCGCCGCGACGGTGCCGCCGCTGATCGATTTGCAGCGCGCGGCAATGACTTTCATGCCGATGTCGCCGCCGCCTTTCGCCGCTTTGCCGCGCAGGAGCCCGATCGCTGCCGGTTGGTCGACGCCTCCGCCAGCGCCGATATTGTGGCAGCGGCGATCCATGCCCAGCTTGCCGACTTGCTGCCATGACGCTGCCCATTGGCAACGCAGACGCGCATGAGGCCTTTCTCTCTGCGATGGCGAGCGGATCGCTGCATCACGCCTGGCTGTTCACGGGGCCACAAGGGGTCGGCAAGGCCAGCTTTGCCCGCGCGGCGGCGCTGCGCCTGCTGGCGGAAGCCGCTCGGCCGGGCGTGCTGCCGCCTGGCTTCGACGTGCCCGACGATGACCGCACCCGCGCGCTTATCGCCGCTGGCTCGCATCCTGATTACCGCGAATTGGTGCGGATGGCGAAGGACCCGGACAAGCCCGGGCAGGATCTGGCGCGATCGATCCCGATTGCGCAGGTTCGAGCGCTCCAGCCCTTGTTCGCGACGACCCCGTCAATGTCGCCGCGCCGCGTGGTGCTGATCGATTCGGTTGATGACCTTGAACGCCCTGGCGCGTCCAACGCCTTGCTCAAGAATCTCGAAGAACCGCCGGCGGGGACGATCTTCCTGCTGATCAGCCATTCGCCCGGCCGGTTATTGCCGACGATCCGCTCACGCTGTCGCCGATTGCGCTTCAATCCGCTTGACGATGAAGCGATGACGACGGTTTTGCAGGCGGCCCTGCCACAAGCCAATTCTGCCGAAATTGCCGCGCTGGTCCGCGCTGGCGACGGATCGCCAGGGCGCGCGCTGGGCTATGCCGGGCTTGATATGGCCGCGCTTGATAGCGTGATGACGACGATCGCCGCCAATGGCGATCATTCCAATGCGCAGCGAACCAAGCTTGCCAAGGCGCTGTCGCTAAAAGCCGCCCAGCCACGCTATGAAGCCTTTCTTGATCGTGTGCCGAGCTTCATTGCCGAGGCCAGCGCAACGCGACAGGGCGATTCGCTGAAGATCGCGCTTGATGCCTATGACGGCGCCAGGGCGCTGGCGATCAGCGCGCGGGCGCTCTCGCTGGATCAGCAAGCCACCGTTTATGAAATGGCCGGGTTGGTCGCGCGACTGGCCACGGCTTAGGCTTCAATTGGCGGGCGCGATGCTCTAGGGACCGGGCATGGCCGACCCCTTTTATATCACCACCGCGATTAATTACCCCAATGGGCGGCCGCATATCGGCCATGCTTATGAAGCGATCGCTGCCGACACGATCGCGCGTTTTCAGCGCATGGCCGGACGCGACGTGCGCTTTCAGACGGGCACGGACGAACATGGCCTGAAAATGGTGCAGACCGCGCGCGACCGCGGTATCGAGACGCGCGCGCTCGCTGACGAAATGTCGGGCTATTTCCAGGAAATGGCCGCCAAGCTGAACATCAGCTTCGATCGCTTCATTCGCACCACTGACCCTGACCATTATGCCGCCAGCCAGGCTCTGTGGCAGGCAATGGCCGATGCGGGCGATCTGTATCTCGATCGGTACGAAGGCTGGTATTCGGTCCGCGATGAGGCGTTTTACGACGAGAAGGAACTGGTCGAGGGGGAAGGGGGCGTAAAGCTCTCGCCGCAGGGCACCCCGGTTGACTGGACGGCGGAGGAAACCTGGTTCTTCCGCCTCTCAAAATATCAGCAGCCATTGCTCGATCATTATGCGGCCAATCCAGACTTCATCCGCCCCGAGAGCCGACGCAACGAGGTGCTGCGCTTTGTTGAGGGCGGGCTTTCCGATCTCTCGGTATCGCGGACCAGCTTTGACTGGGGGGTGCCGGTGCCGGGCAGCCCGGGGCATGTCATGTATGTCTGGGTCGATGCGCTGACCAATTATCTCACCGGGATCGGCTATCCGGCAATGGACGGCGATCTGGCGGACTATTGGCCAGCCGACCTGCATCTGATTGGCAAGGATATTGTGCGTTTCCACGCCGTGTACTGGCCGGCCTTTCTGATGTCGGCAAAGGTTGCTTTGCCCAAAGCGGTGTTCGGGCATGGCTTTGTGTTGGCCCGCGATGGCAGCAAGATGTCCAAGTCCGCTGGCAATGTCGCGGATCCGCTGGCGCTGGCGGAGGCGTTTGGGGTTGACGCGCTGCGCTATTTCCTGCTGCGCGACATTAGTTTCGGACAGGATGGGAGCTATTCAGCCGAAGCTATTGTATTACGGGCAAATGCTGATCTCGCGAACAGCTTTGGCAACCTCGCCCAGCGGACATTGTCGCAGATTTTCAAGAACTGCGACGCCTATCTCCCTGCCATTCATGGCCACACGCCTGCTGACGCAGCACTGTTCGACTTGGTCGACAAAACCGTGCGGGACATCATGCCCAGCGCCTATGACGAGCTCGCCTTGTCGCAAGCAACCGAGGCCTGGGTGCAGGCCGTGTTCGCCTGCAACGCCTATATCGACGAACAGGCCCCGTGGAAGCTGCGCAAGACCGACGCTGAGCGGATGGAGACGGTACTGGCGACGTTGTATATATGCATCGCGCAGCTGGCCGTCGCGATCAGCCCGGTCATCCCGGCGAGCGCGGCCAAGTTGCTTGGCGCGATGGGCGTCGGCGAAGCGCTGCGGACGCCCGAAGCGATCGGCGCCCACTGGTATTCGCCGCTCGCTGTAGGCGGGTTCAAGCTTGATCAGCCTGTACCGCTATTTCCCAGGCTGGAGCTGCCGGCGGAGGACGCTGAATGAGCTTTATCGACAGCCATTGTCACTTGAATTACAAGGGCTTGGTTGAACAACAGCAGGATGTGCTGGAACGTGCGCGCGCCGCCGGGGTCAGCACGATGCTGACCATCTCAACCCGCGAAAGCGAATGGGATGACGTGATCAGCATCGCCGAGCGTGAGGCCGATATCTGGGCGACGATCGGCATCCACCCACATGAGGCGGATAGCCACGCGCATATCGATACCGCCAAGCTGGTCGAACGCGCGCAACATCCCCGCGTTGTGGGCATCGGCGAGAGCGGGCTCGATTATTATTTTGACCATAGCGACCGGGCGCGCCAGCAGACCAGCTTTCGCGCGCATATTGCGGCTGCGCGGGAAACGCAGCTGCCGATCATCGTCCACACCCGCGATGCCGAAGAGGATACGGCCGCGATCCTGCGCGAGGAGATGGGGAAGGGTGCTTATCCCGGCGTGATCCATTGTTTCACTGCCAGTGGCGCCTTTGCCGATATCGCGCTTGAGCTTGGTTTCTACATTTCGATTTCAGGGATCGTCACCTTCAAGAACGCGCGGGATTTGCAGGAAACCGCCGCGCGGCTGCCGATCGATCGGCTGTTGATAGAGACTGATTCCCCCTTTCTCGCCCCAATCCCGCATCGCGGCAAAACCGGCGAACCTGCCTTTGTTGCGGATACCGCACGCTTTTTGGCCACGTTGCGCGGCATTGACGTCATGACGCTAGCTGAGGCGACATCGGCCAATTTTCACCGATTATTTACCAAAGCCGCCGCATGAAGGTCCGCATCCTTGGCAGCGGCACATCTTCCGGCGTGCCAAGGATCGGCAATGACTGGGGCAATTGTGACCCCAGCGAACCGCGAAACCGCCGAACCCGGGCCTCAATCCTGGTTGAGACCGCGTCCACACGCATTTTGATCGATACCAGCCCCGACATGCGCGAACAGTTGCTTGCCGCTGGGGTGGCAGCAGTCGATGCGGTGATCTGGACGCATGACCATGCCGACCACACCCACGGCATCGATGATCTCCGCCAGCTATTTCATGCCCGCGGTTCGCCCGTCCGCGGGCTCGCCCGTCCCGCCACCATGGCCGTCCTGACAGACCGGTTTGGCTATAGCTTCACCGGTGCCGCTGGCTATCCAGCGACCATTTCAGCGGAAATCCTGCCCGACCGGATCGTAATTGGCGATATTGCCGTCAGCGTGGTTGATCAGCCACACGGCACCATCACCAGTGCAGGCTTGCGTTTTGAGGCAGACGGCATCGCCATCGGCTATGCGACCGATTTCCATATCGTGACCCCGGCGATGGCCGATTTGTATCGCGGCCTCGATATTTGGGTGGTCGATGCGCTGCGCCGCGCGCCGCATCCGACCCATCCGCATTTGGCCTATACGCTCGCCCAGATCGAGGCGTTGAAACCTGGCAAGGCCGCGCTGATTCACATGGACCAGACGCTGGATTATGGCCAGTTGTGCACAGAACTGCCTGAGGGCGTGGTGCCGGGGTATGACGGGCTGGAGCTAGGCCAATGAATGGTGACACCGGCTTTTCAGCGGTGATGCTCGCGCTGATGCTGCTTTTTCCGCTGTCCGCGCTAGTGGCACGGCGATTGCCAATCAGTGCCACCCTGAAAATGGCAGCCGGCTGGCTGGCGATCTTCGCGCTGGCGTTGCTGGCAGTCACCGCGTTCCAGCGCAGCGGATTCCGCGCGACGGATATCACCGCTGCACTGGGCCTGAGCGATCAGGTGGTGACGGGCGACAGCATTCGGATTCCCCGCGGCCCTGACGGGCATTTTTGGACGACCGTTTCGATTAATGGCTACCGGCAACGCATGCTGATCGACACCGGCGCCACGACCACGGCGATTTCTGTTGAAACGGCACGAGCGGCGGGCATTCTGGTCGACGACGATTTCGGCATGCTCGTTGATACCGCCAATGGCACGATCACCGCGCATCGGGCGACGGCCGCGTCGATCGCTATCGGACCGATCAAGGCGCGCGATCTGGCCCTAACGGTTGCACCGAGCTTTGGCGACGGCATGATCGGCATGAACTTTCTGTCAAACCTCAAAAGCTGGCGGGTGGAGGGGAATGAGATGGTTTTGGAGCCCTATCCCACCACTTCTCCTATTTAACATAATGTTTATTATCGGATCGATAGTGCCGATCAAGGCGAAAGGGCCCTTTCATGGTTGATCGGTTGGTAACCATCATGGCCCGTCTCCGTGATCCGATTGGCGGATGCAGCTGGGACCTGGCGCAGGATTTCGCCTCAATCGCGCCATATACGATCGAAGAAGCGCATGAGGTCGCTGATGCGATTGAGCGCGATGACATGGCTGATCTAAAGGATGAACTCGGCGATCTGCTGCTCCAGGTCATCTTTCATAGCCGCATGGCTCAAGAAGCCGGCCATTTCGCGCTGGACGATGTTGTCACCGCGATTTGCGACAAGATGGAACGCCGGCACCCGCACATCTTTTGCGAAACAGTCGGCGATCCTGACGCGCCCCCTCCTCGCCCATGGGAACAAATCAAGGCCGAGGAGCGCGCCGCCAAGGCGGCATCGGGCGCGCTTGATGGTGTTGCGCTCGGCCTGCCCGCGCTGATGCGCGCCGAAAAACTGCAAAAGCGCGCCGCGCGCACGGGTTTCGACTGGCCCGATGCCAGTGGCCCCCGTGCCAAGGTCGTCGAGGAACTGGCCGAGGTTGATGCCGCCACCAGCCCCGACCATCAGGCCGAAGAGATCGGCGATCTCCTTTTTGCCGTCGTCAACTGGGCGCGCCATCTTGGCATCGATGCTGAAGCGGCCTTGCGTCAAGGAAACGCAAAATTCGAACGTCGATTCAAGGCGATGGAAGCCAAAGCAGGTACCGAGTTCGAAGCTATGACGCTCGCCGACAAGGAAGCCTTATGGCAATCGATCAAAAGCCGCGCTGATTGAACCGTTCAAAATCGCGTTGTGCTAATCGCACATCATACATCGCCTGATCGCCATCGACGGTGGCGTTCAGCACCTCTCCATGCGCATAAAGCCAGGCCGCGCCCGCCCCATCGCCAGCTGCAAGTACAATGGCATAGCGCCGATGCCCCTCGGTCAGCCGCGCAGCAACCTGCGTGAGCAGGTCGGTCACCCCTTCCCCGCTCAGCGCCGAAATCAGCATGACGTCGTCGCGTCGCGCCGCATCGCCGATCGTATCCGCGCGCTGAGTCTCATCCAGAAGATCAAGCTTGTTCCACGCCTCAAACCGCGGCGTCGTCTCGGCGACACCGATTTCGCGAAGCACCTTTTCCACATCAGCACACTGCGCCGCACTGTCAGGATGGGCGATATCGCGGACATGGATCAGCAGATCGGCCGACACCACCTCTTCAAGCGTTGCCTTGAAAGCCGCGACCAATTGGGTCGGCAGATCAGACACAAAACCGACCGTGTCGGACAAGATCGCCTTGTCGATCCCGGGCAGGGAGATCTGCCGCAGGGTGGGATCAAGCGTGGCAAACAGCAAATCTTCCGCCATGACGTCAGAACCGGTTACCCGATTGAAAAGCGTCGATTTTCCGGCGTTGGTATAGCCAACCAGCGCGATGACTGGCCACGGTGCGCGCTGGCGCCGGTCGCGGTGCAGCCCGCGCGTCCGCGTCACCGCCTCCAGCTCGCGTTTCAACCGCGCCATCCGGTCGCGGATCAGCCGTCGATCCGCCTCGATCTGGGTTTCGCCTGGGCCGCCGAGAAAGCCGAAGCCGCCGCGTTGGCGCTCAAGATGGGTCCAGCTTCGTACGAGGCGGCCGGCCTGGTAATCGAGATGGGCCAGCTCAACCTGCAAGCGTCCCTCGGCCGTCGCGGCGCGTTCGCCGAAGATTTCCAGGATCAGGCCAGTCCGATCAATGACCTTGGCATCCAGCGCCTTTTCCAGATTGCGCTGCTGTACTGGAGTCAGTGCAGCATCGAACACCACCAACCCCGCCTCTTCCATGCGGACAGTGGCGGCGATCGCCTCAATCTGGCCGCTGCCGATCAGCGTTGCCGGTTTAGGCTGGCGAACGCGCACAGCGATCTTGTCGGCCACGACCAGCCCGATCGCGGCCGCCAGCCCTGCCGTTTCGGCAAGGCGGGCGTCGCTGTCACGCG
This sequence comes from Sphingomonas sp. 28-62-20, assembly GCF_002281505.1. Classification (NCBI taxonomy): domain Bacteria; kingdom Pseudomonadati; phylum Pseudomonadota; class Alphaproteobacteria; order Sphingomonadales; family Sphingomonadaceae; genus Sphingomonas; species Sphingomonas sp. 28-62-20. The sequence goes on from NZ_NCGH01000002.1 coordinate 63,014, forward strand.
GGTTGAGGCCCTGTTCGGGCAGCACGATAATGGCGCGGGCGCCGCGGGCGAAATCATCCCGGTCCCGCTCGAAACCGCTACTCAATCGTCCATCGAATCGGTTGATTCTTCGGCCAGGTTCAGCGGGTGAGCGGGCTGGATGGTCGACACCGCATGTTTATAGACAAGCTGCGCCATGCCGTCGCGCTGCAGCAGCATGCAGAACAGGTCGAAAGCGGCGATATGGCCCTGCAGCATCACCCCGTTCACCAGAAACATCGTCACCGGATCGCCCGATTTGCGCACCGCGTTCAGGAAGATTTCCTGAAGCAAGGGCTGCTTCTTCTGCGCTTCGCCGACCGCATCAAGGATGCTCTCCACATCAACGGGGCCCGACGGCATGATCGTCGAAATCGCGTGCTTGTAGATCAGTTGTGATTGGCCATCGCGGCGCAGCAGCACCGAAAAATTGTCAAACCAGGTCACGATGCCCTGCAGCTTGACGCCCTTGACGAGGAACATAGTGACCGGCGCTTTGGATCGGCGCAGGGCGTTGAGGAACAGGTCTTGAAGCGAGGTTTGTTTGTCGGCCATGGTTGGCGTCCTTGTTATTGGCGGGGGATTCCCCGCGATGCGCCGTTTCCCAGCGTCGGATTGAGCGCATAAAGGCGCGCCCTTTTAATTTAGGCATCGAACAGGTGCGCGTCCAGAGCGCAAAAATACGGGTTAGTCGTCGCGCGTGTCCGTTATCCCCAGCAGCTTCAATTTGCGATGCAGCGCTGATCTTTCCATGCCGATGAATGTCGCCGTGCGCGATATATTCCCGGAAAACCGGCGGATTTGAACCCGCAGATATTCGCGCTCGAACGTCTCGCGCGCCTCGCGCAGCGGGGATCCCATTATTGCGGTGGTGCCGCCCGCGCTCAAATCGGCCTGACCACCCAACACTTCGGCCGGTAGCAGATCGACGTCGATCCGGCCAATCCGATCCCCCGGTGCCAGAATAACGGTACGCTCCACGACATTGCGCAATTGGCGGACATTGCCAGGCCATTCATAGCTTTGCAGCGCGACCATCGCATCGGGAGCGACCTCGGGCGTCGGCACCCGGCGTTGCGCCGCGTAATGGGCGACAAAATGCTCAACCAGCGCTGGAATATCCTCGCGCCGCTCGCTCAGGCCCGGGATCACCACCGGCACCACATTGAGCCGGTAATAGAGATCCTCGCGGAACCGCCCTTCAGCGATTTCCTCAGTCAGATTGCGCGCCGTTGCGGACACCACACGCACATCGACGCGAACCAGCCGTTGTCCGCCGATCCGAGTAAAGCTTTGATCGGTCAGCACGCGCAAAATGCGGCCCTGCGTCGCCAGCGGCATGTCAGCAATTTCGTCGAGGAAAAGCGTGCCGCCATGCGCCTGTTCGAGCAGGCCGGGGCGAACGACATTGCCGCCCTCCTCCACCCCGAATAACTCCTCCTCAACCCGCTCGGGCGTCATCCGCGCGGCGCTCACCACCACGAACGGGGCGGCCGCACGCAGGCTCCAGCCATGCAGCAGGCGCGCGGCGACTTCCTTGCCAACCCCCGCGCCGCCCATCACCAGCACGCGGCTGCCGGTCGAGGCAACGCGCTTCAGCGTCGCGCGCACCGCATTGATCGCGCCCGAATTGCCGGTCAGATCATCCTCACGCCCCGCTGATGCCCTGAGCGACGCCACTTCGCGCTTGAGTCGCTCGGTTTCGGTCGCGCGTTCGACAAGCAGCAAGAGCCGCTCGGCTTCGAACGGCTTTTCGATAAAGTCGGCCGCACCGCGGCGGATCGCTGAAACAGCGGTGTCGAGATTGCCGTGCCCCGAAATCACCAGCACCGGAATGGTTGGATCGCGGCGCTTCAATTCATCGAGCAGTTCCAGCCCATCGAGCCGCGAATCCTTCAGCCAGACATCGAGCAGGACCAAAGATGGGCGGCGCACCGCGATCGCTTCAAGCGCGGCATCGCTATCGGCGGCGCAGCGGGTCTCATAGCCCTCATCCTCAAGCACGCCCGCGACAAGTTCGCGGATATCGAGTTCGTCATCGACGACGAGAATGTCGATCACCATTAGCTGTTCCGATTTCTGGTAAGGGCGGTGAGGCGACTTTCATCGCTCGCCGGGCTATCCGGTTCCGTGCCGTCGCTCAGGCCGGCGAGCAGCGCCGCGTCGAAGCACAAAGTCACAATCGTGCCGCCGCCGGGGCGATCAGCAAAGCTGATGGTACCGAAATGTTCTTCAACGATCTTCTTGACGATGGCGAGACCCAGCCCGGTACCGCGCGCGCGCGTCGTCATATAGGGCTCGATGATCCGATCCCGCTCAATCGGCAGTCCAACGCCGCTATCGGCCACCGAAATAGTGATCTGGCGGCTGCCGATGGGCTTGGCCAGCGTCAAGGTGACCTCCCGCTCGCCGTCAACCGACACATTTTCAAGCGCTTCGACGGCATTTTTGACGATATTGGTCAGTGCCTGGCCAATTTGGCGGCGATCGCAGGTGAGCACGGGCGATGGATCGTCGTGCACAAGGGTGAAGCGGATATCGCTGTGTGCGACCTCGTGCAGGAACAGCGACTGCCGCGCGATATCGACCAGTGATTCTTCGCGGAACACAGGCTTTGGCATCCGCGCAAAGGACGAAAACTCGTCGACGATCCGACGCAGATCGCCCACCTGGCGCACGATCGTTTCGGTCAACCGGGTAAAGGTGCCGTCATCTTGGGCAATCTGCTTGCCATAACGGCGTTGCAGCCGCTCGGCGGCAAGCTGGATTGGGGTCAGCGGGTTCTTGATCTCATGCGCAATCCGCCGCGCCACGTCCGACCAAGCAGCGCGGCGCTGATCGAGCAATTGCTGCGTGATGTCGTCGAAGGTCAGCACTTGCCCGTGTTCATCGCCGGTGATCTTCACCGCCAATGTCCGCGCTTCGCCGCGCGCCGTCACCTGAACCACCGCCTCACTCGCTTCCCCATCGAGCAGCGCGCCAAGTTCGGGCGAAACCTCGGTCAGGACGCGACCAACCGGGCTAGCCTCGCCAGTGCCAAGCAGGGTCATCGCCGAGCTGTTGATCAGCCGGATCGCGCGATCTTCATCGATCGAGATCACCCCTGCGGTAACGCCCGACATCACCGCCTCAATCAGTGCACGCCGGCTATCGAGCTGATCATTAGCGGCGACCAGTGCGCTGGTCTGTTCCTGCAATCGCCCGGTCATAGCGTTAAAGGCATTGGCGAGCGTGCCAACCTCATCCTCGGTCTTTGGCGCCGCAACACGCGCCGTCAGGTCGCCACGCTCAACGCGCCGGGCCGCCGAAACAAGCTCACCCACCGGCCGCACGAGCCTGTCCGCAACGGTCAGCGCAATCCACACCGCGATGCCGATAATCAACAGCGATATGCCCAACAGCGCCGCGTTAAACTGGAGCTGGAGCGACCGAGAGCGCTTCAACAAAGCGCGATAATCACCGACAAGCGCGTTGCCCCGTTTCAGCAATTGCGTTGTCCGCGAATCAAACACGCGCGTGACGTAGAGATAATTGTCCTGCCCATAATCGAGCCGCGCCAGTGCGCCCGGCGCCTCAAGGCTCTCTATCAGAACGGTCTTTTTGCCAGCCTTTAGCTGCGCGACCATCTTCGGCGTCACGACCTTATTCAGATCGCGATCATAGGGATCAACCAGCGCCAGCGATATCGGCTGACCATCAGCGGTCAAATGGACGATAATCGCTTCGGAAAGTTCGCGCTTATAGGTTTGCAGGAAAAGATCGCGGATGAATTCCTTGCTGTCGATTGGATTGGTACGCAGCGATGTCGCCAGATCACCGCTCATCGCCACCAGCGCGCGATCGACGCGATCGAGTTCGTCATGATAGTTTTTCTGGCCGATGATCGCGGCATCCTCAAACATGTTGCGGGCGCGGTCTGAAAACCAGAATTGCACACCATATTGGAACAGCAGCGAGGCAAAAATCACAACCAGCAGCGTCGGCACTGCGGCGATCACGGAAAACATCGCGACCAGACGGACATGCAATCGCCCCGTGCCGCCAATCGGTGACAGCGTTGCGCGTCGCATCGCCACGCGGCGGCCAAACAGCACGAGCAAGGCAATGCCCGGCAGCAAATTGGCAACCAACAACAGGGCGACCAGCGGCGGCGACAATAGCCTTTGGGGGGAACTCTCCCCAGTGATGATAAAATAGCTAATGATTCCAATTGCGACCGCGCCACCCAGCACGGCAAGCTCGACAACCGGCGTCACCGAAAAGATGCTTTTCGGGCGTATCGGTACGTCGGCGAGTGCGGTGGCGGTGGTCATCGTGGCCATAATACAACACAATCGTTGCATCGAGAACACACAAAACCACAGGTCAACCTGTATCAGCGTCGTACGGTCGTGCCGGAAAGGGTCAGGAGGGGGTATCCGGCGTCAGTACGTCGATACCCAGCGTGTCGAGCCGCTTACGCAACGTATTGCGGTTGATGCCCAGGGCACGGGCGGCGCGCAATTGATTGCCGCCATGACGGGCAAGGACGGCCTCAATCAACGGGCGTTCCACCTCACCAATGATCCGATCATAGAGCGAGCCATCATCAAACGCCGCCGGGTCTTCCCGCGTCAGCCGATCAAGCCGTGCGCGGATCGCCGCGCCGATATCAGCATCGGCGTTGATCGGCGACGCTGCCGGGCTTGCCGCGCCTAACATTGCCTGCACGCCTTCTGCGCCGATCACTTCATCGCGCGTGAGCACGGCGATCCGGCGCATGGTGTTTTCCAGCTCGCGCACATTGCCTGGCCAATCATAGCCCTCCAGCAGGACCACCGCCGCGTCGCTCAATTGCTTGCGCGGCAGCCCTTGCACCGCCGCCTCATCAAGGAAATGCCGCGCGAGCAAGGCGATATCCTGGCGTCGTTCACGCAGCGCCGGCAGCGCAATCGGCACCACATTAAGCCGGTAAAACAGGTCTTCGCGAAACCTGCCCTGCGCCACGAACAGGGAAAGGTCGCGATTGGTCGCGGCAACAATGCGCACATCGGCACGGATCGTCCGCGCGCCGCCCACTGTCGTAAACTCGCCCGATTGCAACACGCGCAGCAGGCGGGTCTGCGCCTCCATTGGCATATCGCCGATTTCATCGAGAAACAGCGTGCCCCCCGCTGCCTGTTCGAAGCGTCCTGCTGACCGCGCCTGGGCGCCGGTAAAGGCACCGCGCTCATGTCCGAACAGCTCGGCTTCGATCAGCTCGCGCGGGATTGCGGCCATATTGATCGCCAGGAAGGGCGCTTGCCGCCTTGGCCCCAGATCATGCACGGCGCGCGCCACCAGTTCCTTGCCGGTGCCTGATTCACCTGAAATCAGCACGGTGAGGTCGTTGGAAACAACGCGGGCGATGATCCGGTAAACGTCCTGCATCGCTGGTGACCGGCCGATCAGCGGCAAGCCATCGCTGACCGGATCAAGGTTGACTTCCGGCAGCTGGCTGCGCTCCAGCGCGCCCTTTACCGCCCGCGCCAGCACATCAAGATCGAACGGTTTGGGCAGATAATCAAACGCGCCGACTTCGGTGGCGCGCACCGCAGTGGTCAGCGTGTTTTGCGCCGACAAGATGATGATCGGCAGGTTTTGGTGTTGCGCCAGCAGCGTCGCCACCATGTCCAACCCATTGCCATCGGGCAACACGACATCGGTGATCAGCAGATCGGGCAGCCCGGCGGCCAACTGCGCATGCATATCGGCCAGCGTACCCACTGTTTTGACGTCATGACCCAACCGGCGCAGCGCCTGGCCAACGACGGTACGGATGGCGCCATCGTCATCCACGACCAAGATCCGCCGGCTCATCGCGCTGCTGCCGGCAACAACAGCCGGAAAACGGTCTGTTCGGGCGCGCCCTCGCGCGCATATTGGATGATGCCCCCCATATCGCGCACCAGCTTGTCGACCAGCGCCAGGCCAAGCCCCTGCCCCTCTGGCTTGCCCGACACGAATGGATCGAACAGATGATCGGCGATATCAGCGGGCGCACCTGGGCCGTTATCGATCACGCAGAGTTCGATCGGCAGGCGCTGGCGTGGCTTTCCCGGCGATGCTGGCAGGGCCATTCCGTGGCGATAGGCGGTGGTCAGCATGACCCGCCTGTCCGCCTGGCGATTCGTGGCCTCGCAGGCATTTTTGAGCAGGTTGAGCACGACTTGCAGCATCGCATCGCGATCTATCATAACCTCGGGCAGCGACGGATCGAACCGTTCGTCGATCAGCACATCGCGTGCAAAACCGGCAAGCGCGACGCGCCGGGCATGATCGAGCATTGGATAAATATTGTGCGGCGCGGGCGCCAGCGGACGGGTATCCGTGAAATCCTGCATCCGGTCGATCAAGGCGGCGATCCGGTCGACCTCGGTAACGATCAACGTCGTCAGTTCCTGCGAATCGCCAGCATCCACCCCGTTAGCCAGTAACTGCGCCGCGCCCCTGATGCCCGATAACGGATTTTTTATTTCATGGGCCAGCATTGCCGCTGCGCCAACCGCCGATCGCGCGGCGACGCGGTCTGACTGGCCAAGCCGCCGTGAAGCGCCGCCATGATGCAGCGTGATAATCCGCCAGCCAGGGTGATCAGCCACCATCGCTTCGATAAAGTCGATGCGGACCCGCCCGCCGCGCGCGATGTCGATGACCGAGTCATAGGCCGCGAAACCAAGCCCGGCACGGCGATCCCGATAGCCCGCTGGCAGCGCTAATATCGCCCCCAATTCCTGCCCCTGCATGGCGCGTTCGGAAATGTTGAGCAGCAATTCGGCCTCGCTATTGGCATAGGCGATCAGCCCCGCTGGATTTACCAGCACCACTGGCACTGGCAATGCGGCCAGCAGTTCGGCGAAATGCGGCCGTGACGGCGTCTGGGGTGCCGGCAAACCGATCAGGCGGCTTTCAGCGCACGATAGGGGGCATAGAATTCGGCCAGCATCGCCAGCACCGTCTTGGGATCGGCTTGCTGATTTACGCGATTGCGAAATTCGGCAGACCCGTGCAGCCCGCGTGTATACCAGCCGATATGTTTACGGGCCAGATTAACACCCGTTTCGCTGCCATAGAGTGACAGCATCTCTTCATACTGCCCAATAATTGCATGATATTGTTCATCCAGCGACGGATCAGCAACCCGCCGACCACTGGCGAACCATTCCATGACCTGGCCAAGCAGCCAGGGCCGTCCATAGGCACCGCGCCCGATCATCACGCCATCCGCCCCCGATTGGGCAAGCGCGGTTTCAGCATCTTCGATCGAGCAGATGTCGCCATTGACGATGACGGGCAGCGTTACCGCTTCCTTCACCTTGCGGACAAAAGCCCAATCGGCACTGCCCTTGTACATTTGGCACCGCGTCCGACCGTGGACGGTGATCAGCTTAATGCCCAGATCCTCGGCAATCCGCGCAAGTTCGGGGGCGTTCAGGCTGTCATGATTCCAGCCCATCCGCATCTTCAGCGTGACGGGCACATCCACTGCCTTCACCGTCGCCTCGATGATCGCGGCGGCGAGCGGTAAATCGCGCATCAGCGCGGAACCGGCATCGCCATTGACGATCTTCTTGACCGGACAGCCCATGTTGATGTCGATGATCGCGGCGCCGCGATCAGCGTTCAGTTTCGCCGCTTCGCCCATTTCGCGTGGCGAACAGCCGGCAAGCTGCATCGAGATCGGCTCCTCAACCGGGTCCCACGCCGCCTTTTGCAATGACTGACGCGTTTCGCGGATCATTGCCTGGCTGGCGATCATTTCGGAGACGTTGAGGCCCGAACCATAGCGTCGCACCAGCCGCCGAAACGGCATGTCGGTGACGCCGGTCATCGGCGCGAGGAGCACGGGGCTCTCGATCCGCACCGGACCGATCTGGATAGGGGCGAGTGTCGTCATGATCTGCCTGAAAAACAGGCAGCATCTAGCGGCGGCTCACCATGCTGGCAAGACTGGCGAGCGGCAATGGCTTGCGCTAGGCGAAAACCATGACGTCTCTCTCTCCCTCACCCCGGGTGCCCCAGTTACCGCAGCGCGTCGTCGCCCTCATTGTCGCCGCCGGCAGCGGCACCCGCGCGGGTGGCGATGTGCCCAAGCAATATGCGATGGTCGCCGGTAAGCCGATGATCGCACATAGCTATGCAGCGCTGGCTAGCCACCCCCGCATTGCCAGTGTGCTGGTTGCAATCGGTCCTGGGCAGGATGACTTGCTCGATGCGGCAATCGGCCCCTGCCCGCGCGTTGCCGGTGGCGCGGCACGGCGCGATTCGGTGCGCGCGGGACTCGAATCGATTGCCGCCAATGGCGGCGCCGATATCGTTTTGATTCATGACGCAGCGCGCCCCTTCCTCCCCGCGGCAACGATTGATCGCCTGATCGACGCGCTGGCTGAAAGTGTGGGCGCCGTTCCGGTGTTGCCCGTTGCCGATACGCTCGCACGGGGCATGGAAATATTGGGCGCAACCGTGCCCCGCGACGGTCTGTTTCGAATCCAGACGCCGCAGGCCTTTCATTTCGATGCTATAGTGGAATCGCACCGTCAGTGGCCGACGGGTGAAGAGGCAACCGATGACGCCCAGATGGCGCGGCGCTTCGGCCATGAAGTTGCAATCGTCGAAGGGGATATGATGCTCGAAAAAGTCACCTATCCAGCCGATTTCGCCGCCGCAGAAGCGCGTCACGAAGCGACGCTTGTCTCACGGACAGCGATGGGGTTCGATGTCCACCGGCTTGAGGCTGGCGAAGAATTGTGGCTGGGCGGCATTCTGGTGCCGCATGACAAGGGCCTGTCGGGCCATAGCGACGCCGATGTCGGCCTGCACGCGCTCACCGATGCGTTGCTCGGCACGATTGGCGCGGGTGATATCGGCACCCATTTCCCGCCCAGCGATCCGCAATGGCGCGGGGCAGCATCGTATAAATTCCTGCAACATGCCGCGCATTTGATCGCCGAACGCGGCGGCATCATCGATTTCATCGATCTGACGCTGATTTGCGAAGCGCCCAAGATCGGCCCGCACCGCGAAGCGATGCGCGCCCGGATCGCCGACCTCCTCGCGCTCGATCCCGATCAGGTGAGCATCAAGGCGACCACAACCGAAAAACTCGGCTTTACGGGGCGTGGCGAAGGCATTGCGGCGCAGGCTGTTGCGACCATCCGGGTCCCGGCGCGGTGAGCAAATGGACTGTTCTGCCTGCCAGCCTGATGCTGATGGTCGGCGCAAGCGCGACCGTGGCGCAGGAGGTCGCGGTGGCGATTGCTGTGCCGTGCGTCACCCCGTCCGAGGCCGAAGCGCTGGTCGGCGCAGTCATTCCCGAACTGATCACCAATGTCGGCGGCATTTGTGCCAACGCGCTGCCGCCCTCGGCGCTGCTCCGCCAGACGAGCGGGCCGTTCATTGATCGCTACCGGGCCGAAGCCGAACTGGCCTGGCCGCGCGGTCGCACAGCGATCGGCAAAATCACGGGGCCCGATATTGCCTCTATGCTTGATAGTGCCTTTGCTCGGCCCTTGCTCGGGACGTTGGTCACGCCCATGCTGACGCGTGGGATCCAACCAGGCGATTGTGCTGCTATCGAACGCATTGTTCAACTTGCCCAGCCCTTGCCGCCCCGCAATGCTGCGGCGTTGTTTGTGTCGGTTATCCAATTGGTCGATGCCAAGCACACCGATCGTCAAAAGCCCCGTTTGCCGATCTGTCCCCAGGGAACGCGCTGATATGGATATGATGGATACCGTCCTGCCCCCAGCATTGGTCGAAGCCGCTCGGCGGGTCGTGGAGGCCAATCTTGCGGCTGGGCGGGTCATCACCGTGGCGGAGAGCTGCACCGGTGGCCTCGTCGCCGCCGCTATCACCGAAATCCCCGGATCGTCAGCGGTGATGCACACTGGCTTCGTCACTTATGCCAATGACGCCAAGACTGCGCTGCTGAAGGTGAGCACGGATGTGCTTGATACCTTTGGCGCCGTATCGATCGCGGTGGCGTGGAGCATGGCCCGCGGCGCGCTGGAAGCAACCGGTGCAGATGTCGCCGTGGCCATCACTGGGGTTGCCGGGCCTGGCGGCGGCACCGACAAGAAACCTGTTGGCACAGTTGTATTCGCGCGTGCTGAAAAAGGCGGCGATCCTGCCGATGTCGTCGCCGATCGCCGCGATTTTGGCGATCTTGGCCGGGGCGGAATCAGGCTTCAGGCGGCGCTATGTGCGCTCGAACTGCTGCTGCCCGGTGAACCGGCATCGGCATAAAGCACCGCCGCGCGCTCTTCGAATGCGCTGATCATCCGGCGCAACGCGCGATCGAACACCTGGCCGGCCAACGCTTCGAACACCCGGTTCTTGAAGGCGAAATCGACTGAAAAATCGACGAGGCAGCCGCCCGCCGCCCCTGCCCGATCATCCGGCCGAAAACCCCATTCGTTGCGCAGATATTTCAGCGGTCCATCGAGATAATCGACGTTGATCGCGGTTGGCCGAACCTTTTGCACCTTTGACGTAAAGGTTTCGCGCAGGCCCTTAAAGCCAACCACCATATCAGCGATCATCTGCGTATCGGTGTTCGACCGCACCCGGATCGCTGACACCCAGGGCAGAAAATCCGGATAGCGCGCAACATCAGCAACCAGCGCGAACATTTGTTCGGGGCTATAGGGCAAACGGCGGGTTTCGGTGTGACGGGGCATCAGGCGCGCGCGATCTGGGCCTCTCGCGCAGCCCGCAGGCGGGCGAAATCATCCCCGGCATGATAGCTTGATCGCGTCAACGGTGAGCTGGCGACCAACAGAAAACCCTTGGCCCTTGCAATGGCCGCAAAGGCATCGAACGCCGCCGGCGTCACGAAGTCCATCACCTTGGCATGGCGCGGGGTTGGCTGAAGATACTGGCCCATCGTCAGAAAATCGATATCGGCAGAGCGCATATCGTCCATTACCTGATGCACTTCGAGCCGTTCTTCGCCCAGGCCGAGCATGACGCCCGATTTGGTGAAGATTGACGGATCGTGGCGCTTCACGCTCTCCAGCAGGCGAAGCGAGGCATAATAGCGCGCGCCCGGCCGAATAGTCGGGTAAAGCCGGGGCACCGTTTCCAGATTGTGATTATACACATCCGGGCCCGCTTCAACGATCGATTCAACAGCGGCTTGCGCCTTGTTCCTGAAATCGGGTGTGAGGATTTCGATCGTTGTATCGGGCGTCGTCCGGCGCAGCGCCTGAATGACCTTCACAAACTGGCTCGCGCCGCCATCGGGCAGATCATCGCGATCGACCGAAGTAATGACGATATGGTCGAGCCCCAGTTCAGCGGCGGCATCGGCGGTGTGCTGCGGCTCTAGCGCATCAACGGCACGCGGCATACCGGTCTTCACATTGCAGAACGCGCAGGCCCGCGTGCAGGTGTCGCCCAGAATCATCACCGTCGCGTGCTTCTTGGTCCAGCACTCGCCGATATTGGGGCAGGCCGCTTCTTCACACACCGTGGCCAGATTCAACCGACGCATCAGCGCCTTTGTTTCGGCAAATGCAGAGCCGGTCGGCGCTTTGACCCTGATCCAATCGGGTTTGCGCTGGCGCTCAGGCCGGGCAGTTTCTGGGGCGAGCGGTAACAATTCGGTCATCGGCTGCACATAGCGCCGCTTCCCACAGCTTGCCAGCCCCGCCGCGAGCTTGCACTACTCACCGCCATGCCTGATTTCAAAAAACTTGTGGACGGCTATCACCGGTTCCGCACCACCGATTGGCCTCGCGAACGCGCACGCTGGGCGGAACTAAGCGATGGTCAGCGCCCCGCCGTAATGGTCATTTCCTGTTCGGATAGCCGGGTTGATCCGGCCCAGGTCTTCAACACCTCACCCGGTGAAATTTTTGTTGTCCGCAACGTCGCGAATCTGGTGCCGCCGTTCGAAGCGGATGCGGCGCGCCACGGCGTCTCCGCTGCCGTCGAGTTCGCCGTCACTCAGCTCGAAGTGCGCCAGATCGTGGTGCTTGGTCACGGGTCGTGCGGCGGGGTCAGCGCGGCCCTGTCGCGCAGCTTTGAAGGACGCGCGCCCGGCGATGGCGGCTTTATCGCGCATTGGGTCGATCTGCTTGACGAAGCACGCGATCGCATCATTGCCGATCACGGCACCGGACCTGCCGCCGTGCATGCGCTTGAACTCGAAACCGTGCGCGTCAGCCTCGCCAATCTGCGCAGCTTTCCGTTTATACCGCCGCGTGAAGCCGATGGTCGGCTGATCCTGCGCGGCGCCTATTTCGCCATCGCAGACGGGGTGCTGCACGTGATGGACGACAAGGGCGATTTCAGCCCGGCCTGACCAGTCACGGGATCGATTGCTTGCGCGCCGTCCACCGCCCCGCTACGCAGCCGCTTTAATGCAACCCGTCGATCATCGCCCCGCATCCCTCATCTCGGGACGCGCTGTTTTCCCGCACCGGGACTTGACCGGTATCGACGGCCTCCAGCCGCATGAAATTACTTTTCTGCTCGATGAGGCCGAACAATGGGTGGAGGTGAACCGTCGGCGCGCCAAGAGCGAAAAGCGGCTTGAAGGGCTCACCCTGATCAACGCTTTTTTCGAAAACAGTACGCGAACATTGCTGTCGTTCGAAATCGCCGGCAAGCGGATGGGTGCCGATGTCGTCAACATGCACGCCGCCCAATCCAGCGTGAAAAAGGGCGAAACGCTGATCGACACCGCCGTTACCCTCAACGCTATGCGGGCCGATATGCTGGTGATCCGCCACCAAAGCTCTGGCGCGGTGAAGCTGATTGCCAGCAAAGTCGATTGCCCGGTGCTCAATGCCGGCGATGGACGGCATGAACATCCCACCCAAGCACTGCTCGATGCGCTGACGATCAGGCGGCGGCGCGGCAGCATTGCCGGGCAGCGCGTCGTGATCTGCGGCGATGTGATGCACAGCCGGGTCGCGCGATCGAATATCCTAGCGCTGACGGCGCTTGCCGCCGAAGTGCGGGTCGTCGCTCCATCGACGCTGATGCCAGCAGCGATTGACCGCATGGGGGTAACCCCGTTCACCGATTTCGATGCAGCACTTGAGGGCGCTGATGTCGTGATGATGCTGCGCTTGCAGAATGAGCGGATGGATGGCGGCTTCATCCCTTCCTCGCGCGAATTTCATCTGCGCTACGGCCTGAACACGGAACGGCTGCGCCGCGCCAAGCCCGATGCATTGGTGATGCATCCCGGGCCGATGAATCGCGGGGTTGAGATCAGCTCAAGCGTCGCCGATCACCCAGAGCGTTCCGCAATCACCGAACAGGTTGAAATGGGCGTGGCGGTGCGGATGGCGTGCCTCGACGTGCTCACCCGCCGCGCGCGCGGGATTGAGGGTTGGGCATGACCGCCCTCGCCTTCACCAATGCACAGCTCGTCCTGGCAGGCGAAACCCGGCCCGGCGCGCTGCTGGTGCAGGATGGGACGATTGCCGCCATTGGCACGATCGATTTGCCAGCCGACGTCGAGACGATTGATCTGCGCGGCAAGATTCTGGCACCCGCAATCATTGATTTGGGGGTGTTTGCGGTCGATCTGGCGGCCTGCCACGCGGGCGGAATCGTCCGGATCGGCCTGATGCCCGATCAAACGCCAGTGCTTGACGATCCCGGCATCGTCCAGCGATCGGCATTGATCGGCCGCCCTGATCTGTGGATCCACCCCATCGCCGCCGCGACCAAAGCGCTGGCAGGCCAGGACCTCGCCGAAATGGCGATTAATCAGGCCGCTGGTGCCCGCGCCGTCGGCACCGGGCGCGGTTGGATCGCTGATGCCGCCGTCATGCGCAAAGTCCTGCTTTACGCACATGATCTTGGCTTGGCCGTCATTGCCCATGCCGAAGACGGCGGATTGGCAGCCGGGGCTGTCGCGACCGAGGGCGAAACCGCGACCCGATTGGGGTTGAGCGCCGCGCCGGCCATTGCCGAAGCGCTGGCCATCGCTCGTGATCTACTGCTTGCCGAAGAAACTGGCGCCCGCTTGCACCTTCGCCAGGTGACCACAGCAGCAGGCTTTGCGCTGGTGCGGGCCGCCAAGGCGCGCGGGGTGGCGGTCACCTGCGGGATCACCCCTGCGCATGTGCTGCTGTCCGATATCGCGATGACTGATTTCCGCAGTTTTGCGCATCTCTCCCCACCATTACGGGCGGAAAGCGACCGCCAAGCGGCGCTCGCAGCACTTGCCGATGGCACGATTGACGTGCTGGCATCGGGCCATGATCCCCGGGGACCCGAGGAAAAGCGCCTGCCCTTCGCCGATTCCGCACCGGGCATGGCTGGGGCCGAAACGCTCCTCGCGCTTGGCCTTGGCCTGGTGCGCGATGAGTATATCTCGCTCGATCGCCTCTTTGCGCTATTGGCTGTCAATCCGGCACGGCTGCTCGGCATCCATGCCGGCATGCTCGCGCCCGGCATGCCGGCCGATCTCGTGGTGATCGATAGCGAAACCCCGTGGCAGATCGGCACTGAGACGCTGGTCGGTCGCGCCGGTAACACGCCGTTTGACGGCCTGCCGGTTCAGGGCAAGGCCGTGCAGCTTTTCAAGGGCGGTGCGCGGCTGCTCTAATTAGCGTGAAGCCAGCTGCACTGGCTTTTGAACCCAGCGAGCGACCTGATCGCCAGCACTTACCCGAACGAAGCAATTGCCCCCCTTGGCCTGATAGCCAGCGCAAAGCGCATGGGCAGCCTCACGCGTATAACCGCCAACCGACAGCCGATAAAAACTCCCCGCAGCGGTCTTGATGGCCATACCAGACGGCGTCTGTCCGGCAAATTCGGCATAGCGGCGGGTGGCGCGTGCCCAGCCATCCTGCGCCACTGCAACATTCGCAAAGGCACCGATCTGCACGAAATAGCCGCCCTTTGCCGGGCTGTTCGCCATTGCCAATTTCGGCGCTGACATAATTTTCGGGGCCGACGTTACGGCAGCCATGGCCTGCCGCCCTGCGCCATAGGGCCGATAATTGGCCGGAAGCGCCTGCACGACGGGGCGGCGTTCGCCAAACACGATGGTCGGACGCGACGATGCCACCTCAACGGCCATCGCTGGCACCGGTTCGGGCTCAGCATTTGTCTCGGCCGCAGCGGCAAGCTGGGCCGGAGCCGGGGCTGGAACGGGTTCGCCAGGCTTGCCTGGCATATAGGCATCAATTGCGCTCGCCATTTGCGGCTGGGCCGCAACCGTTGCGTTCAGCGCGAGCGCCATAGGCTGTCCCCGATCTTCCACAGCGCGCACGCCAAGCAGGCTCGCCACCTGATCGGAGGCGGCCTTTGGATGGGCAAAGCTCGCCCATTCGCGCAACCGCTGATCGACTTCATCGGCGGCGACATCAAGTTGCGCGACCGTCTTGGCTTCCGCCCAGCGGCCTGAAAGCGCCAGCGCCAGCGCAAGATTCTGGCGGGTCTTGGCGTCTGCCGAAGCTGCGCGTGCCGCCTCTGTCAACAGATCAACCGCCGTGCCCGGATCACCGGCCAGCGCCAGTGCCAGCCCCCGATCCGCAACCGGGATCATCTCGGCATGGTCCTCTAGCGTTTTGCGCGCCGATGCCCAGTCGCCCGTCGCCGTCTGCGCAAGCGCCAGGCTGAGGGCCGTCGCCGCATCGGCGGGCGACAGAGAAAGCGAATCGGTAAAGGCATCACGCGCCGATGCAAAGCGACCAGCCTTCAAATAGCTATTGCCCAGCAGCGCCCGGTAACTGGCATCCTGCGGGCTGAATTTCACCGCGCGTTCGGCGTAACCGATCGCTGCCCGCAGATCGCCTTTACCAAGCGCCCGTTGCGCCTTGGCCGCGTCGCTTGCCGCCTGTTTCAGCCCGGCTGCATTCGGGGCATTTGCAATGGCCATGCTGCCAGTGGTGATGGCCGTGCCCATCGCGGCACCGCCCATGATCAGGGCAGATAGCCCCAGCGTCACAAGTGTTTTGCTCGTCATCGCATTAGCCCCCATCAACCACATTAGCGTCCGCCCCAGGCGACAGCCGGCTGGCCATCGCTTCCACCTCGGGCAGCGTCTTCAGAAAATCATCAAGCGCTTCAGTCACCAGCTGCTGGGCAGACCGATGGTGCAGCGCACTCGCCAGCCTCAGCCGCAAATGGCGATCGGCGTTCAGGCGAAGCGTAAAGGCAGCCTTTGCGCGATCGCTGGCATCACCGTTACCGCCGCCGCCACGCGTCGGCTTGGAACGGCGGGCCAGGCGTGGCTCGCTCTTTTGGACTGGCGGCGCCGCCAGAGGTGCTGACGGCATTGGTTCAGGCGCGGCGGTCGCCATTTCGACCGTCAAGGCTTCGCGCTGACGCAATACCGGCGGCAAGGGCATCTGTTCAATTGGTGCTGGGCCGGGCTGGCTGTCGTTATGGCCCATATCGTTCCAGCCGAGATCGTCGATCGCCTCCGATACGGCGCCGAAGCCCGAAAAGCCCTGCGGCCGCATCGCTGGCTTGGCCTGGCCCTTGCGCGCGAGCAGCCCTGAAGACAGGGAGGCAAAAGGTTTGGGTTGACCCATCATCGCCGCCACCTCAGCTCACAACCCGGCGGCCAAAGCCGCCCATCTGGCGGCTCGCCGCCAAATTACCCTGGGCCTGTGGCGCGCTAAACACCGTCCGGCGAAAATTCTTCTCAAGCCGATCGGCGATATAGTTCCACAGTTGTTCGATTTCGGCAGCCGACCGGCCACCCGGATCCACTTCCATCACCGTGCGGCCATCAATCATCGACGCCGCAAAATCAGTGCGGTGGTGCACCGTGATCGGTGCAACCGTGCCATGCTGCGATAGGGCGACGGCTGCTTCACTGGTGATCTTGGCCTTTGGCGTCGCGCCATTGACCACGAAGATCAGCGGCTTGCCGGCGCGATCACACAGATCAACCGTCGCGCCGACGGCCCGGAGATCATGCGGCGAAGGGCGCGTTGGGATGACGATCAGTTCGGCAACCGCAATAACGCTCTGGATCGCCATCGTAATGGCGGGCGGCGTATCGATCATCGCCAGGCGAAAACCCTGTTGGCGCAATACTTCAAGATCAGCAGCAAGCCGGGCAACGGTGGTTTGGGCGAATGCAGGAAATTCGCTTTCCCGCTCGTTCCACCAATCAGAAAGCGACCCTTGCGGATCGATATCGATCAACACAACAGGGCCACCGCCAGAGCGCTGCGCCTGAACGGCCAGATGCCCCGACAATGTGGTCTTTCCCGAACCACCTTTTTGAGAAGCCATCGCGAGAACGCGCATTATTTCCCCGGTCTTTCCTGTTTCAAACCGGAAAATGCCACGCCGAGTGATAAGAAGTGGTAAACGAACGCGCTCGGCCCTGGGAACGCAGCGATGCCCCAACTGATCCCGGACGGGACAATTGGATAACCAAATATTTCCCAATTTTGGCTTAAAGCGA
Organism: Sphingomonas sp. 28-62-20; assembly: GCF_002281505.1. Lineage (NCBI taxonomy): Bacteria > Pseudomonadati > Pseudomonadota > Alphaproteobacteria > Sphingomonadales > Sphingomonadaceae > Sphingomonas > Sphingomonas sp. 28-62-20. Next base: position 80,445 of record NZ_NCGH01000002.1, read on the forward strand.
ATTATTAGAGCCTGGGGTTGAGGGATGATGCGGCGATGTTGACGCGAAACGGGATCAAGCGGCGCGCGATGCAGCGCGGTCTGATGGCAACGGCGATACTGCTTGCCGTGGTCGGCAGCGCGCCGGCCTGGGCCGATGTCAAGGAAGGTGTCGATGCCTGGAGCCGCGGCGAGTATCGCAAGGCCGTTGAAAGCTGGCGGCCGCTAGCGATTGCGGGCGATGCCGATGCGCAGTTCAATCTGGGCCAGGCCTATAAGTTGGGGCGCGGTGTCCCGGTCGATCTTGCGCTGGCAGAAGAATGGTATCGCAAGGCAGCAATTCAGGGGCATTTCCAGGCCGAAGACGCCTATGGGCTGACGCTGTTTCAAAACAACAAGCGCGCTGAGGCTTTGCCGTGGCTTGAACGATCCGTGGGGCGGGGTGAACCCCGCGCCCAACTGGTACTCGGCACTATGTTGTTCAACGGGGATAGCGTCAAAAAGGATTGGGTCCGCGCCTATGCGCTCCTGACCCGCTCGTCAGCGTCGGGGCTGCCCCAGGGCGCGCAGACAATGGCGCAAATGGATCAATATATCCCCAGCGACGTTCGCCAGCAGGGCATCGCGCTGGCCCGTCAATATGAAGCAAGTGCCAACCGGCCAGTCGATACACCCGACATTGCTGGCCAGGGATCCAGCGGCATGCGCAGTGCCGAGCTGCCAGCCTCTACCTATGCCGGTGAGAGTGACACGCGTCCTATTCTTAATGCTCAATCAAAGCCGGCCGCCCGACCGACCAAGGCGCCTCCGGTAGAACGTGCAACGAACGATGCCGCGCCGGTCGCGGCGCGCCCAACCGTCACCGCCCCGCAGCCCGTTGCGGGCGGCGGCTGGCGCATTCAGCTTGGCGCCTTCCGTGACTCGTCAAATGCGCGCGGCCTTTGGCAGCAACTGCAGAGCAAGGTCCCCGGCATTGCGCCGTTCAAGGCCATCTATACCCCCAGCGGCACGCTCACCAAGCTGCAGGCCGGGCCAATCGCGTCACGAACGGACGCAGCACGGCTGTGCGCCGAAGTGCAGGGCCGGATGCCCGGCACCCCGTGCGTACCAATCGCGCCCTAGTCGGTTACCCATTCACTGGCCGGAATTCCTTGCGCATAAAGCAAGGCGGTCAAATCATTGTGATCGATGCGCGCCGCCGCTGCGGCCGCGACGACTGGCTTGGCATGATAGGCATAGCCAAGCCCGGCACGCTTGATCATCGCCAGGTCATTAGCCCCGTCGCCAACCGCCATCGTTGCTTCCGGCGGCAGGTTTTGTGCGGCAATGGCGGCCAGCAAGGTTGCTTCCTTGGTGGCTGAATCGACGATCGGCTTGTCGACGCGACCATCAAGCTTGCCATCGGCAATGCCAAGCCGATTGGCGATCACCTGATCAAAGCCAATCGCCTTGCCAACCGGATCGGCAAAGCGGGTAAAACCGCCCGACACCAAGATGCTCCGCCCTCCCCGCGCGCGCATCGTCCGGACCAAGGCGACCGCGCCGGCCATGATCTGAACGCGTTCGGCAAGACATTGCTCGATCACCCGTTCGTCAAGCCCAGCAAGCAACGCCACGCGCGCATCAAGCGCCTCGCCAAAATCCATCTCACCGCGCATCGCGGCTTCGGTAACGGCGGCGATCTGCGGTTTAATGCCAGCGTAATCGGCCAGTTCGTCGATGCATTCGACGGTAATCATCGTTGAATCCATATCCGCGATCAGCAGCGATTTGGGCCGCGCCATCATGCCCTGCACAACAACATCGACACGACCAAACGCCCCCTCCAGCGCGGTGCGGGCACGATCGGGGAACTGCCCGAACATTAGGTCAGCCGCGCGCGCCGCATCGATCCATCCCGACCCCAGCGTCACGCAGCCAGCGGCATTGAGCCGATCGAGCGCCTCAGAAATTTGCCCTGCATCGAGCCGGTCTGCTGCTATCAGCGTTGCAATGAACATGGCAAAATCCCCTCCGGCTTCCCCGGTTGCGCTCATTGCAGGGCCGACGGCCAGCGGCAAGTCCGCTCTTGCCGTGGCGCTTGCCGAGGCGATTGGCGGCTCCGTGATCAATGCTGATTCAGCGCAGGTCTATGCTGATCTCCGCGTGCTGTCAGCGCGCCCGTCGCCAACCGACGAAGCCCAGGTTCCACACCGGCTTTTCGGTCATGTCGGCGCAACGGAGATTTACTCCGCCGCGCGCTGGGCGACTGAAGCATCGGCCAGCATCGCCGAAGCTCAAGCCGCTGGTCGTCGCCCGATTCTGGTGGGGGGCACCGGCCTTTATCTCCGGACCCTGCTCGACGGCATTGCCCCGGTTCCCGATATTGACCCGGCAATCCGGGCGCAGGTACGGGCATTGCCCGTTGCCGACAGCTATCGCCTGCTCCAGGCGGCCGATCCGGCCGCGGCTGCGCGGCTTTCCCCGGCGGATACCACGCGGGTCGCGCGCGCGCTTGAGGTGGTCCAATCGACCGGCAGAACCCTCGCGAGCTGGCAAGCCGAACGGCATGGCGGCATTGCGCCCATGATCCAGCTTCAGCCGTTGATCCTGTTGCCCGATCGAGACTGGCTATTCACGCGCTGCGATGCCCGGCTGGCGGCAATGCTTGACCAAGGGGCGGCTGGCGAAGTCAGTGCTCTGCTCGCGCGATCGGACATCCCCGAAACGGCACCGATCATGCGCGCCATTGGCGTGCGGGAAATCACTGGCTGGCTGCATGGGCATACCGATCGAGAGACAGCCCTGGCCGAGGCGCAAGCGGCTACCCGTCGCTACGCCAAGCGGCAATATACCTGGTTTCGCAATCAGCCGCCGCCCGATTGGCCGCGCTTGGCCGAGTGCGATCCGGGGAAATTGCTTGCCATCTTCCGATTGCGCTATCCCGATTAAATATCGGCGATCAGCCGCCGGCTCGTTCTCGCACAATGTCGCATCCGACAGCGGCATCGGGATAGATATCGGGTTTTAGCGAGCTGACCCGGACGCGCCAGACGCGATCATCGGCCAACGCAAGCGCTGCGATCGCTTCGCAAAAGGTTTCCTGCAGATTGAAATGGCGACTGTCGGCGAGCGCCATGATCTCCCGGCGCAGAAAATCATAATCCACCACCGCATCAATTTCGTCCGGAAAGGGAGCGGTAGGATAGCGGCAGTCGAGCCACACGGAAACGATCACCCGCTGCGGCGCTGCGCGTTCTGCGGGGTGGATGCCGATCCGCATGGGCAGCGAGAGCCCTTCCAATCGCGTCGTGAATTCAGCCATTAACCGCCTCTCGGGTCGAAAACATTACATCGCGGGCCGTTGGCATGAAACGTTGCCCGGCATCGACGAAAATCGTCTGGCCAGTGATGCCCTGCGCACCCAGCAGAAAAGCGACCGCACCGGCCACTTGATCCGCCCCGACCGGTCGGTGAAGCAGGTTCATCCGGCACGTGGCATCAAATTCGGCCTCGGTCTGGTCCATGCTGGGCAGAGTCAACCCCGGCGCTACGGCGTTGACAGTGATCCGGGGGCCAAGGCTTTGCGCCAACATGATGCTCGCACCAGCCAGCGCCACCTTGCTGCAACTATAGGAAAAGAAATCGGGATTGAGGTTGGCCAGCTTTTGGTCCAGCAAGTTGACGATCGCCCCGTGGCGCAAATCCTTTTGCCCGGCCATTGCCGAAGCGAGCAGCACTGGCGCTGTCAGATTGACGCGCATGTGCTGCTCAATAGATTGGCCATCGGGCAACGGCGGTCGGTCAAAGGCAAAAAGCGAGGCGTTATTGACCAGCCCGCTGACCTGCACGCCAAATGCCGCGCGCGCTGCGGTGATCAAGGCGATTTCGGCACCATCCACCGACAGGTCCTGATCGATCGCAACGGCGCGGTCGCCAAGCTCGGCGACGATGGCATCAGCCTCTGGCGCGGATTGGCGATGATGGATGATCACGCGATGCCCGTCGGCAATGAGCCGCCGGGCAATCGCTGCCCCCATTCTCCGCGCGCCGCCAGTGACGATGACGCAGCCAAGGCTGTCAGCCATCACTGCCTCACACCCCCATCAGCGTCAGCACTTCCTTACGACTGCGCTCATCGTCGCGGAATACGCCCATCATCCGGCTGGTCGTCATCGTCACGCCTGGCGTGCGAACGCCCCGCGCGGTCATGCAGGCATGGCTTGCCTCAATCACCACGGCCACACCGTGCGGCTTCAGATTTTCCCAGATGCAGTTGGCGACTTCCGCCGTCAGCCGTTCCTGGACCTGCAGGCGACGTGCATAGGTGTGAAGCACCCGCGCCAGTTTTGAAATGCCAACCACCCAATTGCTCGGCAGATAGGCGATGTGCGCACGGCCGATGATCGGGGCCATGTGATGTTCGCAATGCGATTGGAAGGGGATGTCCTTTAACAGGACAATCTCGTCATAGCCGCCGACTTCTTCGAAAATTCTAGACAAATGATAAACCGGATCATCGCCATAACCCGCGCAATATTCCTTCCAGGCGCGTGCGACGCGTTGCGGCGTATCGATTAATCCTTCGCGCGTCGGATCGTCCCCTGCCCACCGAATCAGCGTACGGACGGCATCGGCAACGTCTTCCGGCACGGGAATTTTCGCCGGAGCGGCAATAATATCGCCGTCGTCCACCGGGTCCTTATCGTCAATCATTCAACCTCCTCATCGCCCGATTCGAGAAAAACGCTACGTCAACCGTGATTTCGCGCCAAACCAGTTCGATTTTGAAACTGTCTCATTTGGGCAACATCGGCGCAAGTCCGCAGTTTCCCGTCGATCCTCCATTGACGCCGTCCTTTGATGGACGCTATTTTCACGCCAACATTGACAGAAGCATCGTGAAACCGGCGGAGACCGGTGGCGGGCATGGAGGGGTTATACCATGAAGAAATTTGAATTGCTTGCCGCGTCCGCCATCGCGATGTTGGCCGTGACACCTGCCTATGCGAAGAATGCGCCGACCCCGGCGAATGCGCCTGTGCAGGCAGAGGCGCCAGCCCAGGAAGCCGACGACACCGAAGATAGCGACATCGTCGTTACCGCCAGCAAGCGCGAAGCAACGCTGCTCGACACGCCAATCGCAGTGTCGGTCGTTTCCGGTTCCACCATTCAGGAAGCGCAGATCCGCGATCTGATCGATCTCCAGTCCGTCGTCCCTTCGCTCCGCGTCTCGCAGTTGCAGAGCTCGGCCAACACCAACTTCATCATTCGCGGCTTCGGTAACGGCGCCAACAATGCCGGCATCGAGCCTTCGGTCGGCGTGTTCATCGACGGCGTGTATCGCTCGCGCTCTGCTGCCCAGATCGCCGATCTGCCCAACCTGAAGCGCGTTGAAGTGCTGCGCGGTCCGCAGTCGACCCTGTTCGGCAAGAACGCATCGGCTGGTATCATCAGCATCGTCACCTCCGAACCGAGCTTCACGACGCGCGGCAGCGCTGAAGTGACCTATGGCAATTACAACGCATTCATTGCCAAGGGCGATATCTCCGGCCCGATCACCGATACGCTCGCCTATTCGGTGGCTGGCAACTATAACCGTCGCGACGGTTATGTGTTCGATGCCGGCCTGCAGACGGACTCGAGCACGCGCAATCGTTATGGCTTCCGCGCCCAGTTGCTGTTCCAGCCCAGTGCCGACCTGAAATTCCGCCTGATCGCCGATTATGACCGGATTTCGGAAAATTGCTGCGCGATCGCAAATATCGTCGCCGGGCCAACCACGCCAATCATCAATTCGCTGGCGGCTGGCGGGCGCGCAATCGATGCCGCCCGTCCGTTCTCCTATGTCACGTTCAGCAATTTCCCATCGTCCAACGACATCACCAACTATGGCTTCTCGCTGCAGGGTGATTACTCGCTGGGCAATCTCGATCTGACCTCGATCAGTGCCTATCGCAAGGTCCGGTCGTTCACCAATCAGGATTCGGATTTCACCAGTGCTGATTTGATCGGGAACAACAGCCAAGCGCTGTTGATCGACACCTTCACCCAGGAACTCCGCCTGACGTCGAACTTCGATGGGCCGCTGAACTTCATTCTGGGTGGTTTCTACTTCAACGAAAAGATCAACCAGAACAATGCGATCACCTATGGCCAGTCGTTCCGCCCTTATGGCGACGCACTGATCCGGGCAGGCACCGGCGGCGCCTTGAACGCAGCATTGCTTGAGGGAACATTCGGCGCGCTTGAAGGGGCGCCGACCCGCTATCTCAACACATTTTTCCGTCGCGGTGATGGCTTGAACGAGCGCTACCGTTTAACCGATGAATCCTTCTCGGTTTTCGCGACGGTTGATTACAAGATCACTGATCGGGTCACCTTGACCGGTGGCATCAACTATACCGATGACCGCAAGCGTTTTGCGACCAACGTTGCTAGCAATGATGTCTTTTCGAACATCAATTTCAATGACCCGCGGTACGCGCCGTTCCGCAACCAGCTGATCTTGGGTGGCCTGCTCGCACAGGGTGTGCCCCTTGCACAGGCGCAGGCAGGGGCATTGGCCAACCAGAACAACCCAGCGGCTAACCCGCTGAACGGACTGCGTGGGCTGCAGTTCCTGCCGCCGGGCCAAAACGTACCGAATGCTGTTGAACCGGGGCGGACGGGTGACACCAACCTTTCCTACACGGGTCGCCTGTCATGGAAGGCAACCGACAATCTCAGCCTTTATGTCACCTATGCATCGGGCTTTAAGGCAAGCTCGATCAACTTGTCGCGCGACAGCCGCCCAACGGTCGCCGATCTTGCCCGGTTGCAGACAGCGGGTCTTGCCGTCGTCAACCTCACCTCGGGCTCACGCTTTGCTGGTCCTGAGCAGTCAGAAGTCTATGAAGGCGGTATCAAGGGTAAGTTCGGCAAGGCGGCCTTCAACATTGCCGTGTTCAAGCAGAACATTAAGGGCTTCCAGGGCAATATCTTCACCGGTACCGGCTTCATTCTGAACAATGCAGGCCAGCAATCGACCTTCGGTATCGAATTTGACGGCAGCATAACGCCAGTAAAGAACCTGTCGTTCAACGCGGATGTGACCTATCTTGATCCAATCTTTGACTCGTTCGTCAATGGTTCGGCCTTCAACGCCACCTTCGGTGTGGTTCCGGCAAACCTGACGGGCCGTCGTCCGGCGGGCATTCCTGAATTCGCGTTCTCGGTCGGCAGTTCGTACACGCATGAAGTCAACGACAACTTCAAGCTCACGCTGCGCGGTGACTATCAGTACAATACCCCGGTCCTCATCTCTGAAGGCTCAACGCTCACCCGCGAAGTCCAGTCGCTCAACATGTCGCTCACCGGCCAGTTCAGCAACGGCATCGAAATCTCGGCCTGGGGCCGCAACATGACGAATGCCCAGTATCTGACGACGATCTTCCCATCGGTCGCTCAGGCAGGCAGCTTGTCGGGCTATCCAAGCCAGCCAGTCACCTATGGTGGCACGGTCCGGATCAAGTTCTGATCGGGTAACGATTAGCGGCCTTGATCGGCTGAAACAAAAAGGGGGCCGCGACACAGTGTCGCGGCCCCTTCTTTCGTTGATAAGGCGTGGTGCAGCGGTCAGGCGGTCAACCGCTCGGCATGCCAGGCAATATGATCGGCCATGAAGGTCGAAATGAAATAATAGCTATGGTCATAGCCGGGCTGCATCCGCAGCGTCAGCGGCATCCCCGCTGCAGCACATGCTGCGGTCAGCAGTTCGGGCTTGAGTTGTTCCGGGAGAAAACTGTCGGCATCCCCTTGATCAATCAGCAATTCAGGCAGTCGCGCGCCATCCTCGATCAGGGCGCAAGCGTCATAGGCCCGCCAGCTCGCCGGGTCTTGGCCCAGATAGCCGCCCAACGCCTTTTGTCCCCACGCACAATGGATTGGCGAGACGATCGGCGCAAAGGCCGAGACGCTCCGGAACCGCTCCGGCGTCCGCAGCGCGATCGTCAACGCGCCATGGCCACCCATAGAATGGCCGGTAATGCCTTGCCGCGCCATGTCCGCCTGGGGAAACGCGGCGGCGATCACGTCAGGCAGTTCGGATTCGATATAGCGGCGCATCTTGAAATGCGTGGCCCAGGGCGCCTGCGTCGCATCGACGTAAAAGCCAGCCCCCTGCCCGAAATCATAGACATCGACATCCGGCACCCCGTCGCCACGTGGTGACGTGTCAGGGGCAATGAAAATGATCCCATGCTCAGCGCAGGCGGCCCGATAGCTGCCCTTGTCGGTCACATTGGCATGGGTGCAGGTCAAACCCGAGAGATACCAAAGCACCGGCAGCTTTGTCCCCGGCGCATGCGGCGGGACAAAGACCGAAAAGGTCATATCTGTGCCCGTGGCGCCCGATGCATGGCGATAAATCCCCTGCACACCGTCATCGGCGCGGGCTGTAACGAGTGTTTCCAATATCATACAGGTGATCCTTCACAATGAACTGATGCCATCAACGTCACGGGGTCTGGCCAATAGTGGCGCAATTTACCGTCGCATGGTGCCTTGCTGTGCAGCAAGCCGGCAAGCGCCGCTGCAAGTCCCTTTGGTAATTTGCATATTTCCTCACGGAAAGCGTTGCCATCCCCGTAACAATCGACTGTAGAGCGTGACAATGACGATAAGGCGGCGCACAAGCGGTGCGCGCTAAGGCGTAATTTCTAAAGGTCGGCCTGTTGCCGACTATGATTGGGAGGATAGCGATGGCGAAAGAACCTGCAACCAAGGCGGCAGCCCCGAAAACCGGCGGCATCCACGCGCCAGTCCAGCCATCACCTGAGCTTGGGGCAATTGTCGGCAATGACCGGCTGCCGCGCAGCGAAGTGATCAGCAAGGTCTGGGCTTATATCAAAAAGCACGATTTGCAGAATCCAGCGAACAAGCGTGAGATTCTCGCCGATGCAGCACTTGAAAAAGTGTTCGGCCGCAAATCGTGCACCATGTTCGAAATGAACAAATATATTGCGGCCCACGTCAAGGCGTGATCCCTATTGGCGGGCATCAAGCAGCACGGACGCTTGCTTGATGCCCGACCGTTCTTCCAGTCGATTCAGGTCGTTGCCCGTTTCGCGCCGCTGAACAAGGCAACAGGCGATCGATTGAGAGTGTGATGACTTTGGATTGGTCCAACCCATACGCCGTTCGCCCTGAGCGAAGTCGAAGGGCATGCGGAGCGTGTGGGCTTCGACTTCAGCCCTTCAGGCTGAAGCCAGTCCTGAGCGCCTGCCTTGGCAGGCAGTCGAAGGGCTCAGCCCGAACGGGTGTGAGGTTGAATCGATCTAACGTCACCACGCTTTAAGGCCAGCAGGCAAAATTGGTGCCCCCGAGAGGAGTCGAACCTCCGGCCTGCGGTTTAGGAAACCGTCGCTCTATCCTGCTGAGCTACGGGGGCACGCGGCGAACTCCTAAGGTCTCCCGCAAATCCGGTCAACGCACCGGTTGCACTCAGTTCACCGTGGATGGCGGGACGACGCGGAACGGGAGCGGCGTAATTGGGACGCCCTCATCGACCAACTCCCGCGCTTCGGCCGCGCTGGTCTCTCCATGAATTAACGCGCTGGGTTCATCGCCCAGGTGCATAGCCCGCGCCCGATCAGGAAAGGCCCGGCCAACCCATTCGGATTTAGCGAGCATTTTGGTCTGCGCTTCGGCCAAGGCGGCCAGCGCCGTCGGCATGATTTCTGCAGGCACCGATGCACCCATGCGATTGCCCTTGGGCGCGATATTGGGCGCCATCACCGCCTTTTCGATTTGGCCGTCATCGCAAATCGGGCAGTGCACCAGCGCGCGCGACCGTTGGTCTTCATAGGCCGACGAGGATGCGAACCAGGCTTCAAAAACATGGCCAGTGCCACACCGCAGATCGAAGACGATCATGAAACCAACTCGACGGCAGGAATTGGCCGACGATGCGCGATCACCGGCACGCGCGCGCGGACGTCATCAACCCGGTGCGGATCGATTTCGGCAAAGCCAAGTCCTTCCGCGTCGCCCATATCAAGCAACACCTCGCCCCAGGGATCGATGACCAGTGAATGGCCATAGGTCGCGCGGCCATCGGCATGCACCCCGGTCTGCGCGGCAGCGATCACAAAGGCGCCGGCCTCAATCGCGCGGGCACGCAGCAGAATATGCCAATGGGCCTCACCCGTTGGGCGGGTAAAGGCGGCCGGCACGGTCAATATTGTCGCCCCCGCATTGCTGAGGGCGCGATAGAGATCGGCAAAGCGCAAATCATAACAGATCGACAGGCCAATCTGCCCGATCGGGCTGGACACGACGCTCGCCCCCTGCCCGGCCGCATAGGCCGCCGATTCACGCCAGCTTTCACCAGTCGGCAAATCAACATCGAACAAGTGCAGCTTGTCATAGCGCGCGCGGATCGCGCCGGTCGCATCAATCACAATGCCGCGATTGGCGAACTTTCCGTCGACTCCCTTCAGCGCCAGCGAACCAATATGCACCCAGATTCCATGGGCCGCCGCCGCCGCACGCGCAGCGGCCAGCACCACATCCTGGTCTTCGCTCACGATAGAGAGCGCTGCTCGGGCGCGATCGCGGTCAATCAGGTTGCTCATCTCCGGCGTGAACATCATCGCCGCCCCGCCTGCCGCGGCTGCCGCAATGCCATCCCGCACCGTCGCCGCATTTTGGACGGGGTCGATCCCGCTGCACATCTGGAGGAGCGCAATTTTGGTCATGCGCTGATCAGCGCATCCAGCTGGCCGATCTCCTCAAGCGCGGCGAGATCATCAGATCCACCAACGTGGCGGCCATTGATGAAAATCTGCGGCACCGTCGTGCCACCATTAGCGCGTTCGAGCATCTCCAAACGGCGCGGACCGCCCATGGTGATGTCATATTCCTCAATCTCCACGGGCTTGCTGCGGAGCAGTTTCATCGCCCTTGTGCAATAAGGGCAGAATGCTTTGGTATAAATTTCGATCTTTGCCATCCCTAACAAGTGAGTTCGCGCCGGGTGCTTGTCAATCACCGACATCGGCATCAATCACCCGCGCCCATGCCAAAATGGTCACACGCGACGCGCCCGCCTGCAGGAGCAGGCGGGTGCAGGCGGCACTGGTCGCCCCACTGGTATAGACGTCATCCACCAGCACGATCGCCTTGCCGCGCAGCCGTGCCCGCGCGTCCGGGCTTATCGCAAACACGCCCTGAACGGCCTTGGCCCTGGCCCGGCGGCCCAGCCCACGCAGCGAAGGGGTGGCACGCGCTCGTTTCAGCAAATCAATCTCGCAGTCGATGCCGGTGTCGCGCGCCAGCGACCGCGCCAGCAATGCCGCCTGGTTGAAACCGCGCGACCATAGCCGCCAGCGGTGGAGAGGCACGGGCACGATCAGGTCGCTCCCCTCGGGGATCAGCCGCGTCATGTACCGGGCGGCCGTATCAGCAAGCCCGGTCCGGCCGCCATATTTCAAGCGCAGCACCAAGGCACGGGCAATGTCGCCATAAGCGACGGCAGCGCGGATCCCGCTATGGCGCGGCGGTGATGCCATACAATCGCCGCAGCGCGCACCGGGCCCGCGATCAAAAGCAAAGGGTTGGTTGCAGGTCGCGCACCAAGGCGGCGTCAAAAAACGCAATTGTCCCCAGCATGCGGCACAAAAGCGATGATCCTCTGCCGTTACCGCACCGCAACCGGGGCATCGCGGCGGCAGGGCCAGGCCGGCAACAAACGCCAGGGGAGCAAGCAAGCGCATCGTCACCCTTGTCGCGCGACGACAGGAGCGGCACAAGCGCCGCCATGGAGAGCCCAGGCATCTTTGACCGCGCCGCCCGTCGTCTTCACCGCGACCGCGCATTCACCAGCTATGGCGATGCCCGTTTTCTGCGGGATTACATGATAGAGGGCATCGCCGATCGGCTGGCCGGGATCGCGCGTGAATTTCGCGATGTCCTTGATCTTGGCTGTTTTGATGCTGCCTTTGTCCCGCCGACCGGCAGCCGGGTTGCCCGACTCGATCCGGGGTATCGCTTTGCCGCCGCGGCGCAGGGCGTGCAGGGCGATGAAGATCGGCTGCCATTTGCAGATCATGCATTCGACCTAGTTGTGGCAGCGGGCACGCTCGACACGATTGATGATTTGCCGGGTGCACTCACTTTAGCGCGACGGGTGCTAAGGCCCGATGGGTTATTCCTTGCTGCCTTTGTCGGCGCTGGCAGCCTGGCCACCTTGCGGGGAGCACTCCGCGATGCAGAGGGCGACCGTCCGGGTGCGCGCATTCACCCGCAGGTTGATGTCCGCGCTGCCGGTGATTTGCTGATGCGGGCCGGTTTCGCGCTGCCCGTGGCCGACACGGAAACGCTCACGATCCGCTATGCGAGCCTGTTCGGGCTGCTGCGCGATCTGCGCGGCATGGCGGGCAGCAATGTGATGCAGGGGCGCTCCCCGCTTCGCCGCGATGTCTTGGCGCGCGCCGCGGACCTGTTCGCCGATCGCGCCGATCCCGATGGGCGGACGACCGAACGACTGGAGATTGTCTTCATGACGGGCTGGTCCCCTGCCCCCTCACAGCCCAAGCCAGCGCGCCGTGGTAGCGCGACCCAGTCGCTCGCCAACGCATTGCGCCCGCCGACGCCGTCAGACTAATGCCTCAATCAGGCCGATCAGCGGGCGATCAGCCGGCGGCATGGGCAGCGCATGCATCTCAACCGGTCGCACCCATTTAAGCGCACTTGCCTCTATCGCTCGCGGAATCCCCTCCCATTTGCGGCACACATATAACAACAGCAGCAAATGGCGACCGCCCAGCGGGGCACTGGCAAAGGTCGCCGGTGCCAGGCAGGCGGTGGAGACGCTGATGCCCAGTTCTTCGGCAAGCTCACGAATCAGGGCGGCCTCAGGCGACTCGCCAGGCTCGATCTTGCCGCCAGGAAATTCCCATAACCCGGCCAATTCTTTACCGGCCGGTCGCTGTTGCAGCAAAATGCGACCATCCTGATCGACCAATGCAGCCGCCACGACAGGAAACAAATCTACCCTCGCCGCCGTGCCTGACCCGGTCTGCCCCTGCGCCGCATTCGTCATTCGTTAACCCTCATCATTTATCTCTGGTGTCCTTGGAAGCATTGTAGAGCTCGCGACGCTGATGTTGAAACTGCTGCAATCATTGCTGAAAGACCGCAAGGGCGGGACGGCAATCGAATATGGCATGATTGCGACGGTAATTGTTGTCTCGCTGATTGCGTCAATAACGGCGCTTGGCAACATCACCACCGGCATGTGGAGCAATGTGAATACCAAGATTGATGACGCGCGGAACAACCGTTGAAAAAAAAACTGGCATCCCCGCGCCGCAACTTAAACCTTTATCAACCTCACAGCTCTAATTTTGATGATGCAGGCCGGGAACCCGGTCAGCCGGGTACTGAAGCACATCATCAATTGGAGACCGGAAAATGCAGACCATTCGCAAGTTCATCAAGAACAACAAGGGCGCGACGGCTATTGAATATGGCCTGATCGCAGCGCTGATCGCCGTTGCCGCCATTGCAGCCATGCAGGGCCTGGGCAACCAGCTCAAGACGACCTTCTCGAACGTTACGACCAACATGAAGGCTTCGTAAGCTTCTCCCAGCTGCTTACGTGACGAAGGGCGGCGGTCGCAAGACCGCCGCCCTTTTCGTTTGGCCCGTCACGCAAGACGGCGTGCTAGAGGCGCCCGATCGTCAGGAATTTCTTTCGACGCCCGGCAAGCAGTTGCCCAGGGCTTGCCTTGTCGAGATCGCCAAGAGAAAGCGCAATGGCATCGCCCAGTGCCGCAATTGCGCGCTTCGGATCGCGCTGCGCCCCACCCAGCGGCTCAGGAACGATGGTATCAATCACGCCAAGCGCTTTCAAATCCTGCGCGGTCACCTTCATCGCCTCTGCCGCATCAGCCGCGCGATCCGATGTCCGCCACAGAATGGAGGCGCAGCCCTCGGGCGAAATCACTGAATAGACCGCGTTTTCGAACATCAACACCTGGTTACCACTCGCCAGCGCGACGGCGCCGCCCGATCCGCCTTCGCCGACGATTGCACTCACCATCGGCACGCCCAGCGACAGGCAACGGGCGGTGCTGCGAGCAATCGCTTCTGCCTGGCCACGCTCTTCAGCCTGGATCCCAGGAAACGCGCCCGACGTATCCACCAACGTAACGACGGGCAGACCGAAGCGGTCGGCCAGATCCATCAAACGGATTGCCTTGCGATACCCCTCAGGCTTGCCCATGCCGAAATTGTGACGAAGCCGGCTGGCAGTATCGTCCCCCTTTTCGTGGCCGATGACAACAACGCCGCGTCCCCGGAAGCGCGCAAGTCCGCCCTGGATTGCCTGATCATCACCAAAGGCCCGATCACCGGCCAGCGGCATGAAATCACTGAACAAACCGGCGACATAATGCTTGAAATGCGGTCGATCACCGTGCCGGGCGACCTGCGTTTTCTGCCACGGGGTCAGCCGCGCATAGGTGTCGCGCAGCAATTTATCGGATTTGACCTGCAGCCGGGCGACATCGGCATCGAGATCGACACTCCCGCCGGCTGCGGTTTCCCGCAACTCGTCGATCCGGGCCTGAAGCTCCGCGATCGGTTTTTCAAAATCTAGAAAGCTTGCCATGTGGCCGCTTCGGTTAGGCCGGACGGCGCGGAAGGTCAACGAGCGGGTGACGCGCATTGACCAAAGCGACCAGCCGACTGCTATCAACATGGGTATAAATTTCAGTCGTAGCGATGTCGGCATGGCCAAGCATCAGTTGCAGCGCGCGCAGGTCTGCGCCCCCTTCAAGCAAATGGGTGGCAAAGGCGTGGCGCAACACGTGCGGGCTTACGCGTTCGGGTGGAATCCCGGCCTGGGCCGCCAGTTCCTTGAGCAATTGATAGAGCCTGATCCGCGACAAATGCGCCTTTCCGCCTGGGAAAAGCCAGGCGGATCCTGCCGGCAGCAAATCGCGCCAGCGTGCGACGGCAGCGCGTGCACGGTCAGAGATCGGCACCAGCCGCTCGCGCCCGCCCTTGCCGCGCATGATCAGAAATGGTCGATCGGGGGACACGGCGTTGCGCGGGATCGACACCAGTTCGCTCGCCCGCAATCCCGACCCGTAAAGCAACTCAACCAGGGCAGCGAGCCGCAGATCGAGCGGATTGACGGGCTCCTGCGCCATTCTCTCCGCAATCGCCGCAAACAAGCGATCGACATCGCCATGGGCGAGTGTTTTGGGTAATCGCCGCGCCGCGCCGGGCCGGGGAAGGCTCGCACCAGGATCATCGGCGCGGTGCCCCTCCTCGACCAGAAAGGCATAGAATCGCCGCAGGGCCGCCGCTTTGCGCGCAACCGATGCGCGCGCCAACTCGGCCCAATTGCCAGACAATCGGGCAAGATCATCCGACGATGCTTCTGCCAATCCCCGCTCCAAAAAGGTCGAAGCGAGGACAAGGTCACTACGATAGGCAGCCAGCGTATTGGCGGCGGCACCGCTTTCTGCCGCCATCATCTCCAAAAATCGCTCAATCAGCGCCCTATCGCCCGCCCCCGTCAAAGCCGGGCCAGCGCCTCTACGGCGATCATCCGCGCCTGTCCCTCCAGCCCAACCTGCTGCAGGGCGGAGACGATGTGATACAGTGCTTCCGGCGACACGCCGTGCCAATTGGGTGTCTGCATGCCCACCGCCGCCAACAGCATCACCGTGGCCGGCTGGCGCTGTTCGGCGGCACGATGAATTGCGCGGGTCCAGCTGTTGCTGCTGGCGAAGTTGATCGACAGCCCATTGGCCAAACCATCAGTATCGCTCGCGCTCAACCGGCCCAGGCCAGCTAGCCCGGCCACCAGCATTTTGACCTTCACGCCACTGATATCAGTCGCGCGGCTGCGATAGGTATCGACGTCACTTCGCCTAATCATCCCGCCGGTTTCAACCAGCGCCAGCATGCCCCAGCCATTGCTGCCCCGAACCACATCGGGCTGCCAGCGCAAGGCCGGGCCTTCCAGCCCGGCGCTGAGCATCGATGCGATCAGGCGATCAGCATCGGGCGCATCCCGATAGGGGGCGATCGTCGTCGCCGCGCGCGCGGTCAACACTAGCCGAGCATATTGCGCGCGGGGTTGCTTGGGTTCGTCCCAGAGCGTTCGCATCGCAACGAGCCGAGCATCGCGGCTGGGATCGGCATAGGCAGCGCGCAAATCACGGGCAACGCCGAGTTCGGCCGTGCCCTGATCATCATCGCTATCAATTTTGCCATATAAATCGACGATCGCGGCGTTGGACAGCACGCCCTGCGCCGCCGCCAGTTCGGCCGCCGGTGCCCGCGCGGTTTCGGTCAGTTGCGGCGCCTGGGCGCGCCAATATTGGACCTGTGACGCAACGGTGCCGAACAACGCAGGCGGAATTTCAGCCCCGGTCGCAATCGCCAGGCCATAGCGCCAGATGGTTAGCCGATCGACATTCTCCCATTCGATGGTCACCGCGCCCTGGCCCTTCGATCCCAGGCCAACGACCTTTTCGGCCAGCAGCAGATCGATCCCGCGCGCAGCCCCTGATCGGCGCGCCGCCTTTATCTGGGTGCTGGCTTTGGTCGACGATCCCGACAGCGATGCGCACATCGCTTCCGCCAATATCCAGGCGCGCTCACTCGAAATCGCACGGGCTGCGCCAACGACGGGACAGACCACGGCCGGATCGCCCGATGCCAGGGCAGCCTGCATCGAGACCTGATAGAGCTTTGGCGTATAGCGATTGGGATCAATGCTCTGCACCATCGCCCGCGCAACTGCTGATTCGCCCATCCGCACCAGCAGCCAGGCCCGTTCCGCGGCAAAATCAGCGCCATTCACCCCTGGCGGCGCGACAACCTGCGTTGCAAGCGCCTGACGCAGGCCAATCGACACCCAGCGCGACGGCACCGGCGCATTCAGTTTGCGCATCAGCGTCTGCAAAAAACGGCCATCGGCGCTGCCAAACGCTCGAGGACTCATGCCGCCTTCGGCAACGCCAACCACCCCCGCTAGAGACGGCGACCGGCGCGCATAGCCAGGGATGTCGAACGCAGCGAGCAGCTTGGGGTCGATCTCCTGCGGAGTGCCGACCGAATCGGAGACCGATGCCAACGCATCGTCAGGCGCCAAGGTACTGCTCAAAGGGTCCGTGACGGCACTTACAGGCGGCCCGGCACCGTCCGTTGGCGCTGGCACCGGGGCCGCACGAGTTGATGAGGGCGCAGGCGTCGGCACAGCGACCGGATCGGCAAAGCCGGGTGGCAGAATTGATTCGGGCTTCTCCTGACCAACCGCTGGAATTCCAGCGGCAATCAGACCGAGCGCAAGCGCGCCCGTACCAACTTTATTTCTGGAGAGACGCAAGCGGCACAACCTTTTCAACATGCGTCAACGGACGCTCGCCGTTACGGCCCGCGAGCACAACCAGCCCAGCCCCCAGGGCAATGACCACAATGGCGATGACAATCAGCAGGCGAGTCATGGCGAGTACCTTGGCAGTCTGAGTAAGCGAAGCGATAGGCTTTTTTGCCCGAGCGGCTGGGTCGCTGTATAGCCCCGCGGATAATGTTGCAAAACCAGCTTCTCCTCAAAAATTGGCACGGGCGGCCGATCGTGTTGATCGGGCTGATGGGCGTCGGCAAATCCACCGTTGGCAGGCGGCTGGCTACGCGGCTGGCGCTGCCTTTTGTCGACGCCGATAGCGAAATTGAGGCGGCGGCCGACATGTCGATCGCCGACATATTCGAACGATTCGGGGAGGAATATTTCCGCGACGGCGAACGCCGCGTTATCGCCCGATTGATCGACGGCACCCCAAAGGTGATCGCGACGGGCGGCGGTGCTTTCATCAATGCAGAAACGCGCGCCTTGATTCTCGATTCTGCGCTGGCCGTGTGGCTTGATGCCAACCCAAAGGTGCTGGCGGACCGCGTCCGGCGCCGCGATACGCGGCCACTGCTCCGTAATCGTGATCCCGCCGAGGTGCTCACCGAACTCGCGCGCATCCGCAATCCTATCTATGCGCTGGCACCGATCCATATATCGAGCCAACAGGCACCGCATGAGACCACCGTGGCGGCGATTCTGAAGGCACTGGCGACAAGGGCGAATGATCAGTGATTCAAATAGATGTCGACCTGGGCACCCGCGGCTATCCCGTGGTGATCGATGCCGGGCTGCTCAGTCGCGCGGCGGAATGGCTCAAACCGCTCGCCCGGGGGCGATCGATGGCGATCGTCACCGATTCGAATCTCTCCCATCACCGGCAAACGCTGCAAACCGCGCTTGCTGCGGCTGATATTGCCACAACGGTGATCGAGCTCGACCCTGGTGAGGGCAGCAAGAGCTGGGCGACGCTCGAATCACTGACCAACCAGTTGCTCGAACTGGGGATTGAACGCGGCGACCATGTCATCGCGCTCGGCGGCGGCGTGATCGGTGACTTGGTTGGCTTTGCCTGCGCGATTCTGAAGCGAGGCTGCAATTTTGTCCAAATCCCCACCACTTTGCTCGCACAGGTTGATAGCTCCGTCGGCGGCAAGACCGCGATCAACACGCGCGCCGGCAAAAATCTGATCGGCGCCTTCCATCAACCCTCACTGGTGCTGATCGATCCCGAAACGCTGGCGACCCTGCCCCTGCGCGAACTCCGCGCGGGCTATGCAGAAGTCGTCAAATATGGCCTGATCGATGACGCTAATTTTTTCGCCTGGTGCGAAACCAACGGCCCGGCGCTGATCGCTGGCGATATCACGCTGCGCACGACCGCCATCGCCCATAGCATCGCCGCCAAGGCGCGAATCGTTGCAGAAGACGAACGTGAGACCTCCGGAAAGCGCGCGCTGCTCAACCTTGGCCATACGTTCGGCCATGCGCTAGAGGCCGAAACCGGCTTTTCCGCAGCGCTGTTGCACGGTGAAGCCGTCGCCGCCGGCATGGCGCTGGCCTATGGCTATTCGGCTGATCGCGGCCTGTGCCCGGCTGACGATGCAGCTAGAATTGGCAAGCATTTGCGCGGTGTCGGCCTGCCCGATGGCCTGGCCGCTGCCGGTATCGTCGCCAGCGGGACGGCGCTTGTCGATCATATGCGCCACGACAAGAAGATGGCCGGGGGCAGCCTGCCCTTTCTACTCAGCCGCGGAATTGGCGAAACCTATCTCGATAGCGCCGTGGATCTCGCCGATGTCGCCCGATATCTTGATCGTCAGACCCGCTGATGCCCAATGGGGTGGCGAAACGCGATTTGCCGACAAAAATTTGCGCCACCTGCCAGCTCCCCTTTAGCTGGCGCAAGAAATGGGCGCGCGATTGGGACAATGTCCGCTATTGTTCGGACAGATGCAGAAAATCGGCCCGATAGCGGCGTCAGCAAACGGCGAATCCCTACCCGGTTTGGGTTTTTCTGAGTCCTCCGGATAGACCTGTCCGCACAACCGGTGCACAAATGATAGTTGAATCAATGCCAGATCGCGTGTTTGATCGATTCGCAAACTAGGGGGGTGCATATGCAAGTGCGGTTCTGGGGAACCCGCGGGTCAATGGCAAAGCCTGGCCCCGACACAATTCGCTATGGCGGCAACACGTCGTGCGTCCAAGTGACATCGGCGGCGGGAACGCTGCTGATTATCGATTGCGGCACCGGCGCGCACGGCCTTGGCCAGATGCTGATGAAAGAAGGGCCAAAGCCCACCCGCGGCCATGTGCTGATCAGCCATACCCATTGGGACCATATTCAGGGCATCCCGTTCTTTGCGCCCTTTTTCATCCCTGGAAACAAATGGGATTTTTACGCGCCAAAAGGCTTTGGCGAATCGCTGCGCGAGACCCTCGCCGGGCAAATGGAATATACTTATTTCCCGATCACGCCCGAAGCCTTTGGCGCTGAGCTGAACTATAATAACCTTTCCGAAGGCGTGTTCCGGATTGACGATGTCGTCATCCGTACCCGCTATTTGAACCATCCAGCCCTGACGATCGCCTTCAGGATCGAAGTTGATGGCGCTGTGGTCGTTTATGCTTGCGACCATGAACCCCATTCGCGCGAGGCGGCAGACGGCATCAGCCCGCTCGATGGCCAGGATCTGGCCCATGCAGAATTCCTGCGCGACGCCGATCTTGTCATTCACGACGCGCAATATCTGGCTTCTGAATATGCCGGCAAAATCGGCTGGGGACACAGCACGGTCGAATATTCGCTTCAGGTCTGTAAGACGGCCGGCGTCAAACAGCTGGCGATTACCCACCATGATCCGCTGCGCAATGACGATGCCATTGATACCATGATCGATGGCCTGCGCAGTTCGCTCGGCCCGGATTCGCCGCTTCACGTTTTTGCCGCGGCCGAAGGGATGATCCTCGACTATCGCGGCGATCGGGTGAGCCTGGCCGAGGGTGACGAAGCACTGATGGACCAGGCCGTCGGCAAGCGGGAAGCGATCGTCCTGCTTGTCACGCAGGACGAAGCGTTGCGCGGCAAAATGAAGCAAGCCGTGTCAGATGAACCGGTCTTGCTCAAGGCGATTGAGGACGTGGCGAATATTGGCGACGGGGCAACAACGGCCGGCCTGGTGTTGATTGATGGTGACCTGGCGTCGGGTGCTGTCGCTGCCGCCACAACACTGCGGGCGATGCCGGATATGGAGTCTGTCCCCATCCTGTTTCTGGGCGGCACGGCGCCTGAACTGGGCAATTTCGGCGAAAATACTGAATGGCTCCGCGCACCCTTTTCGGTCGAATATGCCCGATCGCGCATTCGCACTTGGACGATGCGTGGCGCATTTCGCTGGCTGCGCGCCAGCATGCCCGAAAATGAAACCGAGCGGATGCAGGCGCTGCGCGCGCTCAATCTGGTCGAATCGAGCGGTGATGAGCAGTTTAATCGCTATACCCGCATCGCCGCCGCCCTATTCAAGGTGCCCTATGCGTTGGTGTCGATCGTCGATGATGACCGCCAATGGTTCAAGGCCAAATATGGCACGGAAATTGAGCAAACCCCGCGCGACGTGTCGTTCTGCGCGCATGCCATCCACCATCCGGATGTCATGGTCGTCAACGATGCGCTGACCGATTCGCGCTTTGGCGACAACCCGACCGTGGTCGGCCCGCCCAATGTGCGCTTTTATGCCGGTACGCCGTTGATGCTGCCAAGCGGGCATGCGATCGGCACATTGTGCATCCTTGACGATCGACCACGCGAATTCAGCACCGAAGATCGCGAACGATTGGCCGATCTGGGTGGATTGCTCGAACGGGAATTGGCTGCAATCGCCGCCTGAGGGATCAGTGCGGCGTGCGCAGCACAACCCAGGCGAGCCAGAGCCAGCCGGCAATCAGCAAAACCCCACCAATCGGGGTGATTGCGCCCAGCCAGCGCGGCAGGCCGATTGCCATCAGATAGAGCGAAATCCCAAAGATCGCGCCGCCGCTGACGAATAGCCAGCCGGCGCCGCGCGCGCCAAGCTGCACCGCCACAAGCGCGGCCAGCGCATGAATGAGTTGGTAGTGCGAACCGGTTTTCAGCCAGTCGATCGCCGGGCCGGATGCGCCATGCGCACCAAAGGCCCCTGCCCCCACCGCCAGCACACCCGACAGCGCGGCCAATGCCAACAGCCAATTCATCCCGATTCTCCTGCCTGTTCCAACCGGCCCCGAATCAGATGGGCATCACCGGCATGCATGTCCCCGGCCACAGCCTGGGCTTTCAGCCGTTCAATGTCGCGGGCGCGATAGGCGGCCTCGGTTCGGGCAATTTCGTCATTATCGACGCCAACCTCAGCCAGCGCGCCGCGCGCCATTACCACCGCAGATTCCATGACTTCACGAAAAGCGCCAACCATCGGCGCATCCTTAAGCTTGACCATACTGCGGCGATCATAAGCGCGCACGAAGGTTGCCGCATTGGGGAAAGCCTCCCGCACCGCGTGCAACAATGCGGTATCGACCTGATCTTCATCGACGCAGAACAGCAGTAATTGTACGCTGCCGGCCCCCGCCTGGCGGAGCAGATCAAGCCGGGTGCCATCACCATAGTAAACCTTGGCGCCAAAGGTGCCGGCGGTCTCGATCATCTCCGGATCGCGGTCGATCAACGAGACGGTAATGCCCTGTCCGATCAGCATCTGCGCCACGGTTTGCCCGAAACGGCCATAGCCGATCACCAGCGCGCTTGCCCCATCGCTTTTCGGCGCATCAAGCCCCTCGCCCGTTGCCACGGGGGCTGCCCGGATGCGTCGGGTAAACATCATCAAAAACGGCGTGGTCGCCATCGACAAGGTCACCACGGCACCGAACAGGCTGGCCGCCTGGGGCTCGATCAGCAGAGCATCCTTGGCCTGGGCAAACAACACAAAGCCGAATTCGCCGCCCTGGCTAAGCAACAACCCCAGCGCGAGCGCCGGTCGCCAGTTCATCTTGAAGGCCAAGCCGATCGCCATCATGATCCCCGTCTTGGCGGCGATCAGCATCAACGCCATGCCGATCACGAAAAGCGGCCGTTCGGCAATGGCATGCAGATCGAGCATCATGCCCACGCTCAGGAAAAACAGGCCCAGCAGGATCGATCGGAAAGGATCGACATCAGCCTCAAGCTCATGGCGGTACGGGCTATCTGCCAGCATCACCCCGGCGATAAACGCGCCCAGCGCCGTCGACAGCCCCAGCGCCTCCATCACCGCTGCACTGGCGATAACGGTGAAAAGCGCGGCAAAAACGAACATCTCGCGCTCGCCCAGATTACCGATCAGCCGGAACAAGGGCCGCAGCAGGAAACGCCCCGATGCCACCAGGCCGACAATCGCCAACACGGTGTAAAGACCAAGCAGCCAGCCGGGTGGCGCATTGGGCACAGCGGGCGCGCGGGATAGTGCCGCGACGATCGTAATCATCGGGACGATCGACAAATCCTGGAACAACAGGATCGAAAATGCGCGCTCCCCAAAGGGCGTCTTCAATCGCCCTGCCGATTGCAGCATCGGCAGCACCTGCGCGGTTGAGGACAGCGCCAACGGCAGCCCGACCGCAAGCGCGGCAGCGGGTGAAAAACCAGCGATCAGCCAAACAATGCCCGCCACAGCAACGCCGCAGAGGCTGACCTGTAGGAGCCCCAGCGCGAAGATATCCTTTTTCAGCCGCCAGAGCCGCGCCGGATTAAGCTCCAGCCCGACCAGAAACAGCAGCAGGGTGATGCCGAGTTCGGCGATCCCCATCTTCTGTTCAGCGTCGCCGACCAGCCCCATAACCTGCGGCCCGACCACGGCACCCGCGATCAAAAACCCCAGCGTCGCGCCCAGGCCCAGCTTGCGGAATAGCAGCACAAAGGCCAGCGCAAAGCCAAGCAGGATCACCCCGTCGCGCAGGTTCGCGCCGATCATGTGGCGGTGCTGCCCGACTCGATCGCCGCAGCGGCAGTTGCAGCGGCTTCAGCCGCCGCCTCAAAC
This sequence comes from Sphingomonas sp. 28-62-20, assembly GCF_002281505.1. Taxonomy (NCBI): domain Bacteria; kingdom Pseudomonadati; phylum Pseudomonadota; class Alphaproteobacteria; order Sphingomonadales; family Sphingomonadaceae; genus Sphingomonas; species Sphingomonas sp. 28-62-20. Next base: position 103,865 of record NZ_NCGH01000002.1, read on the forward strand.
GCCAGCCGGATTGAGGCGTGGCGCGCGCTATGCGGGCGAGCGGGTTCAAAAATATCAAGGCCGGGCCATTCAGGCAGCGCCGCATCACCGGCTAGCCAAGCCGCCAGCGAATCGCGCGCCGCCGCCAATTCGTCCGCCGTCTTTCCCGTCGCCTGCGCCGCCATCAGCGACGACGACGCCTGGCCCAGTGCACAGGCCCGCACCAGCAAGCCGATGTCAGTCACGCGACCGGCAGTGTCGACATTCAAGTCAACCGTCACCCGGCTGCCACAAATCGGCGACCTTTTTTCCACGCTGGCCATCGGATCGGGCAGCCGCTCGCTAAATGGCGCAGCGGCGGCCAGCCGCAGAATCTCATTGTTATAGAGGGGCGCATTCATGGCGTTGGGTCGCTGCTATTGGCAGGTGTGGCGCTATTCCCGTCGGGGCCAAAGGCATTTTCGCCCCGCCGCCGGCGATCGACAAATTCCGAAATGCCCTTGCTGGTCTGGCTCAGCACTGGATAGGTGCGCGATTTGGTGATCCAGCTTGGCCGCCGGTTCGGCCCCCCGCCGATCGTATCGGTGACCAACACGATCAACAAAAAGCCCAGGCTGGCCAGAATTAAACCCTTTAATCCGCCAAAACCAAAGCCAAGTGCGCGATCAAGCGGCCCCAATATCGATGTCCGCGTCCGCGCACCGATCATATTGGCAACCACACGCCCGCCGAAATAAATCGCCCCGGCAACGACCGCAAAGGAGAGTACCGCCGCGCCAGCCGAGGTGCCGACAACGCCAGTCAACATCGTCGCCACGGGGCCGTGCAACAGCTTCAACCCGAAAACGATGAAGATCCACACCATCAGCGACAGCACTTCAGTGACGAAGCCGCGCATCAGCCCAAGCACCGCCCCGCCGCCAACCAGCAGCAGCACGACGATATCAAGTGCGGTTAATCCCATATGCCTGTCCCTTACCCCCTGCGGGAAGATGGTGTGCCGATGAGGTGATCGCTAGCCACGCCCGAGCATATGGTCAACGAAACTGCCAAGGTTCTTGAAACCGCTGAGTTTCAGTGGCTGTTTTTCGCCCGTCAGCGCCGCTGGCACCATTGCGCGTTCAAAACCCAGCTTCCCTGCTTCCTTCAGCCTCAGCCCACCATGCGCGACCGGCCTGATCTCTCCGGACAAGGCTACTTCGCCAAAGGCGACCGAATCGATCGCCACTGGCCGCTCGCTGAGCGCTGAAATCAGCGCAGCTGCGACAGCAAGATCGGCGGCCGGGTCTTGCACCCGGTATCCCCCAGCAATGTTCAGATAGACTTCCGAACTCGAGAAGCTCAGCCCGCAGCGCGCCTCCAGCACCGCCAGGATCATCGCCAGCCGCCCCGAATCCCAGCCGACAACCGCCCGGCGCGGCGTGGCACCGCTGGCAAGCCGCACCACCAACGCCTGGATTTCGACCAGCACAGGGCGCGTCCCTTCCAGCGCCGGGAACACCACCGTCCCGGTCACCCCCTCATCACGCTGTGTCAGGAACAAGGCGCTGGGGTTGGCGACCTCAGTCAGCCCTTCTTCCACCATCGCGAAAACACCGATCTCGTCCGTGCCGCCAAAGCGGTTCTTGATCGCGCGCAGAATGCGATATTGGTGGCTGCGCTCGCCTTCAAAGCTCAGCACGGTATCGACCATATGCTCCAGCACGCGCGGACCAGCGATGCTGCCGTCCTTGGTTACATGACCAACCAACACGACGGCGGTGCCGCGTTCCTTGGCAAAACGGATTAATTCCTGGGCGGAAGCGCGGACTTGGCTGACGGTCCCCGGCGCGCCCTCAATCAAATCCGAATGCATCGTCTGAATCGAATCGATCACCGCCAGGGCGGGCGGTGACCCTTGAGATAAGGTAGTCAGAATATCGCGGACCGATGTCGCCGCCGCGAGCATGACCGGTGCGGTGCCCAGGCCCAGCCGCCGCGCGCGCAACCGCACCTGATCCGCCGCCTCCTCGCCCGATACATAAGCGACCGAATGCCCAGCCAGCGCCAGCTTTGCGGCAGCTTGGAGCAGCAGCGTGGACTTGCCGATCCCCGGATCGCCGCCAATCAGCGTCGCACTCCCCTCAACAAAACCGCCGCCCAGCGCGCGATCAAGCTCGGCAATGCCGGTGGGGAGTCGATCCGGCAGCGCAATCTCGCTATCGAGCCCCACCAACTGAAGCGCCCGCCCGCCGCCCTGTAAGTTATGCTTGGCGGCAAAAGGGGTGACGGGGCCGGTCGATTCCTCAACCAGTGTGTTCCATTCACTGCAATCGACACACTGCCCCGCCCAGCGATGCGACACTGAACCGCAGGATTGGCAGACGTATCGCTTTTGAGGTTTGGCCATGAACTGGGGCTAGCAGCAAGAGAACGATAGGGGAACAAAATCCTTCTCTCCCGCCTGAAGCAGGCGGGAGAGACCCGGCATCAGGAAAAACTACGCCATAGCAGGTATCCCCAGCCCGCGCTGCACCGCAGGCCGCGCCAATGCGCGCTCCAGCCAGGCAGTGACATTGGCAAAATCAGCCAGCCCCACCAACTCCCCAGCCCCATAAAACGCATCGATCGCCCGCACCCAGCCGATCATCGAGATATCTGCGATCGTATAGTCATCGCCCATGAACCAGCTCTGCTCTGCAAGCACGGTGTCCATCACGCCCAGGATACGCTTCGCCTCAGCGACGAATCGCTCCTGCGGGCGCTTATCCTCCCATTGGCTGCCGGCGAATTTCACGAAAAAGCCCATCTGGCCGAACATTGGCCCAACGCCGCCCATCTGGAACATCAGCCACTGGATCGTCTGAAAGCGCTTGGTCGGGTCACTCGACAGGAACAGGCCGGACTTATTGGCGAGGTACAGCAGGATCGCGCCGCTTTCGAACAGCACGAAGGGCTGCCCGCCGGGGCCATCCGGATCGAGGATTGCGGGAATCTTGCCATTGGGGTTGAGCGAGAGAAAGGCAGGATCATGGCTCTCGTTCGCCATGATCTTGATTAGGTGCGGTTCATAAGCAAGGCCGGTCTCTTCGAGCATGATCGACACCTTCACGCCATTGGGCGTGGGAAAGGAGTAGAGCTGGAGCCGGTCCGGATGCTGGGCGGGCCAACGTGCAGTGATGGGAAAAGCGGAAAGGTCGGCCATGAGCGATTCTCCAGCGCAGGATTGTTTCGCCGACGATAGTCACACAGCGCATGGCGCGCTATGGCATCGGTAATGACCCCGTCTAACCTCCGCATCGCCCTTTTCAGCGGCAACTATAATTACACACGCGACGGGCCCACCCAGGCACTTAATCGCCTGGTGGGCTATCTGCTTTCTCAGGGCGCCGCCGTACGCGTTTATGCACCAACAGTAGCGAAGCCCGCGTTCGAACCAACGGGTGATCTGGTCAGCGCGCCGTCCTTCGCGCTGCCCGGTCGCAGTGAATACCGCGTGGCAATGGGCTTACCGACCCGGCTGCGTCGCGATCTTGAGGCCTTTGCGCCCAACCTTGTCCATGTGTCGGCACCCGACATTCTCGGCCATCGCTCGGTCACCTGGGCGCGCCATCATGGCATCCCGGTGGTGGCGTCGGTCCACACCCGGTTTGAAACCTATTTGCGCTATTACGGCGTTGCGTTTCTCGAATCGGCGGCGGTCGCGCTGCTTCGGCGCTTCTATCGGCGCTGCGATGCGATTTTGCCGCCCTCGCAATCCATGGTCGATCTGCTGCGCGAACAGCGGATGAACGATGATATTGCGATCTGGTCTCGCGGAATCGATACGAGCATTTTCACGCCCGCCGCGCGTTGTCTGCCGTGGCGGCGCGAATTTGGTATTGAAGACCATGAAATGGTAATCGGCTTTCTCGGCCGACTGGTGCTTGAAAAAGGGCTCGACGTGTTTGCCGCCGTCGTCAACGAACTCACCCGGCGCAACGTGCCGCACCGCGTGCTGGTGGTCGGCAAAGGCCCCGCCGAAAGCTGGTTTGCCGAACAAGTCCCCAACGCGGTATTTGCTGGGTTTCAAGCGGGCACCGATCTCGGCCGCGCGGTTGCCTCGATGGACATGCTGTTCAACCCCAGCGTCACCGAAACCTTCGGCAATGTGACCTTGGAGGCGATGGCCTGCGCTGTGCCGGTGGTGGCGGCGATGGCCACGGGCAGCTCCAGCCTGGTCGAACACGGCGTTACTGGCCGGTTGGTCCCGCCAGACGATATCAACGGTTTTGCCGATGCGCTCCAGGCCTATTGCGAGGACCGCGACCTTGCCGACAATGACGGGCTGGCTGGCGAAGCGCTAAGCCACGCCTATAGTTGGGACGCAATCAACCAGAAAGTCGTTGATAAATATCTGGAAGTCGTGGCGCGACGCGGCAAATAGCCGGTCGCGCCCGCCATTTCGTCAATCCAATCGCTCAATCTTTTGGGCAGTCTCATCGATCAACGCCACGATCTGGTGGAGCGTCTCGCTGTCAACCTCACCCCGGCTGAAACGGTGCATCAGCACTGATCGCAAGTTGCCCATCGCCCGCCGCACAGAGGCGCTGTCATTCCGTTGGCGTTCAGCGCCAAGATCCGTCAGCCGCGCCATCAGTGCTTCGACTTCTTCGGCACGCTCGGCCAGATGGACGGTGCCTGCTTCGGTCACGGCAAACAGCTTCTTCGCTCCCTCGGCCTTTTGTTCGATGATCAGCCCCATATCATCCAGCAAGGTGATAGTCGGATAGACCACCCCCGGGCTTGGCGCATAGGCACCACCGGTCAATTCCTCGATCTCGCGGATCAGATCATAGCCGTGGCGCGGTTGGTCGGCGATCAGCTTGAGCAGGACGAGCCGCAATTCGCTCCCATCAAACATCCGGCCACGGCGACCCCGCGGCCCGCCATGCATATTGGTTTGATCAACTTCAAAGGTGAAGGCGAATGGACCCCAACGGCGCGATCCGCGGGTCCCGCAATGGCGATTTCCATATCCATGAAACATTTTCGTTCCCTTTCGTCTCTTCATGATAGACATAAGATATATCTTGAGCGCGCTCGAACAAGAGTGGCTGTAAAATAGTTTGATCCGTCTATCCTGGCGTCATGGCCGACCTTTTTGCTCCCACCAATCGCCCCGGCGCCGATGCCCCTGCCGCCAGCCCACTGGCCGATCGGCTCCGTCCGGCGCAGTTGGATCAGGTGGTTGGACAGGACCATCTCACCGGCCCAGACGGCGCAATCGGCCGAATGGTCGCCGCCAAAAGGCTGTCGTCGATGATATTGTGGGGCCCGCCCGGCACCGGCAAGACCACCATCGCGCGCTTACTTGCTGATGCTGTCGGCCTGCGTTTTACGGCGATTTCGGCCGTGTTTTCCGGCGTTGCCGATCTGAAAAAGGCTTTTGGTGAAGCGCGCGACCACGCCAGGATCGGCCAGAGGACGCTGCTGTTCGTCGATGAAATTCACCGCTTCAATCGCGCGCAGCAGGATGGCTTTCTGCCCTTTGTCGAGGACGGCACCGTCACACTGGTGGGGGCGACCACCGAAAACCCATCCTTTGAGCTGAACGCTGCGCTACTCAGCCGTGCGCAGGTGCTGATTTTGCACCGGCTTGACGCTGTCGCGCTTGGCTTGTTGCTTGACCGGGCAGAAGCGATCGAAGCACGCCCCCTGCCCCTCACCCTCGATGCCCGTGCCGCGATGATCGCCAGCGCCGATGGCGACGGACGCTTTCTGCTCAATCAGGCCGAAACGCTCTATTCGGTCGACTTGGCCGAGCCGCTCGATCCGGCAGGGCTAAGCGCGTTCCTGCAACGTCGCGTCGCCGTTTATGACAAGGATCGCGAGGGGCATTACAACCTCATCTCCGCGCTCCACAAATCAATGCGGGGTTCGGACCCGCAAGCATCGCTCTACTATCTCGCGCGGATGCTGACCGCGGGCGAGGAGCCGCTCTATGTGCTGCGCCGGATCACCCGCTTTGCCAGCGAGGATATCGGGCTTGCCGACCCACAGGCGCTGGTACAGTGTCTGGCGGCGAAGGACGCTTTTGAATTTCTGGGCTCGCCAGAGGGCGAACTCGCGATTGCCCAGGCGTGCCTCTATTGCGCGACCGCGCCCAAATCGAACGCCGCGTACAAGGCGCAAAAGGCCGCCTGGAAATCAGCGCGCGAGACCGGGTCGCTGATGCCGCCGCAGAATATCCTGAACGCACCGACGAAACTGATGAAGGACATCGGCTATGGCAAGGGTTATGCCTATGATCATGACACCGACACCGGCTTTTCGGGCAGCGATTATTGGCCCGAAGGCATGGCGCGACAGGATTTTTATCAGCCAACGGCTCGCGGGTTTGAAAAGCGGATTGGCGAACGGCTGGCTTATTGGGAAGGGCTGCGAAATGGGGGCGATCAGGGCAAGGATTAGGCTGATTGGGCTTGCGACCGCGCTCACCGCAACGCCGCTGGCAGCGCAACAGGTGCCCGCCCCTTACACGCTGGCGATTGCCGCCGGGTATAAGGCGGCAATCACGTGCAGCGCGGTGTTCATCGGCGGCCGTACCCAAGAGCAGATCGCTCGCGATGAATTAAGCGGCATCTATCCAGAATATGATGCGATCGTCCCAACGCTGAAGGCCGATGTCGATGCCAAAATCGGGCTGGTAACAGTCGCCTTCGATCCGGCCTTGCCGCCACGACGGGCCGTTTATCGCAAGGGGCGGGGCTGCACGATCATGCCAATTGGCGCGGTCGCCCTGTCCGCCCCCGACAGCGACCAGCCTACAGCCCTGGCCCAGGCCAACCCCGCCCCCTGGCCCATCGGCGACGCGCTGCCAAAGCCAGCATATCCGCAATTAGGTGCGGTCGCCCGGGCAATGGCGGGGGCCTATAGCGGCAGAACTACGGGCATCGTGGTGCTCCGCGGCAAGGCGCTGGTCGCCGAAAGCTATGCCGACGGTTTTGGCCCCTATACGGCGCAGCGCACCTGGTCGGTCGCCAAAAGCATCACAGGCACATTGGTCGGCATCGCTGTCAAAGAAGGCGCTGTGAGGACCGACGCACCCGCACGCATTCCCGAATGGGCCGATGAATATGCCTTTAATCGCCGACGGCAGATCACGCTCGACAATTTGTTGCGCATGGCGTCCGGCCTGCACAGCGATACGGCCGGCAATCGCAGCGATGCCGTCTATTTCGGCGGCACGGCGGTTACCGAAGAGACGGTCCATTGGCCTATCGAAGTCAAACCCGGCACACGATTCCGGTACGCGAACAATGACATACTGCTGGCGATGCGGTCGCTGCGCGCGGCGCTGGGTGAGGCCAGATACAAGAATTTCCCCGCGACCGCCCTATTCGATCGGATCGGGATGAAGCACACCGTCGCTGAAACCGACTGGCGCGGCAATTACATTTCCTCCAGCCAGATTTGGACGACCGCGCGCGACCTGGCACGCTTTGGGTTGCTCTATCTCGACGACGGCTTCTGGAATGGCAAACGGGTGCTGCCGGAAGATTGGCGCCGCTATGTCACCACGCCAAACGGCCCACAGCCAGCTGCCGGCTTTGGCTATGGCGCGACTTTTTGGCTGATGAATAAGGTGCCCGGCGTCCCGGCCGACACTTTCTCAGCCAACGGCAATCGCGGCCAATTCGTCGTCATCGTGCCAAGCCGAAATATCGTGATCGTGCGGCGCGGAGAAGACCCAGCAGGCGCACCGTTCGACATCGCCAAATTCACCGCCGATGTCTTGGCCAGTGTGAAATGACGACGCTGCCCCTCCGTGACTGGGACGCGGTCGTCGCCTTTGCGCTTGGCCTGTCCGATACCGAAGTTGGCGCGCATTATGGCAAGCCAGCGGTCAAGATCGCCAGCAACGGTCGCGCCTTTCTGTCGGGCAGCCGCGAGCCGGAATCGTTCGTGCTGCAAATCGATCACGATACCAAGGACATGCTGATCGAGACCGATCCCGACAGTTTCTGGCAAACCCCGCATTACCAAGGCTGGCCGAGTCTGCTGGTTCGCTACACGAGTGCCGATCCAGACCGCGTGTCCGCGATGATCGAACGAGCGCGGGATCAGGCGGCGGCAAAGCCACCAGCCAAGGCGCGCAAGCAAAAAGCGTGACTCATTTCACTGAATTCGCGGCGATTGACTGGTCAGGGGCAAAGGGAAATCGCCATCGCGGTATCGCCTTGGCCATTTGTGCGGCAGGCGACGCTGCCCCCCGGCTGGTTGCCGCGCCGGATGGCATTTGGTCACGCACTGCGATCCTCAATTGGCTGCGTGCGCGCGCCAGCGTGCCGTTGCTGATCGGCTTTGATTTCAGCTTCGCACCGCCCTGGATCGAACGCCGTGCTTATCTGCCAGGCGAAGTCACGCCCGACACCGCCCGCCCCTTTTGGGCGCATGTCGATGCTGAGAGCGATGATACGGATCTTGGCGCAGCCTCGTTCCTCGAAAATCGGCGCGGCACCCATTTTTATTTCGGTGCTGCCGATGGCCGCAAGGCCGATTTCATGCATTTCCGTCGCTGCGAAGCGCATTTCAACGCTGGCGGGGGCGGGAAGCCGTCCACCATTTATGACGCAATTGGCGCAGCACAAGTCGCCAAGGCCAGCTTCGCCGGCATGCGCTTGCTCCATCAGCTTGACGGCGCCCTGCCGGTCTGGCCGTTCGATCCTGTCCCGAGCACCGGCGCACTGGTCGTCGAAATCTACACGACCATTGCCGCGCGTGCAGCGGGCCTGCGCAAAGGGATCAGCAAATTGCGCGGGCCAGCGGCGCTGGATGCCGCGCTGACCCACCCTGCCATTGGCAGCCAACCGCACGAACTGCTCGAACGCTACGACGATCACGCCACCGATGCGATATTGACCGCAGCATGGCTGCGATCATGTGCCCGCGACGGCAATTTATGGGCACCGCCCGCCCTCACCGCGCAAATTGCCCAAAGCGAGGGCTGGACCTTCGGCGTCGTCTGACGCATGGGGCGTGTCGGATGCCGGTTTAGCTCAGCTGGTAGAGCAGCGGTTTTGTAAACCGAAGGTCGCGGGTTCGATTCCTGCAACCGGCACCATCTCTCCCACCCCACCGCCGATCTCCGCGCTGCATTCTCCTTGCAGAGCCGGTGCCGCCCCGCCGATAAGGGCGGGATGATCACCGTCGCCAGCTATAATATTCATAAGGGGATCGGCACGGATAGACGGCGACGGCCGGAACGCATTCTTGATGTATTGGCAGAGATGGATGCCGATATCGTCACCCTTCAGGAGGCCGATCGCCGCTTTGGCACCCGCGCCGCTATCCTCTCAAATACCCTGATCGAGCAGGCAGGCTGGCACCCCGTCACTTTTGGCGTGCGGCAGGCGAGCATGGGCTGGCATGGCAATGTGATCCTGCTGCGACAGGGGATTTCGATCACCTGCAGCGAAGCGATCCATCTGCCGACACTCGAACCGCGCGGTGCCGTAATGGCCGATCTGCGCACCAGCGCGGGCGCGCAACTCCGCGTGATTGGCATGCACCTCGACCTTTCCGGGCTCTGGCGGCGGCGACAGGCAGCCTCGATCATTGCCCATCTCCATGCCAATCCGCATCCGCTGCCAACGATTTTGATGGGCGATATGAACGAATGGAGCGCCACCACCGGATGTTTGCACGAATTTGCGCGCCATTTTCGCATTGCCGATACGGGACCCAGTTTTCACGCCCGTCGCCCGCTCGCCCGGCTTGACCGGATCATGATGTCGCGCGACTTGATGCCGGTTGCGTGCGGGGTTCACAACAGCCGGCTGGCAACGGTTGCTTCCGATCACTTGCCGATCTGGGCACGAGTAGAGGGTGTGCAATGAGCCGGGAAAAAGAGCTGCGACTGGCACTGGTCTGCTACGGCGGCATCAGCCTTGCGGTCTATATGCACGGCATTACCAAGGAAATCTGGCGGTTGGCGCGGGCGAGCTGCGCTTTCACCAATGGCGATAGGCCAGCCGGCGGCAGCCAGGGCGTCTATCGCGGACTGCTCCAGGAAATCGAAAACGACCATGGTCTAAAGCTGCGCGTTCTGGTTGATATCATTGCCGGGGCGAGCGCTGGCGGCATTAACGGCGTGTTTTTGGGGCAGGCGATCTCGACCGGCCAGTCGCTTGAGCCGCTCACCGACTTATGGCTCGACAGTGCCGATGTGGAGGCGCTGATCGATCCTGATCAGGGCCCACGGCACCGGCTCTCGAAAATCTGGGCATTGCCGCTCGTCTGGCTGGCGCAGCGGCGAACGGGGGACCGGATCGATGAACTGGTCGAAGTCGGCGCGCGCCAGGAAGTCCGTGCCAAACTGTCCAAATTCGTCCGGTCGCGATGGTTCGAGCCTCCTTTTGGTGGCGCGCGCTTTTCCAACCTGATGCTGGATGCCTTTGACGCAATGGCTGCGGCCCCCACCGGGCCGCGCCTTTTACCAGTCGATCAACCGCTCGATCTGTTCGTGACCGTTACCGATTTTTCTGGCCACCCTGAATTATTGGCGCTCAATTCGCCTGCGGAGGTGATCGAGACCGAACACCGGCTAATCTTCTCCTTCACTGATCACGGCCAATCAACCACCATGCTGGCTCATCCCGGCGAGCTGACCTTTGCCGCACGGGCGACATCCAGCTTCCCGGGCGCTTTCCCGCCCTGCACCATCAGCGAGCTTGATCAGGTGTTGGCCAGCCGAAACATGCCATGGCCGGAACGCGAAAACTTTCTGAAACGCAGCCTGCCCCGTCAATATGCAGCCAATACAGCCGATTGTACGGTCTTGATCGACGGCTCGGTGCTGGCCAACGCGCCCTTCCGTCCCGCGATCGAAGCACTGCGCGAACGGCCTGCGCGTCGACAGGTTGATCGCCGCTTTGTTTATATCGATCCCCATCCGGGCGCGAAGCTCGATTTTGGCGGCAAAAAGGGCGGCGTCCCGGGCTTTTTCCAGACCATCATTGGCGCGATTTCGGAACTGCCGCGTCAGCAGCCGATCCGCGACAATTTGGAAGCAATTGCCGAGCGTTCGCATCGGATTGAACGCATGGCGGAAATCATCGCCGGCATCCGCCCCGAAGTGGAGAAACAGGTCGAAAGCCTGTTTGGCTATACCTTGTTTCTCGATCGCCCAACCGTCGCCCGGCTCGCCACCTGGCGTCGTCGCGCCCAAAGTTCGGCAGCCAGCAAGGCCGGCTATGGCTATGCCGCATATGGCCATTTGAAGCTCGCTGGCGTCATTGAACAAATGACGCAGTTGCTGTGGAGCGTCGGGGGAGAACTGAACCAGGCACGGCTTGATCATATCCGCCGCCAGGTCACCTTAGCGGTCCGATCGCAGGGGATGGACGATATGGGGCCGACCTTTTCGGGTGGTACCAACCCAGCAACCATCGCTTTCCTGCGCTCCTATGATCTGGGCTTCCGTATCCGCCGGTTGCGGATGATGGCGCGGCGATTGAGCGATCTCGAAGTGAGCTTTGCCGAAACCGACATCGCCTTGCTGCGCGATGCCATCTACACCTCGCTGGCCGCCTATCTCGATTGCAAGCGCACCGAGACGCATCTGGCGCTCCGGCGCGATGTCCGCGCGTTACGAAACAATGCAGCGCCCTTGCTCGATCGACTGGCCGAGTCGCTCAATCTCAAGCCGCTGGACGATGAAACTGAATTGCGGCTCTCCACTGCCCTTGGCCAGGCCTCGCGCGAGATCAGACGACCGCTGCTGCTCGCCTATCTGGGCTTTCCCTATTTCGACGTGGCGACATTGCCGCTGCTTCAAGGCGAAGGGGTCGATGAATTCGATGCGATAAAGGTCGATCGCATCGCCCCCGATGACGCAACGTCGATCCGTACCGGCGGGGCAATGGCGACGCTAAAGGGCATCCAATTCAATAGTTTCGGTGCCTTTTTCAGTCGTGCCTATCGCGAAAATGACTATCTATGGGGGCGGCTGCACGGTGCCGAGCGCCTGATCGACATCATCGTTTCCACCCTACCCGCTTCGATGCAGATGAAGCCGGGCCGGATTGCGGCGATAAAGCGCGCGGCCTTTATCGCCATTCTGGACGAGGAAGAACCAAAATTGAAGCAGATCGGCCCCCTGATTGCCTCATTGCGCAGCGAGATTGGCTGAGGCTGGCAAAAATCCGCTAAGCGCCCTAAGCTCTCCTTCTGGTCGCACGGAGCACGCCATGCAGTTTTTGAAAACGCTCTTCTGGTTCTTGCTCGCGTTGCTCGTTGCGGTGTTTTCGATCGGCAACTGGACGACGGTGCCCATCAAATTATGGGCCGGATTAATCGCAGATGTGAACTTGCCGCTGCTCTTGGTGCTTACCTTCCTGGCCGGGCTGTTCCCGGTGCTGCTCTATCACCATGCAGTGAAATGGCGGATGGGGCAGAAATTATCGACGGCGGAACGCGTGATCGCTGATTTACGTGGCGCTGTTGCGGCGAACGCCGCCCAGCCCTCACCCCCTGCTCAGGTCCCTATTGATCGGCCAGAAATAGGCGCCATCCCACCGACTGCCGTGCCCACCGCCGTCCCGCCAGGCGTAGCATGACGAACCGGATTTTCGTCGCCCTGGACACGCCGGATCTCGCCAAAGCGCGGGAGATGGCGATGAAGGTTCGGCATCATGTCGGCGGTATCAAGCTGGGCCTTGAATTTTTTCTGGCCAATGGGCGCGCGGGCTTTCGCGAGATGGCCGATATCGGCCTGCCAATTTTTCTCGATCTCAAGCTCCACGATATTCCCAATACCGTTGCCAAGGCGATTCAGGCGCTGGGCGACATCGAACCGGCGATTTTGACGGTGCATGCCGCCGGTGGCCGGGCGATGCTGGAAGACGCCAAGGCCGCCGCCCATACCCACACCAAAATCGTTGCCGTCACCACATTGACCAGCCTGGACGCCACTGATTTGCAGTCGATCGGCGTCGGCGGCAATCCGCATGATCAGGTCATGCGGCTGACCGATCTGGCGATGACGGCGGGGGTCGATGGTATCGTCTGTTCTGGGGCTGAAGTCGCAGCCGCCCATAAGTTATGGCCCAAGGGGTTTCTGGTCGTGCCGGGCCTGCGCCCTGCGGACGGGGCCGCGGGCGATCAGAAGCGTGTCGTCACGCCGCGTGCGGCGCTTGATTCGGGCGCGTCCGTGCTGGTCATTGGTCGCCCTATCACCCAGGCCGCCGATCCCGATCTCGCCGCCCGCGCGATTGAGGCAACGCTGTAATCGCGCAATCGCGTACTGATGCCGAGCAAAGAAATCAGCGGCAGTTAAACTAAATTCAACCCTGGGTAAGGTAAGGACGAAATCCATGTTTCGTCCGCTCAACTTGGGTTTTTCATGACCATACAACCATCAGCCTCATCATTCGGCCTGTCCCGCGTCAAACGGGGAGTGGTGGGCCGCTCGCCCACCCAATTGGCAAACGCGGCCATTAAGACGGTGATCGCGCTGCTTCGCCAGGCGACGCCGTCGGCGCGGGAGGCCGCACGACGGGACCAGGCATTTGATCGCCGCTGGGGCACCGACACCAGCCGCCAGATCGGCATGAACGCGCTCGATTTCCCAACCGCGTTGAAGAAAGGCAGCTTTCATTATCAGGCGAGCGGCGCGCATATCCTGGATGAGACGATCATGGTCGCCGGGATCGATCCCGCCGACTTTACCTTCATCGATTATGGCTGTGGCAAGGGCCGAATCGTGTTGCTGGCGGCAGCCAAGCCCTTTGCCCGAGCAATTGGCGTCGAATATTCCGCGCTGCTGACGGAAATCGCCCAGGCGAATAGTGTCGCCTTTGCAATCCGGGGCGGCGCGACACTGGTGCCCGAATTCTGGCAGGGAAATGCCGCCGATTATGTGCCGCCCGAGGGGCCGCTATTCTGCTATCTCTATAATTCTTTCGGCGCGGAAATTCTCGCCGGCTGCCTTGATCGCCTTGAAGCCGCAAAGGCCAGTGATCCAGCGCGTCGTATCCTGCTCGCTTACATCAATCCGCAGTTCGGTGACCTCGTCGCTGCTCGCTCTTGCTGGCACGAAAGCGCCCCCGGCTATGACATTCGCGTCTTCGAATGTGTTGCCGACCAGGCCTAGACGGGCCGCAGCATTGACCAGAAGCGTGGGCCACCGCGCGGCACCGTCCATTCATCGGTCACCGCAAAGCCCATGCGCTGGTAAAAGCTGATGTTCTTTTCCAGCGGCGTTTCCAGATAGGCAGGAAAACGCCCGTCAACGGATCGCTGAAGCCCATCACGCACGATTGCCCCGCCAATGCCCTTCCCCTGGTGGAGCGGATCGCAACCGGCGATATGCAGATACCAATAATCGCCATCGGGCAGATGCGCATCAATCGCCTGGCTAACCGCAATGGCGCGCCCGATTGCGCTGCCAAAACAGCCGATCATCGGCAAAAGGCTGCTGATCATTTCGCCCATGCTGGTATGCGCTTGGCCCGGCGCGCGCCACAACGTCGCGGCCTCGCCGCGTTCCGTCACCAGCCGCATGCCCTTGTTGGCATCGGTATCGAACAGCAGCATGAACAGCCGCGGTAGGCGTTTCGATCGCACGACAGGATCGGGAAAAATCCAACCGATCGACGGATCGTTGAAAAATGCGCGCGACAACATCGCGGCAATCACCCGGCGCTGATCGTGCCGGGCAAGCTGGACCGCCGACATCATCCGTTCGGATGGCGGCGGCCCTTCACTCACGCCGCGTCGCCGGCCTTTTCTTTCTTGGTATAGACGCGGATCGGCTCCTTGCGGCCCTCGATCACGTCCTTGTCGATCATCACTTCATCGACGCCGTCCATCCCGGGCAGGTCGAACATCGTATCGAGCAAAATGCCCTCCAGGATCGATCGAAGCCCGCGCGCGCCGGTCTTGCGATCAATCGCCTTGCGCGCGACCGTCACCAGCGCATCGTCGGTGAAGTCCAACTGGACATTCTCCATGTCGAAGAGCTTTTGGTACTGCTTGACCAGCGCATTTTTCGGTTCGGTCAGGATCGTAACGAGTGCAGGAACATCAAGATCCTCCAGCGTCGCGATGACCGGCAGACGACCAACGAATTCGGGGATCAGCCCGAATTTGAGCAGATCCTCAGGCTCGACCGATTTCAGCACTTCGCCGGTACGGCGTTCCTCGGAAGCGGCGACATAAGCGCCGAAGCCAATCGACTTGCCCTGCAAACGATCGCCAATGATCTTCTCAAGGCCGCTGAACGCACCGCCGCAGATGAACAGGATGTTGGTGGTGTCCACCTGCAGGAATTCCTGCTGCGGATGCTTGCGCCCGCCCTGCGGGGGCACGCTGGCGGTGGTGCCCTCCATCAGCTTGAGCAGCGCCTGCTGCACGCCCTCGCCCGACACATCGCGCGTGATCGATGGGTTCTCCGCCTTGCGGCTGATCTTGTCGATTTCGTCGATATAGACGATGCCGCGCTGCGCCCGTTCGACATTGTAATCGGATGCCTGGAGCAGCTTCAGGATGATGTTTTCAACATCCTCACCAACATAACCAGCTTCGGTCAGCGTGGTCGCATCGGCCATCGTGAACGGCACGTCGAGAATGCGCGCCAGCGTCTGCGCGAGCAGCGTCTTGCCGCAGCCAGTTGGACCAACCAGCAGGATGTTCGACTTGGCGAGCTCGACATCAGCGCCCTTCTGGCCGTGGTTCAGGCGCTTATAGTGATTATGGACCGCCACCGACAGCACGCGCTTGGCGCGCTTCTGGCCAATGACATAATCATCGAGCACATCGCAGATTTCCTGCGGCGTCGGCACGCCCCCGTCCTTCTTGCTGACAAGCGCGGACTTGGTTTCTTCCCGAATGATGTCGTTGCACAGTTCCACGCATTCATCGCAGATGAACACCGTTGGGCCGGCGATCAGCTTGCGCACTTCGTGCTGCGACTTGCCGCAGAACGAGCAATAAAGCGTACTCTTCGAGTCGCTGCCGCTCAGCTTCGTCATTCAATCCATCCTTCGCACGATACGCGCGCATTCTTGGGGCGATCATAGTAGACCGCCCCGCTTCAATCGTACAATCACCAAAATCGCGTTACGATCTTGATCGGTTATGCCGCAACCGTTGAGGCATCCTCGGTCGGCATTGGCCGCTTTTCAATCACTTCGTCGATCAGGCCAAATGCCTTTGCTTCTTCGGCGCTCAGGAACTTGTCACGGTCCATTGCATGCTCGATCGCATCAAGCGGTTGGCCGGTATATTTTGCGTAAAGCTGGTTCAGATTATGGCGGATTCGCAGGATTTCCTTGGCCTGGATCTCGATATCGGTCGCCATGCCCTGCGCGCCGCCCGATGGCTGGTGGATCATGATCCGCGCGTTGGTGAGCGCAACGCGCATGCCTGGCTCGCCCGCCGAGAGCAGGAAACTACCCATCGATGCGGCCTGACCGATGCAGAAAGTGCCGACGCGTGGTCGGATATATTGCATCGTGTCATGGATCGCCATGCCCGCCGTGACGACACCCCCCGGCGAGTTGATGTACATGTAGATGTCCTTTTTCGGGTTTTCCGATTCGAGGAACAGCAGCTGGGCGGTGATCACCGACGCCATATGATCTTCGACCTGACCGGTCACGAAGATGATGCGTTCGCGCAGCAGCCGCGAATAAATGTCAAAGCTGCGCTCGCCGCGGTTGGACTGCTCAATGACGATGGGGACCAGGCCGCCCGTCTCTGGATTGGTGAAGTTGCCGGTTTCAAATGGATTTTGCATGGGGGTCTCGCTGGTCCTTATTCCCTTAGAGTGCCTACATCGGCCTTGGCGAAAGCGAGTTCAAGCCCTCTTGCCCCACGGAAGGCCCGGCGCAGCAAAGGAGAGATAGGCCAACCGCCTGACCTCGCGTCGGCCGCGCACCACCGTATCGAGAATAAGGCCCGTAAAACCGCACAATGCCGCCAGAATCATCAATCCCGTTACCAGCACCGCCGTGGGCAGACGCGGCACCAACCCCGTCTGCGCATAGGTAATCACCAGCGGCACACTCAGTGCGACGCCAATCAGCGCCAGCACCGCGCCGATCGCCCCAAAAAATAACATCGGCCGCTCGATTCGATAAAGCGTGGCAATCGTGCGCAAAATCCGCCAGCCGTCGCGATAGGTGCTGAGCTTTGAGACCGAACCTTCTGGCCGCGCGAAATAAGGCGTGGCGACCTCACCGACCGGCATTTTCAGCTCAAGCGCATGGACGCTGATCTCGGTCTCGATCTCGAACCCGCTCGACAGCACCGGAAAACTCTTCACAAATCGTCTTGAGAACACCCGGTATCCCGATAGGATATCAGTAAAACTCCGCCCAAATAATTGCGCCAACATGCCGGTGAGCACGGCATTGCCGAACTGATGCCCGGCGCGATAAGCCGCCTGTGCCTGGGTAACGCGCGACCCCACCACCATATCGAGCTGCTCGTCGATCATCCGCTGGATCAAGACGGGCGCCGACGCGGCATCATAGGTCGCGTCGCCATCGGCCATCACATAGATATCGGCATCAATGTCGGCGAACATCCGCCGCACGACATTGCCCTTGCCCTGCATGCGCTCGGTGCGAACGACAGCCCCAGCCGCCGCCGCAACCGCCACCGTGCGATCGGCGCTGTTATTGTCATACACATAGATGGTTGCGCCAGGGATCGCCTTACGAAAGCCGTCGATCGTCTGCGCGATCGCCACTTCCTCGTTATAGCAAGGCAGCAGCACCGCGATGACAGGCGTATCGCTCATCGCCACTTCAATCGCCCTGATGGCGTCCAGGCCAGCTTCACGGCCCGCATTACGCAGCATGGTCCCCGACACGCGCTCGTTCATTCCCGCCATCTCCAATCAACATGATTGGTAGATAGGCGGGAAAGACAAACAAGTGGTGATCAGGCTTCAGTCTTCTTGGCCGGTGCCTTCTTGGCGGCCGGCTTTTTTGCAGGCTTGGCCTCGGCAGCGGGCGTTTCATCAGCAGGAGCGTCGGCCGCTGGCGCAGGCTCCTCCGCCTTTTTGGCCTTTTTCGCAGCAGGCTTTTTGGCCTTTGCCGGCGCGTGATCATGGTCATGGTCATGACCACAACCTGGGCCATGAACATGGCTGTCTTCGCTCTCGATCGCTGCCTCAATCTCCTCACGCGTCACGTCGCGGTCAGTGATCTTGGCCTGCTCGAACAGCCAGTCGACAACTTTATCCTCATAAAGCGGGGCCCGCAGTTGCGCTGCCGCCATTGGCTCCTGGCGGATATATTCGATGAAGCGTGTGCGCTCTTCGGGGCTATACTGCTGCGCGGCCTGCGCGATCAGCCGGTTCATTTCCTGCTGGGTGACTTCGACGCCATTCTTCTGGCCGATCTCGGACAGCAACAGCCCAAGTCGAACGCGACGTTCGGCAATGGCAAGGTAATCGGCGCGCTCGGCCTCCATCTCGGCTAGCGCTGCAGCCGGATCGGCCTCATGGCTTGCCTCGTGCTGCAACTGCGCCCAAATTTGCTGGAATTCGGCTTCCACCATTGATGGCGGCACTTCAAAATCATGCCCAACGGCAAGCTGATCGAGAAGCTTGCGCTTCATATGGGTGCGGGTCAGGCCGTTATGCTCCTGCTCGATCTGCCCTTTCAGCAGACCGCGCAGCTGCTCCAGGCTTTCCAGCCCAAGCGAGGTGGCGAGCTCTTCGTCGATCACTGCTTCCTTGGCGACGCGGACGTCCTTGATCACCAGATCAAAGGTCGCTGCCGCGCCCTTCAGGTTTTCAGCGGCATAGTCGTCAGGAAAAGTGACATTGATCGTCAGCTCGGCGCCCTTTTTGACACCGATGATCTGGTCTTCGAAACCGGGAATCAAGCGACCCGAACCGATTTCGACCGACATGTCCTCACCCGTGCCGCCTTCGAACGCGACGCCGTCGACCTTGCCGACAAAGTCCATCACGACCAGGTCGCCGGTCTTCGCCTTATGCGTCTTGGGCGCATCGTCGAAGCGCTTTTGCTGATCGGCAAAGCGCTGCAATTGCGCCTCCACGGCGGCCTCATCAACGGGCACAACCAGACGTTCAAGCACAAGCGCATCGATGGCCGGGGTCGGCACATCGGGCAGCACTTCCAGCGTAACAGTGATCTCGGCATCCTTGCCGATCTCATAGCCATCCTCGAGCGCCACCGACGGCTGCATCGCCGGGCGTAGCTGCTTTTCGCTGATCAGCTGCTGGATACCGTCCTGAATCGACGTGTTGAGCGCATCCTGAGTGATCGCGGGGCCGTGCATCTTGCGCACCAGATTCGCGGGCACCTTGCCGGGGCGGAAGCCGGGCATACGGATTTGCGGGGCGACCTTCTTGATCTCCGCATCGACACGGGCTTCGATATCCTTGGCGGTGATCTTGAGCGAGTAGGCGCGCTTGAGGCCTTCGTTCAACGTCTCAACAGTCTGCATTTTGGCTCTTTTCGTCAGCTAATTCTTTGAAACGGCACCATCGCACGGAGCGATGGCGTTGGTGCGGGCGAAGGGACTCGAACCCCCACATCTTGCGATGGCAGGACCTAAACCTGCTGCGTCTACCAGTTCCGCCACGCCCGCCAGCACGCCGCCGGTCGGCGAGCGTCTATAGCAGTGATGGCCGCCGGGGCAAGCCGCGAGGTCACAAGGCACCGTGGCATTGTTTGTATTTCTTGCCAGAGCCACAGGGGCAAGGCGCATTTCGGCTCACCCTGCCCTCCCAAAGCGCCGGATCGTTGCCGAATTCTCCACCGTCGATGCTCGGCTGTGCCAGCGGCGCAATCCGGGTCGTCACCAAACCAAGTGGATTCCCCGCGCCCACAGCCTGGCCATCATCGTCACCGGCAAAGGGATCAAAATGTGATGTAATGAAATCGGGCAGATCGGGCAGCGCTGCTGGTTGCTGGAGCTGGAATTGCGCATGCGCGATCGTCTTGGTCACATCTTCGCGAATCGTGCCGAGCATCCGTTCGAACAGCGCAAACGCCTCCTGCTTATATTCGTTGATCGGCGTTTTCTGCGCATAGGCGCGAAGATGGACCACCTGACGGAGCGCATCGAGCGTCGACAGATGCTCTTTCCAGTGATGATCAAGATTCTGGAGGAGAATCGATTTTTCCACCTGGGTCCAGGTTTCCGGATCAAGCGATGCTGCCTTGGCCTCGACATGCTGGTCGGCCGCTTCACGCACCCGCTCCTCGACCAGTTCGGGATCAATCGCTTCCTCAGCCAGCCAGTCATCAAAGGGCGGATCAATGCCCAACATTTCCTGCACATTTTCGCGCAGGCCGGTGATATCCCATTGCTCGGGATAGCTATTGGGCGGGCAGGCAGTGCCGACCAGCGTGTTGACGGTCTCGGTCCGCATATCGGTAACGACATCACCAACCGTGTCGGCATCCATGATGTCGCTGCGTTGTTCGTAGATCACCTTGCGCTGATCATTCATCACATCATCATATTCGACGACCTGTTTGCGCTGGTCATAATTGCGCGCCTCAACCTTGCGCTGCGCCGTTTCAATCGCCTTGGACAGCCATTTCGAACCGATCGCCTCGCCATCGGCGATGTTCGACCGCATCATCTTGGCGAACATCGTATCCGGGCCAAAAATGCGCAGCAGATCGTCATCCAGCGACAGATAAAAGCGGCTGAGGCCCGGATCTCCTTGACGGCCAGAGCGACCGCGCAACTGATTATCGATACGGCGGCTCTCATGCCGCTCCGTACCCAGCACAAACAGCCCGCCCGCGGCGAGCACTGCGGCCTTTTCGGCGGCGACTTCGGCCTTGATCCGTTCGATCGCTGCCACACGCTCAGGGCCATCGGCCAGACCCACCAGTTCGTCATTCACGCGGAATTCGACATTGCCGCCAAGCTGAATATCCGTGCCGCGACCGGCCATGTTGGTGGCGATCGTCACCACGCTTTTACGGCCGGCCTGGGCGACGATATGCGCCTCACGCTCGTGCTGGCGCGCGTTGAGCACTTCATGCACCACGCCTTCCTTGATCAGGAATTCGCTCAGCAGTTCTGATTTTTCAATCGACACGGTGCCGACCAGCACTGGCTGCCCACGCTCGGCGTGGATCTTGATCTTCTTGGCGATCGCCTGGAACTTGTCCTGGGTATTTTTGTAGAATTCGTCTTCCTCATCAACGCGCTTGACCGGCACATTGGTCGGAATGGTCACCACGTTCATCTTGTAAATGTCGAAAAACTCCGCCGCTTCGGTCGCGGCCGTGCCGGTCATGCCCGAAAGCTTGGGGTACATGCGGAAATAATTCTGGAAGGTGATCGATGCCATGGTCTGGTTTTCGGGCTCGATCGCCACGCCCTCCTTGGCCTCTACCGCCTGGTGAAGCCCATCGGACCAGCGCCGCCCATCCATCATGCGGCCGGTAAACTCATCGATGATGATGACCTTGCCGTCCTTGACGATGTAATCGGTGTCGCGCTTGAACATCTTGTTCGCGCGCAGCGCCTGGTTCAGGTGATGGACGACCTGGGTGTTTTCAAAGTCGTAAAGGTTGGTGCCCTCCAGCAGTTCGGCACTTTCCAGCATCCGCTCCGCCGTTTCGGTGCCCGCTTCGGTCAGGATGATCGAACGCTGCTTTTCGTCAAGCTCATAGGTATCGCTGCCCAGCTGCTTCACGATCGCGTCGACGCGCAGATAAAGATCGGTTTTGTCGTCCGTCGGCCCGGAGATGATCAGCGGGGTACGCGCTTCGTCGATCAGGATTGAATCGACTTCGTCGACGATCGCGAAGTTGAACTTGCGCTGCACCATCGATTCGCGATCATATTTCATATTGTCGCGCAGATAATCGAAGCCGAGCTCGTTATTGGTCGCATAGGTGATGTCGGCGGCATAGGCGTCGCGGCGCTGCTGATCGGTCAGGTTCGGCACGATCACGCCCGTCGTCATCCCCAAAAAGCGATAGACGTTGCTCATCCACTCGGCATCGCGGGCGGCGAGGTAATCATTGACCGTGACGACATGCACGCCCGTGCCCGGCAAGGCGTTCAGATAAGTGGCCAGTGTGGCAACCAGCGTCTTGCCCTCGCCGGTGCGCATCTCGGCAATCTCGCCCCGATGCAGGACGATGCCGCCCACCATCTGCACATCATAATGGCGCTGACCCAGCGTGCGCTTGGCGGCCTCGCGGACTGTTGCAAAGGCTTCTGGTAGCAAGTCGTCGAGTTTTTCGCCGTTGGCGAGCCGCTCGCGAAAGCGCGCGGTCTGCGCACTCAGCGCGGCATCATCGAGCCCGGAAATCTGGGGTTCGAACGCATTGATCTTGGCCACGATCGACCCGAGCGATTTGACATAGCGATCGTTCGACGATCCGAAAATGGACTTGGCAAGGCCACCGAGCATGGAGAATTCCTGTATCTAAGGGCAGTTCGCTCGCCGGGCATCGCCGGGGCGCAACAACATTGGCAATTTGAACCCGGCAAGGCCGGATTTGGCCCGGTCGCTATTCGCGAAGGCGGGCGAGATAAAGCGGCGTGGCCGGGCGGAGCGCATAGCCCTTGCCTGGTGAGACCGAAGCCGAAACGCTGAGCGTCGGCAGATCCTGGGCAATCTGCCGCGCAATATGCTGGCCTGCCGACTGCGCCGCAGCGGTCGCAATCGCCGCAGGTGCGACGGATTGGTGCAGCCGAACCTCAGGCGTGCTCATCCCGGCGGTAACGCCGGTCAGTGCGCTCAGCAGCGCAGAAAGGATGAGCAGCAGTTCCAATCAAATCGTCCAGTCAATCCGCCAAAAACGCGCGAGCGACGCACATAGGCATTCACAGGCGCAACGTCCATCATTCAAAACAACTGCACCTGCAGCGGGATCCGTCGATCGGCGGGAGTCCTTATTCCTGCGTTTTCGCTTCAGCCAGTTCCCACCGCATCGCCGATGTCCAGCTGCCCGGCATCGGTTTGCCATTGCGATCCAGCGCCGGTTTGAACCGGCCATTGCCAATCAGCTGGCTGCATGTCGTCGAATCCAGCAGGTCAGATCCGCTCGATTGCACGATGTTGCAGCCGGTGATCCGGCCCGCCGCATCGATATCGAGTGAAAATTCGGTCCGTCCCTCTTCCGACGCGGCCTTTGCTTCAGGCGGATAGGATTCGGGCGGAAACCAGTCGCCTGGATTGCCGATCGGCTTCACGCCAACCGCCATGCCAGTATCGGCGGGTGCCGCGAGTGCCGCTGGTGCCGCCGCCTTTCGGCTTTGCCCCAACGCTGGCCCAGTGATCGCGATCAGCATTGCCAGCGCGATGCCAGCCCCCCGGCCAGCCGCTTCAATTGTCGTCTTGCCTTCAACCCTACGCACTTTAACACCCCCTGCACCTACAAGTTCACCTTAGGCTGAGAGTCGCCCCATGTCATCCCGCTCACCGCTCGCCCCCGATTGCTTCCCGGATTTGCCCGCAATTGCCGGTGCGTCGCTGCGCGTGGCGCGGGCGGGATATAAGGATTGGGGGCGCTGCGATCTCACCTTTGCCACGCTTGATCCCGGCACCAGCGTTGCTGGGGTTACCACCACCAGCAAATGCCCGTCGCCCGAAGTCGAATGGTGCCGGGCGGCCTTGACGCTTGGTCAGGCGCGCGCACTGGTCGTCAACGCAGGCAATGCCAACGCCTTTACCGGCCACCGGGGACGCGTAGCGGTTGAGGCGATCGCCGCGCGCGTTTCTGCGCATCTGGGGTGCCAGCCCTCTGATGTTTTTGTTGCCTCAACCGGTGTTATCGGCACGGCCCTGCCGATCCCCAAAGCCGAAGCCGGGCTTGATGCGGCCTTTATCGCGTCGCCCTGCAGCTGGGAGGAAGCCGCTGCCACGATCGGCACGACCGACACCTTTCCCAAAGGCGCAATGACGACCGCCATCGTCGGCGGCCGCACTGTCACCCTGGTCGGGATCATCAAGGGATCGGGCATGATCGCGCCCGATATGGCGACGATGCTCGGCTTTATCTTCACCGATGCAGCCGCTTCCTCAGGCTTTCTTCAATCAGCATTGGCCGATGCCAATCGCCGCAGCTTTTCCTGCATCACCGTCGATAGCGATACATCGACGAGCGACACCGTGCTGGCCTTCGCGACGGGCAAGGCCGGTAATGCCCCGCTTGTATCGATCGAGTCACCGGGGGCTGATGCATTCCGGGCGGCGATGGACGATCTCTGTCGGCAGCTCGCGCACCTTGTCGTCCGCGATGGTGAGGGGGCGAGCAAGTTCATCACGATCGACGTAGCGGGCGCGGAATCAGACGCGAGCGCGCACCGGATTGCGCTGTCGATTGCCAATTCCCCGCTCGTGAAGACGGCAATCGCAGGCGAAGACGCCAATTGGGGACGGGTTGTTATGGCCGTAGGTAAAGCCGGCGAACCCGCTGATCGCGATCTGCTCGCCATTCGCTTTGGCACGACGCAGGTTGCGGCCAACGGGCTCGCGGTTGAGGGGTATGACGAGGCCCCGGTTGCCGCGCATCTAAAGGGGCAGGAAATCGATATCGGCGTGGACCTGGGCCTTGGCGATGGCCGCGCAACCGTGTGGACCTGCGATTTGACGCATGGCTATATCAGCATCAACGCCGATTACCGGAGCTGAATGAGTGCTGACGATTTGGGGACGGCTCAATTCGCACAACGTCAAAAAAGTCGCCTGGCTCGCTGATGAAATCGGGCTGGACTATGTGCGCCATGATGTCGGCGGCCAATTCGGCATGGATGCCGCCTATTGCGCGCTCAATCCCAACGCCCTGATCCCGACAATTGAGGATGATGGTTTTGTCCTGTGGGAATCGAATGCGATTCTGCGCTATCTCGGGGCCCGCTACGCGCCAGCGCTCTGGCCAGCTGATCCGGCGGCCCGCGCGATGGCCGATCGGTGGATGGATTGGCAGTTTGGCTATGCCGACACCCAGCGCGGTGCCTTCATCAATCTGGTCCGCAAACCGCCGGAAATGCGCGATGCCAACGCTATAGCGCGCTCGGCTGCTGCTTGCGCGCGGCAAATGGCGATCCTCAACGATGCATTGTCAATTTCTCCCTGGCTTTCCGGCGCGGCATTTGGACTGGGAGACATACCGATGGGCGTTTATGCGCACACCTGGTTCACCCTGGCGATTGATCGCCCGCCCTTCAGCGCGCTCGCCGATTGGTATGCCCGATTGATCACGCGGCCGGCCTATGCCCAACAGGTCATGATTCCACTGACCTGATAAACACTCACATCAATGATGAAGGACCGTCATGACTGATTTGATTTTGCACCATTATTCTCGCTCGCCTTACGCTGAACTGGTGCGCCGC
The DNA here is from genome assembly GCF_002281505.1 of Sphingomonas sp. 28-62-20. Lineage (NCBI taxonomy): Bacteria > Pseudomonadati > Pseudomonadota > Alphaproteobacteria > Sphingomonadales > Sphingomonadaceae > Sphingomonas > Sphingomonas sp. 28-62-20. Next base: position 129,170 of record NZ_NCGH01000002.1, read on the forward strand.
GCGCTCGGGATCAAAGGGGCGGCTTGGTGCTCGGTCATCATTCCGAATATGGCCCCCAAACCTGAACTCACGCCGCTTACCGGCGGCTATCGGAAGACACCGGTGCTGCAGATTGGCGCTGACATTTATTGCGACACCGCCATCGCGATCGACGCGATCGAGGCATTTCAGCCGCAGCCGACGCTGTTCCCAGCCCCGCTGGGTCGGCTGGGTGCGCTGGTGGCGATGCAGGCGGGCGGCGCAACTTTCAGCCAGGCCGTCGGCTCTGCCATGGCGGTAGTTGCCGATCAGATTGACGACGCGTTTTTCGAGGATCGCAAGGCGCTGTTCGGGATGGACCGGGAGCGCATGAAGAAGGCCGCCCCACACCAAACCGCCCAATTCACCGGCTGGTTGGCCAAGCTTGAAGACGCGCTAGCCGATGGGCGGGCGTTTCTGGGCGGCGATGCGCCAGGCTATGCCGATTGCGCGGCCGGCATGAATGTGTGGTTTCAAGCCGGCATGGGCCTGAAGGAAGCGCGACTGGCGCCCTTCCCGCATGTCGCCGCCTGGATCGCACGCTGCGACGCGATCGAACACGGGCAGCGGACTGACATGACCGCGCAGGCGGCATTGGACGTCGCGCTCGCTGCTTCGCCTACCGCCACCGCACAAATTGACGATGACTGTGGTTTTACCCAGGGTCAGCCTGTGGCCATCCGAACCGAGGATCCGGGAGCCGATACCGTGACTGGCACCCTGCTGCGCTGCACGGCGCGCGATATCGTCCTGCTGCGCGATGATCCGCGGGTTGGAACAGTCGCGGTCCATTTCCCGCGCATTGGGCAGATATTGCGGCCGGCCTGATCAGCAGGCGCCGCCTAGCCGCGCATCGGCGCGGCTAGGCGGTTAGCCAATCACTTGGAATTAAGCCAATGCGCCCTCAAGCCAGGCCTTGAGCTGGCTCTTCGGTGCAGCGCGGCTAAAGCGCGCAACCTCTTCGCCACCCTTGAACAGGACGAGATTGGGAATGGTACGAATGCCAAAGCGGGTTGCCGCTTCGGGGGCATCGTCCAGATTGGCCTTGGTGATCGTTACCTGATCGGCCAGCTCATCGGAGATTTCTTCCAGGCTCGGCCCGATCACCTTGCAGGGACCGCACCATTCTGCCCAGAAATCAACGAGCACGGGCTTGTCAGCCTTCAGCACGTCATTGTCGAAACTCGCGTCATCAATCTTCGTCGTTGCCATGATTATAATCTCCTGATGAACAATAGGTAGGCGCAGTCCGGCATCGTCTCAAGCGTCTGCGACCAAGCTTTGCTCGTCGGCCCCAAAGCGCTGCTTGTGCGCACCCAGCAAATCGGCGGGCAGGACGAACAGCGACGGGGCCGCTGTGTACAGCAACGCCGCCTCGATAGTGCGGCCGGGGAAGATCACTGCCAACGCGTCGACATAGGCGGCCATCTGCCGGAGGTGATAGGCTGGAATGCCGGTGATGTCGGCAGGCGCACGCCGACCGGTCTTGAAATCGATAACGCGCACCAACCGGTCACTGACAAGCAGCCGATCGACCGTGCCCGAGACAACAAATCCGCCCTCAATCACGGCGGCGATCGGCGCTTCTGCTAGCGCCTCTGGCCCAAACAGATCGGCAAATCGGGGATCCTCCAAAACGCCACAGGATTGATCAACAATTTCGGCACGGACGGTGGCTTCTTCGACCCCGCCCGCCTTCTGAAGCCAGCGATCTGCAGCAGCGCGGCGATGCTCGGGTGCGACAGCCGGGAGTCGTTCGAACAAGGCATGGATCAACCGCCCCCGGTCAGCCGCTGCCCGTAAGGCTGCATTAGGCGGTGGATCGGCGACCATGTCGGGCCCGAGTGATGACGGGGCCAGCGGACGCGGCGGGCGCGCCTCGGTCGGGGCCGGCGCGCGCACCCAGGCCGGCAGGTTAGTGTCACTGCCCTGAACCAGCGGCGCGCTTTCCCGCAAATCAACCGGCTTTTGCGGGATCAAGCCAAGGAAATGCCGCTCGCTCTCTCCCGGCCCTACTCCCAATGTCGCCAATGCACGATCAGCCGCCGCGTACCAGCTCGCCGCAGGTGGCACGCCCTGCGCACGCGGCCCCAATGCGCCCGCGATCACCAGCCGTTCCTCTGCCCGGGTCGCCGCGACATAAAAAAGCCGCCAATGTTCCTGGAGTTCGCGCGCCTGCACGTCATCGATATAATCGCCCAGCCGCCCGCCACGCTCGCTGCTGCGGGGGCGGAATATCGGGAACGCCTCCTGGTCCTCATCCGGTTTCCAGTGGAGAATCGATCGCGGCACCAGCCCTGGATCGACCGTTGCGTCCGCAAGAATCACCAAAGGCGCCTGCAGCCCCTTGGCCCCATGCACCGTCATCACCCGCACCGCATCGAGCGGCGCAGACGGATCGCGGACAATTTCGATATCACCGCGATCGAACCAATCGAGAAACCCTTGCAACGACGGCGTCCCGAGCGTCTCGAAATCAAGCGCCGCGCTCAGCACCTCCTCGATCGGGTCGCGCGCTTCCTGGCCAAGGCGGCGGATCAGCTTGCGGCGACCATCCAGCGGGCCGGACAACAGCTCTTCGAGCAACTGATAGGGCGTGGCAATGTCAGCGCGGGCGAGCAGATCGAAAAGCGGCTGTAACAGCGCATCCGAACAGGTCGCGCGTAAGTGCCGCCACAGGCTGCCGTCCGGCCGGGGCGCGGCGGCGGCAAGCAATTCTTCCTGACTCCACCCGATCAGCGGCGACACCAGCAGGTTGGCGAGCGACAAATCATCATCGGGCTGCAGCGCGAAACGGATCGCGGCAAGCAGATCCTGCACCGCCAGCGGGGCATTCAGCCGCAGTCGATCGACACCAGCGACGGGTACCCCCTCGGCATAAAGTCGCGCAACGATCAACGAAGCGAGCTCGCCACGCCGCTTCACCAGGATCATCACGTCTTCGGGCCGCAGCGCCCTACCCTTGCTTTCCAAAATCAACGGATTTTCGGGATCAAGCCAGGCCTTAAGCTGGCGCGCAATCTGCTTGGCGAGCGCGCGGGTGGCGTCGTCAATCCATTCTTCCTCGTCAGCCTCACTGCCCCCCGCGATAGTCGGCGGCCAGAGCGAGACTAGGCCGGGGCCCGCCACTTCACTAGCATGCGGTTCCAGCGTCCCGACCAGACCCAGACCGGGCCTATCGACAGCGCTGATCGCGGCATCGACGAATTCCAGGATCGGCTTGGTCGACCGAAAGCTGTGGGTCAGCGACAGCTGATTAAACGCGGTTGCCTCGGTCGATCGATCCTCAAACAGCGCCTCTGCCTTGCGAAGAAAAAGCTGCTCAGCGGCGGCGAAATACAGCGGATCGGTCCCCTGAAACCCAAAGATCGCTTGCTTGTAATCGCCCACCACGAACAATGTTCGGGTGCGCTCGCCATGCGCGCCGATCCCGGTGAAAAACTCATCCGCCAGCGCCCTGATGATCTTCCACTGGCGCGGATTGGTGTCCTGCGCTTCATCGACCAGGATATGTTCGGTGGTCTGGTCGAGCTTGTAGCGCACCCATTCGCCCATCCCCGGCTGCTCCAGCAGCGCGACGACATGGTTGATCAGATCATCGAAATCGACCGCGCCAATGCGACTTTTGGCGCGCGCATAAGCATCGGCATAAGCGCGTCCGACACCAAGCCCTTTCGCCAACAGATCGCCATAAGCCGACCGCGTCGCCATACTGAGCAGCTCGGTACAGCGGCTGCCGATCGCCATGGCCAGTTCGGGATAATCGAAATCGGCATCGAGCAATTTCTTCTGGTATTTGCGCGGCTCGCCTTCTTTGGTGAAGACCACACCGCGCAGATCGTCGAGCATCGCCGCCCGCTCAGCGGGGTTCGCCTCCAGCCAGCATTCGGCGATGTCAGCCTGATTGCCACCCGTCTTGGTGTCCCAGGCGCGATTGGCCGCAGCGATGCGGCGAACCGCATCGGTATCGAATTCGGCATCATCGCAGCTATCAGCAAGAATATCGGCAATATCGCCCGCCGGCAGGCCAAGCGCGCGGCGAATATAAGGGGCGATCCCGCTGGGCAGCGTCGTCATCGCCGCCGGCGCGCGGGCGCAAGCGTGAAGGAAATCGGTCGCGCCGCCTTCACCCAGCCGCAAACTAAGTGCGCCAATCGCCTCAACCAGCCCGTTCAGGCCATCGCGTTCGGCATCGACCAGCAACTCAGCGAGCGTTTCCCGCAACAATACGGCTTCCTCGCGCGCCTCAATCGGGCGGAAGCCCGGTGCCAGCCCGGCTTCGGCCGGAAAGCTCGCCAGCAACCCTTGCGAAAAACCGTGGATAGTCTGGATGCGGATGCCGCCGCCGGGCGAATCGAGCAATTTCGCAAACAGCGTCCGCGCCCGCGCCACTATGGCCGGATCAAGATGCGCCTCGCCCAGCGCGAACAAATCCTTGCGCAGCGCCGGTTCGGGCATCCGCACCCAGGCAGCGAGGCGGCTGCTGATCCGCCCGGCCATTTCAGCGGCACCGGCTTTGGTAAAGGTCAGGCATAATATCGCCGCTGGATCAGTGCCGCGTAGCAACAATCGGAACACGCGCGCCGCCAGCACTTGCGTCTTGCCCGTGCCCGCCGAAGCTGACAGCCAGACATGCGCATCGGGCGCGCTCGCACGGGCCTGATTACCGAGCAAGCGGGGGAGATTGGCGGGGGTGTTAGCGGTGTTAACGCTGGTCACGGCCATACCATTCGTCGCGCCGCATCAGCTGATCATAATCGGCATAGGGCGCATAATCGGGGGCAAGCTTGGCGGTAAAAGGCGCATCGCCAGTCAGCCAGTTTTCCGCTGCGGCAATGAAATTATGCGCCGCCAGCCGGGTGAAATCAGCCGTCGGGATCAAGTCGCGCTTGCCATCGGGATCGACGGGCGAGCTAACCTTGCCAAAGCTGTCGCCATATTTCGCAAGCGACCAATATTCGAAACCATCCGCATTCCCGGCAATATCGCCAAAGCCACCCCGTTCGGCGATCAGGCCAAGAAGACCGAGCTGCAAGCTGAACCCCGCGCGCACGGCGGCGGCGGACGGCGGCTTGCCGGTTTTGTAATCGACAATCGCCAGGCCGCCGCTCGCTGATCGATCAAGCCGATCGGCGGTGCCGCGCAGGGTTACCCCGGCGATGACGATTTCCCCAGTCCGTTCGGCAGCCAGTACCTGCCGACCCAAATCGATCTGTTCGTCCATCTTGGCGGCGATCCAGTCGATCGCCTCGATCAAGCGGGGCTGCCACAGCGCGCGCATCATCGGGTGGGTGCGGGCGTCGTTGAGCATAGCATGCGCCCGGTCGCGCAACTTGTCGGGCGCGCAACCATCCTGCTTGGCCCAGACTTCAAGAATGGCATGAACTGCTGTGCCGCGCCAGGCCGCGCTCGGATCGGCATCAACGGGATCGAGCGGCCCCAGCCCCAGCACGCGCCGCGCATAAAAGGCAAAGGGATCAGCCTTCAGCCGGTCGACCTCGGTCACCGATATGCGTTTCGGGCGAAGCGCCGCCGGGACAACCGGCGCTGGTCGATCAGCGGGTTCATGCCGATCGGGCGTGTCGATGGCGCGTGCCCAGTTTTCCAAGGGCGTTGCGCGGGTCAACCCACCCGACATCGCCTCCAGCCGCAGCCAGAAGCGCGAGGCAATTGCCGGCGACCGCGCATCCCTGCGGGCGCGCGTCAGCAGCACTTCGGGCGCGCCAAGGGCCGATGCAAGATCATGCGCGGCGAGCCCAACGCGGCGATCAAGCCCCGGCAAGCCCAACTCGATGCGGATCCGCGGCGCAAGCCAGGGATCGGGCGCTGGCTGACCCGGCCAGACGCCTTCGTTCAGCCCCCCCAAAATCATCAGATCGGCGGTCTGCAGGCGCGCCTCAATCAAACCATAAATGGCGAGCCGCGGGTGCCCCCCCTGTGGCGGACGCACCGCGACATCCTCCATCAGCGTCCGCAGCAGCGGAGCAAGGCTGTGCGGCTCAACCAGCGCGGGACCGGCTGCGGCCTCTGCTTCGATATCAGCGAGCAATTGCGCGGCAGCCCTACCCGCAACCCCAGCCCAAAGCGCATCGCCGCACAATGCCTGCGCCGTCTCCCGCAAACCGGCAATGAACTGACCCAATGGTTGCGGCCCGGCCGCGAAAAGGGTCGCGATCGGCTCCAACACCGCTTGCGCTGTCGGCCACCATGAAGCCGCCGGCCGGCGAATGATCTGCTCGCGACGATCGCCCTCCCCCAGATAGGCCGCAATGCCGTCCAGCCCCGCCGCCGGGCGCGGCCCACGCAGCGCAAGATCGAGCCGGCGCACGCCTTCCAGCCAGGCCAACCGTTGCTCCCCGGCCCGTACCAGCGGATGTTTGAGCAATGCCAATAGCGCAAGCGGCGCAAATTGCTGGGCTGCAGCCTCCGCCAACACGGTCAACAGCGTACCCGGTGGCAAAATCGCGAGCGACCGTCCGGCGCTGTCGTCGATCGCCACACCCCAGCGGGCGCAATGCGCCGCCACGCGCCGCGCCAGCGCACGATCCGGCGTCACCAACGCCGCCGTCTTGCCCGGGGTCTCCAGCGCCTCCCGCAGCGCAAGCGCGATTGCCTCTGCCTCTTCGGCGGGTGTGTTGACCAGGGCCGCACGCACATCGCTTAGTCGCCGTTCCTCGGCGGGCAACATCGTCCATTTGCCCGTGAATTCAGCGGGTGCCAGCGCATTGGCGATTGCTCGGCCACGCACCGCTGTCGAATCATGGCCACCACCGTCGCGCCAGGTGGCAACCTCGCTGCGATTGACGCCCATCCGTTCAAGCAGCAACTTCAACTGAAATTGCGGATGCGTTTCGATCGATCGCCGCCGCACGCCTGTCACTGGATCGGGTGCATGCGGGCCAAGCGCCTGCCATTCGGCCTCATCCATCTCCGTGGCCAGGCCCGGAAACACGACCAGCCCCTGCGGTAAATCGCTGACCACGCGCAGCAACCGCGCAATGGCAGGGGCTGCCGTCGTCATCCCAGCCGCACAAACGAAACCCGGCGGTGGTGCCTTCGCCCATCGCGCACCGAGCCGCTGCAACAAACGCGCGCGACGTTCGGCGAGATCGATCCGCCCCAATCCCGCCAGTTCCTGTGGCCAGCGATCAAGCACCACACCGAACATCGCCAGCGCGCGTTGCCAATGATCGGAGAGTTCTTGGGTGAGATCCAGGCTGCGCAGCCGCGCCGGCGGCACTTCCTCGACCAATAGTTGATCAAGCGTGCGGGCCAATTCCCCAGCAAGCCGCACCGCCTCTGCCGCGTCGATCGGAGCCCCGGCGCGGGCGCGTTCCTCGCTGACCAGCCGTGCCAGGATCATCCGCCGCGCCAACGGCGCGATGGCCGGCGGCACGGGATCGGCATCGTCGGCAGGATCAATCGCCACATCTGCTGCTTCACTGCCATCGGCATCGCCGATCGCCACCAGTCTCGGCAGCAACAGTCCACCACCGCTTGCCCGCACAAAGGCATCGGTGATCGTTCGCTTGGCGCGATTGTTCGGCAGCAACACAATGCCCCGCGCGAGCGCCAGCTTGTCGCGCCCGAAGCGCCGGATCAGCCCCGCCGCCAGCGCATCGCCAAACGCCCGGTGGGCGGGAATGCTGAACAATTGGGGGCCGACCCGATCAACCATCGCGGTCAGCCACCCCGCTCAGCCATCGGCCAGGATCGCTTCGGTCTGGGCAATGGCACCCGGCGTACCGACATCAAACCACAGTCCCTGATAGCTCATGCCAAATGCACGGCCAGCGGCAATCGCCCGATCCCAGAATAAGTTGGTCGAAAACGGTCCATCCGGCCAATCCGATATGATGCGCGGGGACAATATCTGCACCCCGGTCCAGACGAAGGGCGCAAGCCGCCCGCGCCGCCGCCTGCCGGTAATCCGTCCATGTGGATCGAGGTAGAAATCACCGGTGCCGCTGTGGCAATTGGCGCGGGCCAACGGGACCATCAACAACAACGCATCCATCCGCGCATCATCCCATGCCGCCGCCAATGCGCGGATCGAATCAATCGGCCCATCAACCCACAGATTGTCGCTGTTGACCGACACAAAGGGCTTATCGCCGATCAGGTTGCGCGCCTGCACCAGCCCGCCCCCTGTTTCCATCAGCTGTGCGCGTTCGTCAGAGATGACAATGTCCAGACCGTGCCCGCTGCGCTGCACATGCGCCTCGATCGCGTCGGCCATGTAATGGACATTGACGACGGCGCGCTTGACGCCCCCGGCGCGCAAGCGATCTAGCGCATGATCAAGCAGCGCCTTGCCGGCCACTTCAACCAGTGGTTTGGGGCGTGTGGCCGTCAACGGGCGCATCCGGGTGCCAAGGCCGGCTGCCATCACCATTGCCGTTTCGGGCACGATCCCGCCCGGATCGGGGCGGATCGCCAGCGTGCGCACCGCGCTCATCGACCGGCGATGACCAAGGGATCGCCGCGCAGGTCGGCTGGGATATTGGCATCGAACCAGGCTTTGACAGGGGCGAGCGCTGGATGGGCTAGATCACGTTCCAGATAGCCCCAAACGCGCGGGCAGAGCGCAGCATAGCGCGGCTTGCCATCGCGCTGCCACAGGCGCGCAAAAACGCCGATGATCCGCGTGTTTCGTTGCGCGCCGAGCACATGATAGGCAATGTCGAAATCTAGCCCTGCGTTTGCTTCCCGCCTGTAATGCGCGAGCATTTCCGTCTCTATCGTGGGCTCAACGTCGCGTCTCGCATCCTGCAGCAGCGAGACAAGATCATAGGCCGGGTGGCCACTGGTTGCGTCCTGAAAATCCAGCAATCCCATTCGCCCATCGGGCACAAGCATTAGGTTTTCGGCATGATAATCGCGCAGGACGATCACGGGTTGTTCGGGGACAGCCTGATCCAGCACTTCGCCCCAGGCCGCGCGATAGGCGGCCATATCGGGCGCCAGGCCCACTGCCGGACAATACCAGTCGATCAGCAGCTGCGTCTTTTCATCCATCGCTGCACGGTCATAGGCGGTAAGCGGTGGCGGTGATTGGCGATGCAGCCCGACCAGCACGTCCACTGCCGCCCGGTACAGCGCGGGGGCACGCGCAGGGTCCGCATCCACCGCTTCGCGCATGCGGTCGTCGCCGAAATCCTCGATCAGCACCAGGCCATGATCCAGGTCGACGGCGAGCACTTCTGGTGCTGCAAAGCCGCGCGCATACAGCCAGCGCGCAATATCGATAAAGGGTCGTGGATCTTCCACTGGCGGCGGCGCGTCCATCAGTACGGCGGTGCGGCTTGCATCATGGACACGAAAATATCGCCGGAACGACGCATCGCCGGTGATCGGCGCAATCGATGCCGCGCCCCAGCCATGCATTGCCAGGAAATCGCGTGCAGCGGGCGGAAGGTTCATTTCAGCGGCCATCGCGCTCTCCATGGCGCGGGGACCAGCGCTGTCAAGGCGCGCCCGCCATCGGCCGTGAACGACAATGTCAGTGCCAGCGCATCCGGCCAATATCCCGCCGGTGCGCGTTCCGGCCATTCAACAATCGTCAGCTGCTCGGCTGCGGCGTCGTCCAGCCCCAGTTCGGCAATTTCGTTAGGATCATCAATGCGATAGAGATCGACATGCAGCACCGGCAATATGGTATCGGGCGGAGCATAAGGCTGAACGATCGCAAAACTTGGCGAAGGCGCTTCCCCCGCCAGCCCAAGCGCGGCAAGCAATCCGCGCACAATGCTCGTCTTGCCTGCCCCCAACGGCCCGGCCAGCGTGATGACATCGCCGGGAACAACCAGCTTTGCCAGCGCAGCACCGAATCGATCGCTCGCGTCGGGATCGGTCAGCACGACGGGGTCGTTGTGCCCGTTCATGCTTTGCCCGGCGATTGGCGGGGTAGGTCAACGGTAATCAACGTCCCCTGCCCGCGCTCCGAAATCAGGGCGATTGTGCCGCCATGCGCTTCAACAAATTGCTTGGCGAGCGGCAGGCCAAGCCCCAGCGCGCGCTCCCCATTGCGGGTGATGCCAGGCTCGGCGAAGCGATCAAACGCCCGCGCAATCGCCTTTTCGCTCATGCCCCGGCCATTGTCCGATACCACAATCCGCGCCGACGCCGCCGTGCCATCAGCGTGCAGCAACACCCGCCCCCCTTCCGGCATACCAGAAATGGCATGGCGCAACAGGTTGTCGATCACCTGTCCAAGTCGGCGCGGATCGCCCATGACCTTGCCCGCTGACGGGGCAATTTCGATTGCAAAATCCAATTTGCGCGCGCTGACCACCGTATCGAGCTTGGCGGCGACCTCACGTGCCAACTCACCAAGGTCAACCTCCACCGTCGCGGGCGGGCTGCCGCGATCGTCATTCTGGGTCAGATCGAGCACATCGTCGACCAATCCGCCGAGCCGCTCGACTGATTCCATGATCGCGGTCACATAATCGATGGCGGCGGGGGGCAAGTCACCCGCATATCCGCCTTGCAACATCTCTGCAAAGCCGCTGATCGACGTAAGCGGTGTGCGCAATTCATAGCTCATATTGGCAACGAAATTGGTTTTGACTCGGTCGGCTGCTTCAAGCGCTTCATTGCGGTCGCGCAGCGCGATTTCGATCTTGTGGCTGTCGGTAATGTCCAGCATCGTGAACAGCGCGTTGCCATCGGGCAGCGGCACAGCCGCAAATTCAAAATGACGCCCATCGGCAAAGGCCAGGTTGCCACCGCGTTGGAGCCGCTCGACCGTCGCCGATCGCACGAGATCGCTGATCAACACGGCCTTGCCAGCACTGGCGAGCTTTGGAGCCGCAGCCTTGGCCAGCACATCAACACGCGGATGCTGTGCGAGGAACTCCTCCTCAAAGCCCAGCGTCAGGCGGAAGCGGTTGTTCCAGAGCTGTAACCGGCCATCGGCGGCAAATACGCCAAGCGCTTCGAACAGATTGTCAAACGTGGCAGTGCGGACGCGTAGCAGTGTATCGCGTGCGCTCGCCAACTGGATTTGCTCGGTCCGGTCCTCAAAGATCAGCAACAGTCCGCCATCGGGCAAGGGCTGGGCGACCACGCGGAGATGGACCCCACCGGGGAGCAGCCAATTTTCTTCGATCTGGCTCTCGGCGGCGGCAAACCATTCGCGACGTTCAGCTTTCCAGCCCGGAAAATCGCGGACTTCGGGTAACCGACTGGCCTCTCGCATCCGTTCAAGCACGCGATCAAATTCTGGTCGGTCAACCAACCATTCGGGCCGCATCGCAAAAAGCCGTCGAAATGGCTGATTGCAAAACGCCAGGGTCCGGTCCGCGGCAAACTGGACCACACCGGCTGAAAGTTGGTCGAGCATCGCCCGCTGCGCCTCAGCGAACCGCTTGATCACCGAATGCGCCTGTTCCAACTCTTCGATATCAATCGCAAAGCCAGCGATTCCGCCGGTCGGCAACGGTACATCGAACACACGCAACATCCGCCGAGCGCCCAGGATCGTCGCGGGAACTGCCTGGGATTTCGGGCGCTGGGTGTCGCGCGCGGCAATCGCGTTGGCGAGTGGCCCGCCACCGCCGGTTTCTTCAATCAGCTCCACACCGCGCGCAATCACGTCTTCAGCGTCTCGGCCTTCTACTGCCTGGACATAGGCCGAATTGGCCATCGCCAGCCGCAAATCGGGCCCACGATACCACATGGGCATCGGTGCCGCTTCAATCAGGCCGGTCAACGCCTGAAACGCTTCGGTGATCCGTGCTTCCGCAGACGCAAGTCGCGCAATCTCCGCCTCACTATCGGTGGCATCGAACGCCCAAATCAGGACGCTGCCGCCCACATTCATGGCTTGTGGCGCGCGCTGCCCCTTCAGCAGCAGCACCTTTGCGCTCCCTTGTACCCGCACCGATCGGCTAAAAGGTCGGGCCGATTTCTGTGCAGCATCGACGTCTGCCGTCAGCCCCGCAAGATCGGATGCCGCCAGCCCTGAATCATCCCGGGCAAGGTCGGCCAGGTCGTGCGGCGGCGGAAAAAGTCCGAACCAATCCGTCAACCGATCGGGCAAACTGAGGCGACCATCGGGGCGCACAATCATCGATAATGCCGGCGACGATGCCAACAAAATCGCCAGCTGGTCGTGATCTGCCTCAAGCGCCGCGCTTGCGGCGCGGGCGCGCAATCCGATGAATAGCGCCCAACCGGCGATCACCACCAACACCGCCAGCGCCACGCCCGCAATGATTGGCCCCAATGTCGGACCAAGCGCAGGTCCGAATGTCGGTCCGGTTGCCGACTGACTCATCATCGCGCCAATTCCGACGCCTGCAAACGCGCTTGCTTCATGGCCAACGCCTTAGTGCGCGTCATCGCCAAGGGGAAGCGGCCAGTCACGAAGCCAACCATGGGCCCCAGACCGAAAAGGGCCGCGCCCGTTGCCGGACGCGACCCTCTGCTGTCAACCCGGATGGGCGTGACCTCTTAGTAGCGGTAATGGTCCGGCTTGAACGGCCCTTCGACCGGCACACCGATATAGTCGGCCTGCTTCTTGGTGAGCTGAGTCATCTTGACGCCCAGCTTTTCCAGGTGAAGCGCTGCGACCTTCTCGTCGAGGTGCTTCGGCAGGACATAAACGTCGTTGTTATACTGGCCCGGGTTGGTGAACAGCTCGATCTGCGCCAGCGTCTGGTTGGTGAAGCTTGCCGACATGACAAACGACGGATGGCCGGTTGCGTTCCCAAGATTCACCAGGCGGCCCTTCGACAGGATGATGATCTGCTTGCCATCTGGGAATTCGACAAGATCGACCTGCGGCTTCACTTCGGTCCACTTGTAGTTGGACAGCGCCGCAATCTGGATTTCGCTGTCGAAATGGCCGATGTTGCAGACGATCGCCATGTTCTTCATCGCCGCCATATGATCGGCGGTGATGACATCGGCATTGCCCGTGGCGGTGACGAAAATGTCGGAACGCGTGACGGCTTCTTCCATCGTCACGACCTCAAAGCCCTCCATCGCCGCCTGCAGCGCGCAGATCGGATCGATTTCGGTGACGAGCACGCGCGCACCGCCATTGCGGAGCGACTGGGCCGAGCCCTTGCCGACATCGCCAAAGCCAGCGACGGTAGCGACCTTGCCAGCGAGCATCACGTCGGTGCCGCGGCGGATCGCGTCGACCAGCGATTCCTTGCAGCCGTAAAGATTGTCGAACTTCGACTTGGTGACGCTGTCGTTAACGTTGATCGCGGGGAACGGCAGCTCGCCCTTCTTGGCGATAGCATAGAGACGGTGAACGCCAGTCGTCGTTTCTTCCGACACGCCCTTGATCGTCTCGACGCTCTTGGTGAGATAGCCGGGACGGGCCGCAACGAACGCCTTCACGGCGCGCTGCATTTCGACTTCTTCCTCATTCTCGGGCTCAGGGAACGAGTGGCCAGCTTCAAGCTTGGCGCCCCAAAGCGCGAACATCGTGGCGTCGCCGCCATCGTCGAGGATCATGTTGGCGGTTTCATCACCCCAATCGAAGATCGAACCGACATAGTCCCAATAATCAGCCAGGCTTTCGCCCTTGATCGCGAACACTGGCACACCCGATGCGGCGATGGCGGCAGCAGCATGGTCCTGCGTCGAGAAGATGTTGCACGTCGCCCAGCGCACCTTCGCGCCGAGCGCGGTCAGCGTTTCGATGAGGACGGCGGTCTGGATCGTCATGTGCAGCGATCCGGTGATGCGCGCGCCCTTCAGCGGCTGAGATGCGCCGAATTCCTCGCGCAACGCCATCAGGCCGGGCATCTCGGTTTCGGCAATGTTGATTTCCTTGCGGCCGAAATCGGCAAGGGTGATGTCCGCGACGACATAATCAGGGCGCTCGATGACGGTGGCCACGTAGAAATCTCCTGGGGCTTAAACTTTGGCCGCCACTGCGGCTGCCTGCGAGCGGCCATAGCCAGTGATGGCGTCCAAATCAAATATAAAGATGTCTTTATATGTTTCTGCAGAATAGCGTCGCGACGGGTCACTTAGGGCTAGGCGCGCCCCCCCTCGCTCGACAGGAAACGCGGATCAACCCCTGCCCCGGCTAGTGCGCGAGCCCAGCGATCACGGGCCGGTGTTTCAAAAATCAATGCGGGATCGCCTTCCAGCGACAGCCAGCCATGCTGAGTCATCTCGCGATCAAGCTGGCCTTCGCTCCAACCGGCATACCCAAGCGCAACCACCCATTGCGACGGGCCGCGGCCCTCTGCAATCGCGCGTAGAATGTCGATCGTGCCCGATAGCGACCAGCGACCCGCAACGTCGATCGTATCCTGCCCACCCCAATCATTGCTGTGGAGCACAAATCCCCTGCCCGGCTCAACCGGCCCGCCGAAGTTTACCGGCGCATCAGGGGCGTCGCCAACGTCGATCTCAAACTGTTCGAGGATCTCGTGCAGCCCAAGATCGGCGATCTGGGCGCCGATGCCGATCCCCATCGCCCCTTGGGAATCATGGGCGCACATCGCGATAACCGCATGATCGAAGCGCGGATCCCCTATGCCGGGCAAGGCGAGCAAAAATTGCCCGGTGAGATAGAGCGGTCGGTTCATACACCCGGTCTATACGCTAGCCAGCGCGCGGTCCAAAGCGGCGTCTGTCCTACTTTCAAGATGTGCTGAGCGATCAGTATGTGCCTTGCCGGCTGAGTCGCATTCCCCTCGCGCGCGAAGAAATTACGCATTTTCCTGTTAGCCGCTTCAATCGCCGGGCGCGCGCGTCTAAAGCGGGCGCATAATTTCGGCGCGAAGGATAAAGCGGCATGACGATCCAGGTAGGTGACAAGCTCCCCCAGACAACCTTCATCAAGGCGACCGCAAACGGTCCCGAGGCCGTCGATTCCGCCAGTTTTTTTGCCGGGCGCAAGGTTGCGCTGTTTTCTGTCCCCGGCGCTTTCACGCCAACTTGTTCCGCCAAGCATCTCCCAAGCTTTATCGACAAGGCTGATGCCTTTAAGGCTAAGGGTGTCGATGAAATCGCCTGCACGGCCGTCAACGATGCCTTTGTGCTTGGGGCCTGGAGCAAATCCAACGCCGCTGATGAGAAAATCACGATGCTTGCCGATGGCAATGCCGCCTTTGTTGAAGCGATCGGCCTGGCCTCCGATAGTTCACGCTTCGGCATGGGGAAGCGCGGCCAGCGCTTTTCGATGCTGGTCGATGACGGCGTGGTCACCCAGCTGAACGTCGAAGGCCCGGGCGAGTTCAAGGTCAGCTCAGCGGAGCATATGCTCGACACGATGTAACATGCCCGGAACTTTGGCGTCATATCCATGATTCCGACCAATAGCGCCGCAGGCTGGAACCCGCATGGCCCGGCGACGTTGATCATCGACACTTCCAATTCTGTCCCTGAAGGATCCAGGCAATGAGCGATGATACCATTCAGAACGCCATAAAGACCGCCACCGATGAGCTTGCTGCCGTCCTGCCATCAGTCACGACCATCGAGACCGAAGCCAAATCGCTGCTGGCACGCGCGCAAGAAGCGATTGAGGATGTCGTCGAATCGACGGTTGAGGCAGTGAAGGAAAATCCACTCACCGCTGCAGCCATCGCTGGCGGCGTGGTGGTGGCGGCCGCCGGCGCGGCTTATGGCGTCAGCAAGCTGCTTGAGGACGATGACAAGCCCGGAACGGTGAGCAAATAGCCAATCGGCGGGGCGCATCGATCGTGATGCCCCCGCTGATCGTCGTTCGATCTTAATGACTGGCACGGAAAGCAAGGCTGGGCTGTCTTGCCAGTGTCGCATCGCTCGATTAGCGCCGATGCATGAACCGTGCTGCTGAAATCATCGCCGAACTCGATCGGCTCTATACAAAATCAGTCGAGCGGTTGCGCGCGGCCCTGACGGCTTATCTGCGGGATGGGACGATCCCGCCCGCCTCGATGCGCACCGATGGGTCCTTTGCCTATCCCGAGATCCGACTGATTTATCGTGGCGCTGATGATCGGCCGACGCCGATGCGTTCATTCGGTCGCTTGGTCACACCAGGCGAATACCGCATCAGTGTCACCAAGCCCGCGCAATTCGCCGATTATCTCATCGAACAACTCGGGTTGTTGATCGAAGATTATGACGTGTCGGTTGAAGCCGGCGCTGGTCGGCAGGAAATTCCCTTTCCTTATGTGCTGGATGCCGGCGCGGCGCTCAGCCTTGATGAAGTGTCGGCGACGGAGTTATCGCGCCATTTCCCGGCGACCGAACTGGCCTATATTGGCGACGAAACCGCCGATGGGCTGCTCGGAACCCAACAAGGGATTCGCCCCCTCGCGCTTTTTGACGCGTTGCGGACCGATTTCTCACTGGCGCGGCTGCGGCATTATACCGGCACGCCGCCCGAACATGTTCAGCGGTACGTGCTGTTCACCAATTATCACCGTTATGTCGATGAATTCGTGCGCTGGGCAGCCGGACAGCTTGGGCCAGATGCAGACGGCAATCCCAGTCGCTTCACCGCTTTGTCCGGTGCTGGCGGCGTCTTGTTCAAGGCGGGCGATGATATCGAAGCGGTGCTCGCCGATACCAGCGCCTGGCGTCGGCACCAGATGCCTGCCTATCACCTGATGGCGGATGATCGCACCGGGATTACCCTGGTCAATATTGGCGTCGGCCCCTCAAACGCCAAAACCATCTGCGATCATCTTGCCGTCGTGCGCCCAGAGGCCTGGTTGATGATCGGCCATTGCGGCGGGCTTCGCCCAAGCCAACGCATCGGCGATTATGTTCTCGCCCATGCCTATCTGCGTGACGATCATGTTCTTGATGATGTGTTGCCGCCCGAAATCCCGATCCCGGCCATCGCCGAGGTCCAACTGGCGATGGCGCGCGCGGCAGAGATCGTGTCGGGCCAGTCGGGCGACGAGCTTAAGCGCCGACTGCGGACCGGCACGATCGTCACCACCGACGATCGAAACTGGGAATTGCGGTATTCGAAATCCGCGCTGCGCTTCTCGCTTTCGCGGGCGGTGGGCATCGATATGGAATCTGCGACGATCGCCGCGCAGGGCTATCGCTTCCGCGTTCCCTATGGGACATTACTGTGCGTATCCGACAAGCCGCTGCACGGTGAGCTTAAGCTGCCCGGCCAGGCCAATCGTTTCTACGAACGGGCCATTGCCGAACATATGAAAATCGGCATCGAAGCGTGCGAACAACTCCGCCGCGAGGGGGCCAAACTGCACAGCCGCAAACTCCGGGCGTTCAACGAACCGCCGTTTCGCTAAGGCAATTGCCGGGCTGGGGCCCCGCTTCCCGCGCGATTTGGTCTCACCGAGGCGACACAACGGGATTGTGGTCGGGCACGGCGTGCTATAGTGGTAAGACACTTATTAGGGAGCAAGACCTTGCCAAGATTCTCAACGCCCAACCTGTTTATCGCTGCCTTGATGATGACGGCAGCCCCCACCGCAGTGATGGCGCAACTGCCACCACCGCTTGCCGCCGCGGGCGACAGCGCAGAGGACGCCAAGCTCAAGAAGCTCTTTTATGACAGCGATGAAGCCCAGCTGAAACGCAACCCAATCTCAGGCATTTTCCGCGGCGACCTGCGCTATGCCGACCATCTTGGCGACTATCTGACCGAAGAATTTACGGCGGCCTCGATTAAAGCGAATGCTGCCGATCTCGCAGGGCTGGCAGCGATCGATCGATCGAAGCTAACCCTGGTCGATCAACTCGCCTATGACGTGTTCAAGAACCGCAGCGAGATCGAAAAGCGCGGCTATGCACCCGAGCTACGCAAGATTGATGAAGCGTTGCCGATTGACCATTTTTTCGGCTTCCAGACCTTCTATCCCGAATTTTCCTCGGGCACGGGCGCAGCGCCATTCAAGACGCTGGTGGATTATGAGAACAACCTGAAGCGCAATGCCGAATATGCTGTGCTGATGGACCGGGCGATCGCCCATTTCCGCACCGGCATGAAGGACGGGATCGTCCATCCGACGCTGGTGGTGCGCAACATGATCGGCCAGTTCGACAATTTGCTGAAAGAAGCAGTCGAGGAATCAACCTTTTACGGCCCAGTGAAGAAGTTTCCCGAGGCGATCACGCCTGCGGACCAGGCCCGGCTGCGGGCGGCCTATGCCAAGCAGATTCGCGACGTGATCTATCCTGCCCATCAGCGGATGCGCGATTTCCTGGCGAACACCTATCTGCCGGTCGCGCGCGACACGGTTGGCCTGTCCGCCCTGCCTGGCGGCGCGGCGCTGTATAATTACAAAATCGAAAGCAACACCACGTTGCCGCTAAAGGCAGAGGATGTGCACCAACTCGGCCTGAGCGAGGTCAAGCGCATTCTGGCCGAAATGGAAACGCAGAAGGAAAAAGCAGGTTTCAAGGGCAGCTTGCCAGAGTTCTTCACTTACCTGCGCACTGAAAAGCGATTCCAGCCGGCATCAGCCGCTCAGCTGCATGATCTGTATGACGCGATCGAGAAGCGGATATACCAGCGCATTCCCGAACAATTCTCGCTGCTGCCCAAAACGGCGCTTGAAGTGCGCCCGGTCCCCGCCTTCAAGGAAAAGACCGACGCGGGTGGGTCCTATCAAGGCGGCACGCCCGACGGCAGCCGGCCCGGCGTGTTCTTCTATAACACCTATGATCTTCCCTCGCGCTACACATGGGGCGCTGAAACCTTGTTCTTGCATGAAGGCGTGCCCGGCCACCATTTCCAGATCAGCCTAGCGCAGGAAAATGCGGCGTTGCCCGCGTTCATGCGCTTTGGCGGCGACACCGCCTATGTCGAAGGCTGGGCGCTCTATGCCGAGACGCTTTGGCAAGATTTGGGCATGGAGACCGACCCGTATCAGCGGATGGGTGGTCTGGACGATGAAATGCTCCGCGCAATGCGCCTGGTTGTCGACACCGGCATCCATGCCAAGGGTTGGACCCGCGACCAGTCAATCGCCTATATGCTTGCCAATTCGCCGATGTCACGGACCGACGCGACTGCCGAGGTCGAGCGCTATATCGCTATCCCGGGGCAAGCGCTTGCATACAAAATCGGTCAGCTGACGATCAGCCGCCTGAAAGCAAAGGCCAAGGCGGCGCTTGGCGACCGGTTCGATCCGCGCGCGTTCCATGCGCAAATCCTCGACACGGGGTCGCTACCAATGCCTGTGCTGGAAAAAAAGATCGATAGCTGGATTGCCGCCAGCAAGGCCGCCACAAAATCCGGCGCCTGACGCGCCGGACCGAGGACACCGCCCGGGGCTTTATGC
This sequence comes from Sphingomonas sp. 28-62-20, assembly GCF_002281505.1. Taxonomy (NCBI): domain Bacteria; kingdom Pseudomonadati; phylum Pseudomonadota; class Alphaproteobacteria; order Sphingomonadales; family Sphingomonadaceae; genus Sphingomonas; species Sphingomonas sp. 28-62-20. The sequence continues at coordinate 148,423 of NZ_NCGH01000002.1, forward strand.
CTTGGGCGGGTCCGCAATCATCGCGGTGAAGTTGGCTTCAGCCACCACAACGCCATCGACTGTCGCCTTGCCGGCGAATTTGCAGACGCTCGAGCGCTTCTGCACGAAATCGACGTGCAGCTTGAGCAGTACGCCCGGCTCAACCGGCTTGCGGAACTTGGCACCTTCGATCGCCATGAAATAGACGAGCTTGCCCGATCCCGCGAGCCCCAGGCTCTCGACCGCGAGCACCCCGGCCGCCTGAGCCAATGCTTCGACAATCAACACACCGGGCATAATCGGGCGACCAGGGAAATGCCCCTGAAAAAAGCCCTCATTCATCGTCACCGCTTTGATCGCTATAATCGACTGGTCGAGGACAAGCGCCTCGACCCGATCGACCAGCAGCATCGGATAGCGGTGCGGCAGCGCCGCCATCACGCGCCCGATATCGAGCGCATAGGACGTCGCTGCCGTCGCTTCGTCGCTCACCGGGTTTGCGGCTGCTGCTTGGCAGGCTGCGCGGGAGCGGTGCCCTGTGCCGGTGCTGCGCCCTGATTCTGCTGCGGCGGCGTGATCGACACCGTGGTCAGCGTCGTGTTGAGCTGCTGCAGCGCGGTCGCGGTAATGTCGTTGGCCGGATCAAAAGCGAGCACTGATGCGCGCGGCACAACCACATCGCCCTTGCGGTCCTTGCGGATCTTTTCGGTCACAGGCACCAGCTTTTCCAGAATCTGATACTTTACATATTGATCAGCATTTTGAATTTCCTGGCGAAGCTCATCAAAGGCAGCCTTTGATTCGTTCAACGACTGGCGTGCCTGATCAACCGCTGCCTGGTTGGCGGGGGGCAATGTGCCATCGGGCTTGATCACCTTTTTGGCGGCTTCAACCTGGGTGTTCCAGCCAGTTACGGCCGTCTGCAGCTTGGCCTGTGCCGCCTTCAACTGCGAACCATATTTTGCTTCGAGCTGGTCACCGCCGCTCTTGCCGCCGAGGCTATCCTTATAAACCTGATCGACATCAACCGTCAGCGTCTGTGCGACAGCGGCAACGGGCGCGATGACCATGCCAGCCGAAAGGACGACCGCTAGCGCTGCGCCTTGGAGAAGAATTTTCATTAGAAGCTTGTCCCTACATTGAAAGTAACGAGTTTGGCATCATCGCCTGGCTGTTGAAACAATGCCCGGGCGACGTTGATTCGAAGCGGCCCGAACGGCGAATTCCAGTTCACCCCAATACCGATCGTGACTCGCGGTATCGCAGAATTGCCCAGGAATCGCTCAATAAATGGCGTCTGTTCAGTCAGAAATTGAGGATTTGGTGCCGTACCGATACAGGTGCCGGTGGAATCAGGGATACCCGCGGCGCAACTCGTCGTTGTTGTGATCGGTGCGTCAACCGTACCGGCATTATAGGTAAAGACCCCCGCCACTGGCGTAAAGATTGAACCGATAAATGTTCTGCCCGTGGCCGGATCGGTAAGCGTCGGGAACCCATTTGGGAAATTGATCGGATCGATCGAGTTGGCGGTGGGCAATGGCCGCGCGACCCCGAACAACGCACCGAAATCCATGAAGATCGACGGGCGCAGCCCAAGATCGCGGGCACCAGCGCCAAGGGGGATTTCGAGTTCCACATGCCCCAGATAATAGGCCCTGCCGCCCAGCGGATCATCGAGAAACTGATTGCGGCCATCCTGCAGCGTTTGATTGACCGTGCCGTCGGTGTAGCTGATGCGTTGAATGCGCGGCCCGACACCGCGAATATCAAAGCCGCGGAACTGTGGTTCGCCCAAGTAATAGCGATCATTGATCCGGACGGCATCGATCCCGGGGCCACGCCCACTTTCCAGCGGAAGAACATAGCCCCCTTCCAAGCCGACCGAGAAGATAAAGCCGCTGCCGACATTCCAATATTTGTCGGCATCGAATTTGGTTTTGATATAGCGCACGTCCCCACCAAGGCCGGCGATATCCTGACTGAAAATGACGCGATTTCCTGCCGTCGGGCGGATCCCGCTGTTCAGGCTATTGTAAAGCAGCGAATACCCTACCGACGATGTCACGCGGTTGCCGATCGAATCGCAAAGGTAACGCCCTGCCCTGATCGGATCGCACGCGCCATTGACAAAAAACGTTGCCTGATCAAGCCCGACCTCGTCATAGGTCAGACCATAGCGGCCAGACAAAGAGAGATATTCGGTGATCGGCACGCCGGCGCGGATCTGAAAACCGGTCGAAATCTGGCTGAAGGTGGTGTTTCGCTGATTTCCCTGAAAACCGAACGAACTGAAATCACGCCGGAAAATATCACCGCCGACCGCGATGGTCTTCCCCAACAGATAGGGTTCCGTAAAGCCGACTTCGACTGATTTGTTAAATTGCGAATAGCTGACGCTGGCGCGCAGTTCCTGGCCCTTGCCGCGGAAATTGCGCTGCTTGACTGAGGCTTGCAGGATGAACCGCTCAAGGCTTGAAAAACCAGCCGAAAGGTTGAGTTCACCGGTCGATTTCTCTTCGACATTGGCTTCAAGCACAACGCGATCGGGCGAAGAGCCTGGCTTTTGCGATATCTCGAACTTTTCCTGGAAATAGCCGAGCGAGTTGATCCGGTCCTGTGATCGCTTGACCAGGAAGCTGTTAAACGGATCGCCCTCTGCCAGGCGCATCTCGCGACGGATGACCTTGTCCTGCGTTATCGTATTGCCGTTAATATCGATCCGCTCGACATACGTCCGCTTGGCTTCCGAAATATGGAAGTTGATCGACATTGTGAACGCTTCGCGATCAGGCGAATATTCAGGATTCACCTCGGTAAAGGCATATCCGAACAGCCCGGCAGTCTCATTGATCGACTCAATCGAATCTTCAACCTGCTTGGCATTGTACCAATTGCCCTTTTTGGCGAGCAGACCGGCAGCAAGCGCTTTGTTGTCGAAATCGCGAATGTCGCTATCGACCGTCACGTCGCCGAATTTATAGCGTTTCCCCTCCTGCAACACATAAGTGATGATGAAATCACGCTTGTCAGGGGTCAGCTCCGCAATGGCAGAGGTAATCTTGAATTCGGCATAGCCCTCGGTCAGGTAGAACTGGCGGAGCTTCTGCTGATCAAAGGCAAGGCGGTCTTGATCATAGCTGGTGCTGGAGCTGAGCAACGATGTCAGGCGCGCCTGTTTGGTTGCCATCTCGCCGCGCAGCTTGCCGTCGGAAAACTTCTCGTTGCCGATGATGTTAATCTGGCGAACCTTGGATTTCGGCCCTTCAGAAACTTCAAAAATGATATCGACGCGGTTCTGGTCGAGCGCCACCATCTTGGGGCTCACCGACGCGGCAAAACGGCCCTGACGCCGATAAAGTTCAATAATCCGCGCAACGTCGGATCGCACGGCCGATCGGGTGAAGATCTGCCGTGGCGCGAGCTTGATTTCCTTCTGGATCTTGTCGCTCTTCAACCGCTTATTGCCTTCAATCAGCACGCGGTTGATGATCGGATTTTCGCGGATCTTCAGGACAATATCGCCGGTTTGCGCACCGCTGATCGTCACATCGGCAAATAAGTCGCTATTATACAGGTCCTTGATCGCCTGATCGAGCGATTCATTGGTGAAGGCCTGACCGATCCGCAGCTTGGTGTACGACAAGGCCGTATCGGGTTCGATGCGCTGGGTTCCATCGACCCGCAGCGTCTTGATCACGCGAACCGGGGCTTCGGGCCCCTGCGCCGGCATCGGTGCCAGCACGCGTGGCGCATCGCTTTGCGCCATCGCTGTGCCGGATAATCCAGAAAGCATGGTGCCGGCCAGCAAAACCGCAACTGCACGTGCACCGAATTTGGAAGATCTGGTCGCTGTCACTATTTTACCCCAAAACGGATATGTCTGCATTGCACGGCGTGCGTCGCCCTGCCCGAACCCGATCAACCGATCAACCCGGCTAGCTGAATCCCCAGCTTATTCCATAGGCCCAACGTGCCCAGGTCATTGAACGTCACCATCACCATCAACGCTAGCACGGCAGCCAATCCGCCTCGAAAAGCCCATTCCTGCACCTGTGCCTCCAACGGTCGACGGCGGACAGCCTCGATCGCATAAAACAGCAGGTGACCGCCATCGAGTACAGGCACTGGCAAAAGGTTAATGAATCCCAGATTAATCGAAACAAGCGCAATCAGGAAAACGAACGACGATGTGCCCAGCGCCATCTGCTCGCCTGAAACTTTCGCAATGCTCAACGGCCCGCCAAGTTCCTTGACCGAACGCCGGCCCGACACGATTTGCCCGATCACATCCCCCATCATGCGCAGAATGCTGCCGGTCTGCCGAACCGCGACTGCGGGTGCTTCGATCAGGCTGACGGGCACCAGCGTTGCCGCCGCACGGCCAATGCCGATCCTGCCGATTTTGGGTTCATTACCGAACCGATCGCGCTCCACATGGGTGCCAATGGTGAGCGTAACCCCCTTGGGCGCAGCATCGCGAACGAAATCCACCCGAACGCTTTGGCCTGGTCGGATTTGGACGAACCGGACCATATCTTCAAAGGTACCGATCGGCCGCCCCGCCAAGGCGACGATCTTGTCGCCTTGGCGCAAGCCAGCGGACGCTGCAGGACTACCTGGCTGGATCGACCCGATCACCGCCGGCGTACGCAGATCGCCATAGCTGATCGCAAAGCCCATCAGGATCGCGATCGCCACCAGGAAATTGGTGATCGGTCCGGCCGCCACGATAATCGCTCGCTGCCAGATCGGTTTAGCCTGAAAGGTGCGCGCGCGTTCCTCCGCTGGCAGGGCCAGCCATTCAGGATCGGGTTTGCTTGACGCATCCATATCGCCAGCGAATTTCACATAGCCGCCCAAGGGCATCCAGCCGAACTTCCAGCGCGTACCGCGTTTGTCGGTTACCCCGAACACTTCGCGGCCAAAGCCGATCGAGAATTCATCCGCCTTCACCCCAAACAGGCGGCCGGCGAGATAATGGCCAAGTTCATGCACGAACACCAACGGCCCAATTACCAGGACGAACGCTATGACTGTGTAGAGAAATCCTGGGGTCTGGATCAAATGACGCAATCCTTCACACGTTCACTCGCCAGCCGGCGCGCCTCGGCATCGACTGCCAATACCGCTTCAAGCGAATCCGGGGCGGCCGGGTCATAGCCATTTAGCGTATCTTCGACGATTGCGGCAATTTCGAGGAAGCCAATTCGTCTTTCAAGAAAAGCCGCCACGGCCACCTCATTGGCGGCATTCAAAATGGCCGGTCGCGCGCCCCCCGCTTCCAGCGCTGATCGTGCCAGCCGCAAGGCGGGAAAACGGACCGGATCGGGGGCCTCAAAATCAAGTCGGCCGATGCCCACGAAATCAAGCGGGGCCATGGGGGCGGCCATGCGATCCGGCCAGGCCAGGCAATAGGCGATCGGCGTCCGCATATCGGGCGGTCCCAACTGGGCAAGCACCGACCCATCGACATATTCCACCATTGAATGGATAACCGATTGGCGATGAACAATAATCTCTAGCTGATCATTGGCGACGGGGAACAGCCGCGCCGCCTCGATTAGCTCCAGCCCCTTGTTCATCAGCGTCGCTGAATCGACGGAAATCTTGGCTCCCATTGACCAATTGGGATGCGCCACCGCCTGTTCCAGCGTCATCTCCCGCATTTCAGCAAGTGACTTGTCGCGAAACGGCCCCCCACTCGCCGTCAGAATGATCCGCCGCACCCGGTGAGGCCGCGCCGAATCAAAACACTGGAAAATCGCATTATGCTCCGAATCAGCGGGCAACAGCGTCGCGCCAGACGCGGCGGCGGCCGCCAGGATGACGTCGCCTGCCGAAACCAGCGGCTCCTTATTGGCCAGGATGATCGTCCCGCCTTGCCCGATCGCCGCCAACACCGGCTCCAGCCCAGCACAGCCGACAATGGCCGCCATGGTGACATCGGCGCCCATTGCCGCCGCTTCGCAAAGCGCCTTGGCACCGCCGGCCGTTTCGATACCGGTGCCGGCCAGCGCTGCGCGCAGATCGGCCAGGCAGCTCTCCTCGGCAACAACAGCACGCCTCGCGTTGGTGCGGATCGCAGCGGCAGCGAGCTTTTCGACATCGCAATTCGCGGTCAGCGCCAGCACTTCGAAATTTTCGGGTTCGCGCTCAATCAGATCGAGCGTCGATGTCCCGATAGAGCCGGTTGCCCCCAAAATCGTAACGCTTTTCATTCTTAAAGCCCCTGCACCACATCCATCAGCAATCTTTGAATTTCCGGCAACATAACCAGGAAAGCCGCGATCGGCGCGACAGGAATCATCCCATCCACGCGATCCATCAACCCGCCATGGCCCGGCAACAAGCTGCCACTGTCCTTCACGCCCGATTGACGCTTCAGCCAGCTTTCATACAGGTCCCCCGCCTGCGCCACCACCGCCAGCACCGGGGTGGCCAGCGTCAATCGCCATGGCAAGCCCCAGAAGCCATGCATCACGGCGCCGAAAGCGGCTGCCGCGACGATCCCGCCGAAAAATCCAGCCCAGGTCTTGTTTGGGCTGATCATCGGCGCCAACCGCGCGCCGCCGATCATCCGACCGACGAAAAACGCGCCGACATCGCAGATCGAAACGAGCGCGATTGCCCAGATCGTCATTACTAAACCATCCGGCTGTTTGCGGATCAGCAACAAGGCGAGCACGGGCAACCCGGTATAGACCATGCCCAGCGCCAGATCGGGCCGTCGCGTGCTGGCCAGCGTGAATATGGCCGCTGCGGCGACCAGACCGAGCGCAAAGAAATTCGGCCCCGCAGCCCAGGGGCACATAATCGCCAGCGGGACGGAAAGCGTAAAAAGCATCAGCCGCTTGGTCGCGGCATCGACCTTGGCGAGATCGGCCCATTCGCCAATTACGCCTAAGCCGAGGATCGCCGTTGCCAGCCAAAAGGTGAAGCCGCCCAGCCACAGCACCACCAGCGCGAGGCCCGCCATGCCAAGCCCGGCCACGGTGCGCGTCGCAAGCTCGGATCGCCCCTGGTTCGGGTCCGTCGCGCTCACAAGCCGCCAAAGCGCCGCTGCCGTCGACCAAAAGAAGCCACAGCACCACGAAGCGCTGCCTCATCAAAATCCGGCCACAGCGTGTCGACAAACAGCAATTCGGTATAGGCAGATTGCCACAGCAGAAAATTGGACAGCCGGTGTTCGCCCGACGTGCGGATCAACAGGTCGAGCGGCGGCAAATCATGGGTATCGAGATGTTGCTCAATCGTCTGCTCGTCGATCGATTCAATCGCGATCTCGCCATCGCGCACTTGCTGGGCAAGCGTCCGGGCAGCATTGGCCAATTCAGCCCGCGCGCCATAGTTTAGCGCAATCGCCAAAATCGGCCCGTCATTACCCGCCGTCCGCGCCAACGCATCATCAACCAGGGCAACGATGTCGGCCGAAAAACGGCTATAGTCGCCGATCACGCGGAGCCGAACATTCTCGCGCACCATTTCATCAAGGTCATTGCGGATGAACAGCCGCAACAGCCCCATCAGATCGCCCACCTCCTCTTCAGGGCGGCGCCAATTCTCTGACGAGAATGCATAAAGCGTCAGGGCTTCAATACCCAACACGCGGGCCGCGCGCGTGATCCGCCGGGCCGCCTCTACGCCGCGGCGATGCCCTTCCAGGCGTGGCAAATGGCGCTGCTTTGCCCAGCGCCCATTGCCGTCCATGATGATGGCGACATGGCGCGGCACCGCACCTTCTTCACCCGCCTTTTCAGGCACATTGGCGGGTCGAGGCTTCACTTACCGAGGATTTCCTTTTCCTTGGCACTTGCAGCCGCATCGATCTCGGCAATCGTCGCGTCGGTGAGCTTCTGCACCTCAGTCTCGTGCCGCTTGCGCTCATCTTCACTGAAGATGTTCTTCTTTTCGTCGGCCTTCAGGCTTTCCATGCCATCGCGTCGCACGTTACGCGCGGCAATACGCGCTTTTTCAGCATATTGCCCAGCCAGTTTGGCAAGTTCCTTACGGCGCTCTTCGGTCAAATCCGGGATCGGGATACGCAAAGTGGTGCCATCAACAATCGGGTTCAGGCCCAGGCCGGCCGACCGGATCGCCTTGTCGCACGGGCCGACATTGCCCTTATCCCAGACCTGCACTGAGATCAGCCGTGATTCGGGGACCGACACGGTTGCAACCTGGTTTAGCGGCATATGCGACCCATAAACCTCAACCGTTACCGGATCGAGCAATGACGTGCTCGCCCGGCCCGTGCGCAGGCCGATCAGATCACCCTTTAGCGCTTCAACGCTGCCAGCCATGCGCCGCTCAAGATCGGCCTTGTCATAGGCGGCCATGTCAGTTCTCCGTCTTGTTGTTGACGATTGTCGATGTACCTTCGCCGCGCAAGACCCGGGCAAGATTGCCGGTTTCGCGGATATTGAAGACGACAATCGGAATATCGTTATCCCGGCACAGCGCAACAGCGCTCGCATCCATTACCTTAAGATCGTCGGACAGAACACGACTGAAGGTAAGCTGTTCATAGCGAACGGCATTGGGATCGACCTTGGGGTCGGCATTATAGACACCATCGACGCTGGTGCCCTTAAGCAACGCGTCGCAGCGCATTTCCGCCGCGCGCAACGCCGCCCCTGAATCGGTGGTGAAATAGGGGCTCCCCGTGCCGGCCGCGAAGATGACAACGCGGTTCTTTTCCAAATGCCGCTCGGCCCGCCGCCGAATATAGGGCTCGCAAACACTCGCCATCGGAATTGCAGACTGCACCCGGGTTTCAACGCCTAGCCGCTCCAGCGCGTCCTGCATCGCGAGTGCATTCATCACGGTCGCCAGCATGCCCATGTAATCCGCCGTTGCCCGGTCCATACCCTTGGCAGCACCAGCCATACCGCGAAAGATATTGCCGCCGCCGATCACCAGGCATAGCTGATAGCCGGCGTCTTTGGCATGCTTCACTTCGCCAGCAACACGCGCCACGGTGGCCGGGTCGATCCCGAAGGTTTGATCGCCCATCGCCGCCTCTCCGGACAGCTTGAGCAAAATGCGCTTGAATTTGGGTATGGTCATCGATCCAACTTGCGCTTGGGCAGGGCAGCGGCGCGACCTTAGTAGGCCCCCTTCACCGTGCCAAGCACTGATACCAGTGACAACTTAATCATGGCCGGTCCATGCCGACACGATTCACACGGGCCATGCACCGCATCATCGCTTTGCCAAATCGGGGTGGGCCAGCCGTGCCAGCCCACCCCTCATTTGATCAGTTGACGCCGGCGGCGGCGGCAACTTCAGCGGCGAAATCGCTGGTTTCGCGCTCAATGCCCTCGCCCAGTTGGAAGCGGACATAATCCGTGAGCACGATGGTCTTGCCGGCAGCCTTGGCGGCATTGGCGACCACGTCCGAAATCTTGGTCTTGCCGTCCATTACCAGCAGCTGGCTGACCAGCGCATTTTCCTTGCGGTACTTTGCGATCGCGCCGTCGACCATCTTCGCAACGATATCGGCCGGCTTGCCGCTCTCGGCAGCCTTTTCGGTCGCAATTGCGCGTTCGCGAGCGACGATCTCGGGATCGAGATCTTCCTCGTTAAGCGCCAGCGGGAAAGCGGCTGCAATGTGCATCGCGATCTGCTTGCCAAGCGGCAGCAGCACATCGGCATCGGCGTCGCTCTCAAGCGCAACCAGCACACCAATCTTGCCGAGGCCCGGTGCCGCTGCGTTGTGAACGTAAGGGACCACGGCGCCACTGCTGACTTCGAGCCGCTTGGCGCGGCGCAGATTCTGGTTTTCGCCGATCGTCGCGATATTGTTGGTCAGCACTTCCTCGACGGTTTTGCCGCCCAGATGCGCCGCCTTGATCACGTCGATCGAATCGCCCAGTTCCAACGCGACCGAGGTCACGTCACGGACAAACGTCTGGAATTGATCATTCTTGGCGACAAAGTCGGTCTCGGAATTGACCTCAACCACGGCACCCTTGGTGCCCGACACTTCGACGCCGACCAGGCCCTCGGCTGCGGTGCGGCTGGATTTCTTGGCGGCCGAAGCCAGCCCTTTGGTGCGCAGCCAATCCATGGCGGCATCCATGTCGCCATTCGCTTCGGTCAATGCCTTTTTGCAATCCATCATGCCCGCGCCGCTCTTCTCGCGCAGATCCTTGACGGCGGCGGCTGTGATCTCGGCCATGTCTTACATCCTTATCTTCGATAAATATGGGTAGGGACGGGGGAAGGCTTGCGCCCTACCCCGCCCATATTTCAGTTCGGAGACGCCACTCAGGCGTCGAGCTGCTGCTCGCCTTCGACGGCCATCACGGCATCGCTCGCCGCTGCGACCATTTCGGGATCAACGGCCGCTTCAACGGGTGCTGCCAGCGCTTCTTCAGCGGGTGGCTCGTCCATCGCGCCCAGGTCACGACCGCTCTGTGCCTGCTGCTGCTGACCACCGCGCGTCGCGGCGATCGCAATTGCTTCGCAATACAGGCGGATCGCGCGGCTGGCGTCATCGTTCGCGGGGACCGGGAATGCGATGCCATCGGGCGAGACGTTCGAATCGAGAATCGCAACGACGGGAATACCCAAAGTGTTGGCTTCCTTGATCGCCAGCTCTTCCTTGTTGGCGTCGATCACGAACATCACGTCCGGGATGCCACCCATGTCACGAATGCCGCCGAGCGACAGGTCAAGCTTGTCCTTCTCACGGGTGAGCTGCAGGACTTCCTTCTTGGTCAGGCCGGTGGTGTCGCCGGAGAGCTGCTCTTCGAGCGTCTTGAGGCGCTTGATCGAGCCCGAGATGGTCTTCCAGTTGGTGAGCATGCCGCCCAGCCAGCGATGGTTGACGAAATGCTGGCCTGAACGACGCGCCGCGTCTGCCACAGGCTCCTGCGCCTGGCGCTTGGTGCCGACGAACAGCACTTTGCCGCCCGATGCTGTCGACGCAGCGACGAATTCGAGCGCGCGCGCAAACAACGGCACGGTCTGGCTGAGGTCGAGAATATGGACGCCGTTGCGGTCGCCAAAGATATAGGGCTTCATCTTGGGGTTCCAGCGGTGAGTCTGGTGGCCGAAATGTGCGCCTGTTTCGAGCAATTGCTGCATGGTGACGACTGGTGCCGCCATAGGGAATTCCTTTCCGGTTTGTCCTCTGGGAAGCAAATATCCAAACGGGCCAAGGCCCGGGCGGACACCGGTGATGTGCGCTTCCCATGCGGGGTTGAGCCGCGGCGCTTAGCCGAGACCAGGGCTCGAATCAAGGTTCAATTCAACGCTTGACAGTTGGAACGGAGGTGGAACATAACGGGTTCGTAAGCTGTACACGGAACAAAAATGACCGCCCGCCCCTTCATGGACGACAGGGCATTTCAACAATTGACGGAGGATTAGACGATGGTGACGCTGTTGAGCCTGATATTGTTCTCCGCGGCCCTGATGTCAGTCTGTGCCGTCATGATGTTTACGTTGGTTCCCGCCATGCCACGGATCATCGCGCTATTCGCGGCTAAGGGCGTCGTCGCGCCGGCAATGCCCGTCCGTGCCATGCCGCGTCGTCGCCCCGTCATGGCAGTGGCGCGGCCGCCGGCTTGGCGCGCAGCTGCTTGATTCGCGCATAACCGCGGATACTGAACGGCATCGACAATAGATAAGCGACGCAAACCAACGTGAGCGTGTGCCAAGGGGCAGAAACCAGTGCCGCCCCCAGCAAGACAACGACCGCAATCGCTTCAAAGCGGACCGAACTGCGCAGCTTGAGCGACGACCAGCTATAGGTCGCCATGCTGGACACCATCATGATCGCCACCAACGCTATCCAGGGCGCGACCAGCCAGGGCGACCGAAACAGCCCCTCCCCGGTCCAGAACCATAGATAAAGCGGCAGCATTGCTAGCCCGGCACCAGCCGGTGCGGGAATCCCGGTGAGAAACCCGGCCAGCTTGTGGGGCTGGTCGGCCATATCGATTGCGGCATTGAACCGGGCGAGCCGCAGCGCGCAAAATACGGCAAATACCAACGCGCATAGCCAGCCCAGCTGCGGAAATGCCCCAAGTGACCAAAGATACAGGATCAGCGCCGGGGAAACGCCGAAGGAAATGGCGTCCGACAGCGAATCAAGTTCAGCGCCAAACCGGCTCTCCCCCCGCACCATCCGCGCGATCCGGCCATCCAGGCCATCGAGCACACCGGCAATCATGATCATCGTCACCGCCAGTTGCCATTCGGCCGCGATCGCAAAACGGATGCCTGTCAGCCCGGAACATAGCGCCAACGCCGTCACTGCATTGGGCGCCACCGCCCGCAACGGCAGGCCGCGCACCGGGCGTGGCCGGGGTCGCCTCATCGCGCTGCTGCGATGCGCCGAAACCTACGGGGGGCAGCGGCGTCACGCGTCTGCTTGGCAAAATTGGGCGTGGACGGGGCTGTCCTTGGCACCGCCACGGGCATCGTCACTGAGTAATACCCAGCGGCGTCGTCGCATGCGCGCGGCCAATGATCGTTTCACCCGCGACACTGCGCTGGCCGAGCACGACCTGGCAGGCGAAATCGTCAGGCAAATAGACGTCAACCCGACTGCCAAAGCGAATCAGGCCGATTCGCTGCCCGGATGCCACCATATCGCCAGGTTTGACGAAACCCACGATTCGCCGCGCAACCAGCCCGGCAATCTGGGTGAAGCCAATTTTGCGGCCATCGCGGCTCTCAACCAGAATATGCTGGCGTTCATTTTCCTCGCTCGCCTTGTCGAGATCCGCATTGAGGAATTTGCCAGAAATATAAATAACCTGGCGGATCGTGCCGGGAATGGGCGTCCGGTTAATATGGACATCGAACACGCTCATAAAAATCGACACCCGCACCAATGGTGCGGCACCCAGGCAATTCTCACCGGCAAGCTCGGGCGGCACCGCCATTCGTTCGATCATCGTGATCAACCCGTCGGCAGGCGCTGTGATCAAATCATCGCCCTGTGGGGTCACCCGCACCGGATCACGGAAAAACGCGGCAACCCAGATCGTTAGGCCAATCAGCGGCCAGGTCACGAAATCCCAGATAAAAAAGGACAGAAACGCCGCCGCACCGGCGATCAGCACATATTTGCGCCCTTCGGGATGAACATCAGGAAAGCGCCAGGTGACGCTGGCACCACCAATCGGCGGTTTTTCGGGCAATGGCATGGTCGCTTTGTACATTGCGCAATGCAGCATTTCAATGCGCGCGCACCAATCCGGGCGGACTCGTACCAGTCAGCACGTTTGGGGAGGTTGATTGGCGCGGGCCTTCATCCTAGACGGCGCTGAGAAACCCTTCCCCAAGGATAAGCGAGCAATCGATGGCGAAAATTAAGGTGAAGACGCCCGTCGTCGAAATCGACGGCGATGAGATGACCCGGATCATCTGGCAATGGATCCGTGAACGCCTCATTCTTCCCTATCTCGATATCGATCTCGATTATTATGATCTGGGCGTCGAGAAGCGTGACGAGACCGATGACAAGATCACGGTGGAAAGCGCGCGTGCGATCCAAAAATATGGCGTCGGCGTGAAATGCGCCACGATCACTCCCGATGAAGACCGGGTGACGGAATTCGGCCTCAAAAAAATGTGGAAATCGCCCAACGGCACGATCCGCAACATCCTGGGCGGCACGATTTTCCGCGAACCAATCGTGATCAAGAACGTACCGCGCCTGATCCCCAGCTGGACCCACCCGATCGTCGTTGGCCGCCACGCCTTTGGCGATCAGTATCGCGCTACTGATTTCCTCGTCCCCGGCCCCGGCAAGCTACGCATGGTGTTCGAAGGCGATGACGGCACGGTGATTGATCGCGAAGTGTTCCAATACCCGTCGCCGGGCGTCGCGCTGGCGATGTACAATCTGGACGATTCGATCCGCGATTTCGCGCGCGCATCGATGCATTACGGCTTGAACCTGAAATGGCCGGTTTATCTATCGACCAAGAACACCATCCTGAAGGCCTATGATGGCCGCTTTAAGGATTTGTTCGCTGAGGTCTTTGAAAGCGAATTCAAGGACAAGTTCAAGGAAGCTGGCATCGTCTATGAACATCGGTTGATCGATGACATGGTCGCTTCCGCGCTGAAATGGCATGGCGAATTCGTCTGGGCCTGCAAAAACTATGACGGCGACGTCCAGTCCGATCAGGTCGCCCAGGGCTTTGGTTCGCTCGGGCTGATGACGTCCGTGTTGCTCACGCCCGATGGCAAGACCGTTGAGGCAGAAGCGGCGCACGGCACCGTCACCCGCCATTTCCGTCAGCATCAGCAGGGTAAGGCAACCTCGACCAACCCGATCGCGTCGATTTTCGCCTGGACCGGCGGCCTTAAATATCGCGGCAAGTTTGATGGCACGCCCGAAGTCTCCGCCTTTGCCGAAACGCTTGAGCGGGTTTGCATCAAGACCGTTGAAAACGGTCATATGACCAAAGACCTTGCGCTGCTGATCGGGCCCAATCAGCCCTGGATGACGACGGAGCAATTTTTCGAACAGGTCCGCGTCAATCTGGAAACCGCGATGGGTGTGTAGGCGTGGCGGGCGCGCGATCTCGCTGGCTGCTCGCCCTTGCAGCGCCAGCGATCGCCGCCAGCGCACCTCAACCGTCTGACGACCTTGCATTCCCTTTTCATCGTCAGATTGGCGGGCATCATATTTCCGCTGAGTTCCCGATCCCATCGGCGATGGATGCGGTGCTTGCGCGGGCAGACCAACGGCTCAGCACGTCGGCCATTGCAGTACCCGGCCTAGGCAGCCGAATTTTCCTCACCAATGGCGGCTGGCGCTGGCGCGCGCTCGCAAAAGCAAGTGTCAGCGCGTTTGCGATCTCGCGGCCCGGTTCGGAATTGGTGATCGTCAACCGCAGCGACATGGTCCGGGACCTCGCCTTCAACGGGCGCAGGATTGGCGGGGTCCGGCCGCTCTCCCAAGTCATTGCCCATGAGATGGCGCATGGCCTGCTCCGTCGCCATTTCGGCCTTGCTGCTGCGCAGGCAGCGCCTGCCTGGAAAGTAGAGGGCTATTGCGATTTTGTTGCCGGCGGCGGCAGCCTTAGCGATGCAGAAGCGGCAAGGCTGATCGCTGCGGGCACTGATCATCCAGCGCTGCCTTATTATCTCGGCCGCAAACGCGTTGAAGCGATTCTGGCGCGCAATGGCGGCTCAGTCGATGCGCTGTTCGCAAACGACGATCCAGTTATCCACGAGCCGAAGCCGCAAAGGCCTGCAACATAGTTTTCCCCCGCCAATTGGGGTTTCAGCTATCCTCAATCCGCCATGGGCTGACAAAGCGCATCGTGGCAGGCTAGATGCCGTCATGACCATCGCTCTCGACAGTCACGGTTTTTCAGACGCGCTCGTCATTCTGGGGGCCGCAGGGCTTGTCATCCCGGCATTCGCCCGCGCGAAAATCAGCCCGGTGATCGGATTCATTCTGGTCGGCGTACTGGTTGGCCCCTTCGGCCTGGGCGCACTGGTCGGCAAAATGCCCTGGTTGCGGCATGTCACCATTTCTGATGCCGATGCGATCGAACCGTTTGCCGAATTCGGTATCACATTGCTGCTCTTTTCGATCGGGCTCGAACTTTCGCTAAAGCGGCTATGGAGCATGCGTCAGTTGGTTTTCGGCACCGGAGCGGCTGAGCTGATCGCATCCGGCATGATTATTGGCGTCGGGGCACATCTCTTTGGCGTGCCTTGGTCGAGTGCTCTGGCCCTGGGTTTTGCGCTTGCCTTGTCATCGACAGCGTTGGTCCTCCCGATTGCAGGCACCACCAGCGGAGTGGGCCGCGCGGCTTTTGCGATGCTGTTGTTCGAAGATCTGGCGCTGGTGCCGATCATCTTTGCGCTGGCTGCCCTTGCCCCGCATGGCTCCAATGATCCTTTGGCGATTGTCTGGATTCTTGCCCTGGGCCTGGTGACCATCGCGCTGATGTTTATCGGCGGGCGGGTCATCCTGCCGCGCCTGTTCGCGCAGGCGGCGCGCACCAAAAGTCCCGAATTGTTCCTGGCAGCGTCGCTGCTCGTCGTAATCGTGGCCAGCCTGGCCACGACGGCCGTCGGCCTTTCACCCATTGTCGGCGCGCTGCTCGCCGGGCTGCTGATCGCAGAGACCGATTACCGTAGCGAGGTCGAAGTGATGACGGCGCCGTTTAACGGTCTGGCGCTCGGCGTGTTTCTGATCACCGTGGGGATGAGCATCGATCTTCGATCGATCCTGGCCGGCTGGCCAGAGCTGTTGCTCGCGATTGTCGCAGTCGTTTCTGTGAAAGCGCTGGTTACTTTTGGGCTGTTGCGCTGGGCCGGTATCCGCGGCGGCATTGCCGCAGAGACCGGCTTGCTGATGGGCAGTCCGTCAGAGACTACATTGATTGTATTGGGTGCTGCTGCGCAGGCGCAGCTCATCAAGCCCGATTTTGCCAATTTCTGGGAAACTGTAACCGCGCTTGGGTTGACGCTCACGCCCCTGCTCGCTTGGATCGGCAGACAGGCTGCGCGTCGGATCGAACGCCGCACCGATGGCGATCCGCTGGGCATTACCATCCCGGCAGAGGGGCCTGGCACGGTGATCATTGGCTTTGGCCGGGTAGGCAGAATGGTCGCGGAAATGCTCCGCGCCCATCAACAGCCCTTTGTCGCGGTAGAAGCCGATATCGATACCGTTATCGCTGCCCGGGC
Organism: Sphingomonas sp. 28-62-20; assembly: GCF_002281505.1. Taxonomy (NCBI): domain Bacteria; kingdom Pseudomonadati; phylum Pseudomonadota; class Alphaproteobacteria; order Sphingomonadales; family Sphingomonadaceae; genus Sphingomonas; species Sphingomonas sp. 28-62-20. Next base: position 165,082 of record NZ_NCGH01000002.1, read on the forward strand.
AGAAGGTTATCCAATGATCTTCGGCGATGTCGCACGGACGGAATTGGTCGATCGGCTCAATCTTGGCCGCGCAAAGGCGTTGATTTTGACGATGGACGATCCTGTACTCACGGTCCGGCTGACCAAACGGGTCCGCAATTGGGTGCCTGATCTGACCATTGTTGCCCGCGCCCGCGATGTCGACCACGCCGCAGAACTCTATCGCGCAGGCGTAACCGATGCAGTGCCGGAAACGCTCGAGAGCTCGCTGCAGCTATCAGAAGCCGTGCTGACTGATCTTGGCGTTGCCGTCGGCCCTGTGATCGCATCGATTCATGAAAAGCGCGATGCATTGCGCAAAGAGATTAAGGGCGCTGCGGGGCTGATGCGCGAGCCACGCTTTCGTCGATTACGCGACAGCGATCATCCGGCGTGAGGGCAGAATCATCCTGCCCACGCGATTCACTACCCCTGTGCAGCCGGACTTAACCCCAAAAGCGCATTGATTTGCGCATGATGATCAAAGCCCTTGCTGCGCTTACGCTCATTCTGCTGGCGGTCGATTACGCCCTCACCGGCTGCAGCTATAGCGCGGCGACTATGGCAAGCATCGGTCATCTCGGTCATTGGCTGGCCGATTCTGCCCGTAATTCGATCTTCTCGCGCTGAAAGAATGCCGCCGGTTGCGCCCAGGGCCTTTACCTGACGTCAACCAAGCATCAGTATCCCGCAATTAATGGATATGAACGACGACGCCCGCGAAATTTTGTCGATAATCGAGCAATTCTGGCGTGCCCTGGATGCGCTGGAAGCAGACAAAGCGCGTGCGTTGACCGCGCCCGATATGATGATCATTGATGCGTTTGCCCCGTTCCAGTGGGCGGGGGCGAACAGTTTTGATCGCTGGGTAGAAGCGCTCTGGGCCTATTGCACCAAGCATGATTTTTCGATGAACCACACGACACTGCGCGCCCCGTCCCGCTTCACGCTTGTTAGCGATCAAGCCTATGTGGTCTGCCCAGCAATGATGGCTACGGCGCGCGGCGATGAGTTAATGTCGCAACAGGGGGTCATTGTTACCACGCTGCGCAGCGTTGACGGCAAATGGCGAATCACGGCGCTGGTTTGGGCCGGGCAATAGCTTAGCGACCTGATCAGGCCGTCGTTGTCTCCGCCATCAGGGCGTTTTTGACGGCAGTGATGGCATCAGCCGCCCGCCCGCCTTCGGGGCCACCGCCCTGCGCCATGTCAGGTCGCCCGCCGCCGCCCTGCCCGCCCAGTTCGGCAACCGCAATCCGCAGCAAATCAACCGCATTATAATTGGCGACCAGATCGTCACTGATCCCGACCGCGACAGAGGCACGCCCCTCATTCACCGCGACAATCATCACGATGCCCGACCCAATTCGGGTCTTCACATCGTCAACTGCGCCGCGCAAACCCTTGGGGTCGAGCCCGTCGACGACCTGACCGGCAAAGTTCATGCCCCCCACCGTTTCGGGCCCGGCTGGTGCAGCGCCAGCGCCGCCACCCAGCGCCAATGCCTTTTTCGCTTCGGCAAGCTCACGTTCAAGCCGCCGGCGATCGTCAACCAGGGCAGCGACCCGCATCGGCACCTCGTCAGGTGACGCCTTGAGCACACTCGCCGTCTCGCGCAGTTTCTCATCGCGATCAGCGAGCCAAAGCCGTGCGGCCTCGCCTGTCAGCGCCTCGATCCGGCGGATACCGCTCGACACAGCGCCCTCGGCGACAATTTTGAACAAGGCGATATCGCCTAGCGCCGATACATGGGTGCCGCCACACAGCTCGACCGAATAGGGTGCGTCCGCTTCTGTTCCCATCGCAAGCACGCGCACTTCATCGCCGTATTTCTCACCAAAAAGCGCCATTGCCCCCGCCGCAATCGCATCTTCTGGCGTCATCAACCGGGTAGTGACCGGGCCATTGCCCCTGATCTGACGGTTCACATCGGCTTCGATATCGGCAATCTCAGCGGCACTCAGCGCGCTTGGATGCGAGAAATCGAAGCGAAAGCGATCGGCCGCCACCAGGCTGCCCTTTTGGGAGACATGCCCGCCAAGCCGCGTGCGCAACGCTGCATGCAACAAGTGCGTTGCAGAATGATTGGCGCGAATCTGCGCGCGCCGCGCGACGTCAATTGCCAGGTGGACGGTATCGCCCTGCACGATTTCGCCAGCCGTGATCAGCGCCTGATGCGCGTGCAACCGGCCGACTGCCTTGCTGGTATCCCGCACGCTCGCGCGCAAACCGCCATCGGTGCTAATCACGCCAGCATCGCCCATCTGGCCGCCGCTTTCGGCATAAAAGGGCGTCTGATTGGTCAACACGACCACTTCGCCGGGGCCAGCGCGATCAACCCGAACGCCGTCCTTCAACAACGCGATAACGGTACCGTCACCGACATCGCTGGTATAGCCCGTGAACTCAGTACCGCCCGCCTCCTCGGCAATGTCAAACCAGACTTCATCGGAGGCGCGCTCGCCCGATCCCTTCCAGGCGGCGCGGGCGGCGCGCTTTTGTTCGGCCATCGCCGTATCAAATCCGGCACGATCGACACCAAATCCCTGCGATCGAAGCGCATCCTCGGTCAGATCATACGGGAAGCCAAATGTGTCATATAGCTTGAACGCCGTTTCTCCGGCGAGTGTTGCGCCCGGCGCCATGCCTGCCGTCGCCTCGTCGAGCAGCTTCAGCCCGTTGGTCAGCGTCTGGCGAAAACGCGTTTCCTCCTGCGCCAGCGTTGCCTCAATCAACGGCTGCGCGCGCAGCAGCTCCGGATAGGCAGCGCCCATTTCCGCGACGAGCGCTGGGACCAGCCGATGCATCAACGGGTCCTTGGCACCCAATAGATGGGCATGGCGCATCGCACGCCGCATGATTCGCCGCAGCACGTAACCGCGCCCCTCATTGGCGGGCAGCACGCCGTCTGCCACCAGAAAGCCGCTGGTGCGCAGATGATCGGCGATGATCCGGTGGCTCGCCTGGGTTTCCGCGGTAGACGGCGTTTGCGTCAGCGCACTGGATGCAGCGATCAGTGCCTTGAATGTATCGGTATCATAATTGTCGTGCACACCCTGCAGCACGGCGGCGATGCGCTCCAGCCCCATGCCGGTATCAATCGATGGGCGCGGCAACGGCGTCCGCTCGCCACCGGCGGCCTGCTCGAACTGCATGAAGACCAGATTCCAGATTTCTACAAAGCGGTCGCCATCCTCATCCGGACTGCCCGGCGGGCCGCCAGGAATATGGTCGCCATGGTCGTAAAAAATCTCGGAACATGGCCCGCACGGCCCGGTATCGCCCATCGACCAAAAATTATCGTTGGTGGCGATCCGGATGATCCGGCTTTCCGGCAGCCCGGCGATCTTGCGCCACAGATCAAAGGCTTCATCATCGGTGTGATAGACGGTCACCGTCAGCCGATCGGGATCAATGCCCCATTCGCGGGTGATCAAATTCCAGGCGAGCGAGATTGCGCGTTCTTTGAAATAATCACCGAACGAGAAATTACCGAGCATTTCAAAGAACGTATGGTGCCGCGCCGTATAGCCGACATTGTCCAAATCATTGTGCTTGCCGCCCGCGCGCACACATTTCTGCGATGAGCTCGCCGTGAGATAGGGCCGTGATTCAAGCCCGGTGAAGACGTTCTTGAAAGGCACCATGCCGGCATTGACGAACATTAACGTCGGATCATTATGCGGCACGAGCGGCGCGGAAGGCACGCGAGCATGCCCCTCACCGGCAAAATAATCCAGGAAGCTGCGGCGGATGTCGTTGGTCGATGTCATGCCGCTGATCTAGGGCGACGCGCGGCCACGCTCAAGCAAAACACGGCGCGCACATCAAACATCGCGATCACGGTGACGAAAGCCCCCGCGCGTCTTCACGCCTCCCCGTCCAGAAACGATGGAAAAAACATGTTTTTTGTAATCCCTTAATACTCGCCCGTTAGAATGCACCTTAACGACCCGACCCGCCTGACCAACCCGATCGTTCGACCGACATGACGAGGAGATTGACACCGACATGACAATTGCCGCGACGATGGAGCTGGACAATCGCCGTGGCTATATTGAGCGCCGGGGTGGTGCGCGTCATATTTCGGTCTTTCGGGTCGGTCGGCTCGTTTCGACAGGGCCGGATCAACTCTGTGTGGTCCGAAATCTCTCCGCAAGCGGTGCGATGATCGAGGTGAACCGGGTGCCCGCAGTAGGCGACCGGGTCCAGATTGATTTGCGGTCAGACCGATGCTTCTGGGCCACCGTCCGCTGGGCACGGCGGCGCGAGGCCGGGGTTCAGTTTGAAATGCCAATCGATGTCGATGCGGTATTGCGCGAAGAACGTCAGTCGATTCGCCGCCGTCATCCCCGTGCCCCCCGTTTCCAACGCGCAGGGAATGCCAGAATTATCAGCGGGCGCGGCACCATCGAAGGGGCAATTGCCAATATCTCAATCGTCGGGGTTGCCGTCGTGACCCCGGAAATATTCGCGCGGGACGAACCCGTTGTCGTCGCGGTTGACGGGCTTGGCGCAACGCATGCCTTTGTCCGGTGGAGCCTGGACGGCGAAATCGGCCTTCGGCTTTCATCGCCACTATCCTACCGGGCACTTGCCGATTGGCTGGATGACCAAGCGGCCATCGGCGACCCGTAACTATTTCCAAACTACCGCGATTGGCTTGGGCATCCGTTGCTGCACCAATCCTCTCCCGTGACCGCTGGGCGTTATTCGGCGATAAGTATCTCCCCGATGCCCACGGCACCACAAAGTGCTGGCACGGCGACAGCGCAGCTCTGGCCACGCCTCTCGCCTTATCATCCAAACGGCATGTCGATGCTTTTCGGGGGTTCGCTGAACCAGACTGGTCCGGTCGTGCTCATATGGAAGCAGTCTTCCAGCCGGACGCCGAATTTGCCGGGCAAGTAGATCCCGGGCTCGTTCGAAAAGCACATCCCTGCCGCCAGCGGGGTCGTCTCGCCATGCACGAGATTGACGGGTTCGTGCCCATCCATCCCGATCCCATGACCGGTCCGATGTGACAGGCCGGGCAGCTTATAGCCCGGTCCATAACCCTGCGCCTCATAATAGCGACGCACCGCATCGTCGACACTGCCTGCCGGCACCCCGATCTGTGCGGCCGCGCGCGCCACTTGCTGCCCTTTGGCGACATGGTCCCACACCGCGCGCTGCTCGGCAGACGCTGTGCCATGCACGAATGTCCGCGAAATGTCAGATTGATAGCCATGAACGCTGCAACCGCAGTCCATCAGCACCACTTGCCCATCGGCCACGATTTGCGGTGCCAGGCTGCCATGCGGGTAAGCAGCGGCCTCGCCGATCAGCACCAGAGCGAATTCGGGATCACCGCCCAATTTTCGGGTCGCCGCCGTCATCAGCGCGCCGATCTGCGCTGGCGTCATGCCCTTTTCGATCCGCGGGTAGGTCCAGCGATAAGCAGCAACCGTCACGTCACTGGCGGCCTGCAACAATGCAATTTCAGCGGGCGTCTTGATCATCCGGCAGCCCCTGACGACCGGATTGGCGGAAACGATTCGCGCCTTTGGCAAAGCTTGCCGCAATTTATCGACCGCGAAATAGCGCACAGTTTCCTCAATGCCGACCGGCAAGCCGGCGAGTCCCCGCGCGCGCAACAACGCAGCGATCAGGGCAAGCGGGTCCTCATCTTCCTGCCAGACCTTGACAGTGGCCGTCACCGCTAGCGTTTGGCGAACCGACGGTTCTTCGAAAAACGGCGTGACGACACAAGGGTCGCCCTCGACCGGCACCAGCGCCGCCGTCAGCCGTTCGCTGCGGCGCCATTCAACGCCCGTGAAATAGGTCAGGCTCGCGCCGGGTTCGATCAGCACTGCACCGATACCCGCTGCCTTCATCAGCGCTTGCGCGCGGGCAATCCGCGCCTGGCGCTCAGCAGGGGTGATCGGCTGCACATTGCCCGTCAGATTGGTGAGTCCGACAAGGTCGGGTTCAGCCGCGCGCAGCAGGCCTGCTGTCCCAATCAGCGGCAAAGCCGTGGCTGCTCCCAGCAACTGGCGCCGACTAATCATGGCAACACAAGGGCACGCGGCACGATGCAAAATAGGTGCTGAATCATCGCGGCTATTCCCCCTTCAATTCGATGCTGCTTCATAGGGCGCTTGACCCACGCGCCACAATGCCCTTCGCTGGTGCCAGAATTTTCGGGGAGGTTCCTTTGGCCAAGCGCCTGACGCTTTACATCATGATCGGCCTAGTTTTGGGGTTATTGCTAGGTACTGCGATCAATTACGGCGTAGAATCGATCCGCACATTTCTCTCGCTGCTTGCGAGTTGGGGCTGGATCGATCCGCCAGAGGCCGCACCTGCATTGCTCAAGGACATTGCTGGCGGCTTCTCAATCATCACGACGATTTTCCTGCGGCTGATCAAGATGATCATCGCGCCACTGGTGTTTTCCACATTGGTCGTCGGCATCGCCCATATGGGCGACACTGCGTCGCTCGGGCGGATTGGCGCGCGGACAATGGGGTGGTTCGTTACCGCGTCACTGATTTCGCTCAGCCTGGGGCTGCTCCTGTTCCACGGGATCGAATTCGTGATTGATGCCGTTGCGCCCGGCACAGGCTTTGGCTTTTCGCTGCCGGCACCCGACGCGACGGTCGGCCTCGACAAGGCGGCGTTCGACTTGTCGAAATGGATCACCCATGTCGTGCCATCGTCAATCGTCGATGCGATGGCGACCAATGAGATTATCCAGATCGTAGTGTTTTCGGTGTTCGCCGGCGTCGCGTTGCTGGCGATTGGCGAACGGGGCGCACCAATCGTGAAGGGTGCAGAAGCGCTGGCGGCAATGATGCTGCAGATCACCGATTATGTGATGCGGATCGCACCGCTGGCGGTGTTTGCCGCGATCACGGCCACCATTACTGTTAACGGATTGGGCATCATCGTCACGCTGGGGCTGTTTGTGGGCAGCTTCTATATCGGGCTGGCGGTGCTGTGGCTGTTGCTGTTCGGTGCTGCTTTCGCGTTTATCGGCCGACGGGCATTTTCGCTGATCCGCTATATTCGCGAACCTATCCTCCTGGCCTTTTCCACCGCGTCATCCGAGGCAGCTTATCCCCGTACACTGGAGGCGCTTGATCGGTTCGGGGTGCCGCCCCGGATCGCAAGCTTTGTGTTGCCGCTGGGCTATTCGTTCAACCTTGACGGCTCGATGATGTACATGACCTTTGCGACATTGTTCATCGCCCGAGTTTACGGCATCGATTTGTCGATCGGCACCCAGATCATCATGCTGCTGGTCCTGATGGTCACGTCAAAGGGCATTGCCGGCGTGCCGCGCGCATCGCTGGTCGTGATCGCAGCGGTGATGGGTCAGTTTGGCATTCCGGAGGCAGGGCTGTTGCTGATCCTGCCAGTCGATCAGTTCCTCGACATGGGGCGGTCGGGCACCAATGTCGTCGGCAATGCGGTTGCCACCGCCGTAGTGGCGAAGTGGGAGGGTGCGCTGGACGAACCCGAACCACCGGAGATTGAGCCGCCCCATGCGCCTGCGCATCGCGCCACGACCTAGCGACGCCGCCATCTCCTTCGGGAAGGCCGTCAGGCCGTTGGCGTCATGCCCTAGGCATCACGCAAAGGCATAGGGACCGCCCTTGGCGAGTGCGGTCTGATAGCCCGGGCGGGCGTGGATCTTGGCAAGCCAGGCGGTGGTCGCCGGTCGCGACGGGCCGAGACCCGCCCGTGATCGCGCTGCTTCAAGCGGAAAGCTCATCATGATATCGGCTGCGCTGATTTCGTCGCCGGCAAACCAGGGCCGGGAAGCAAGTTCGGCCTCAAGATAATCAAGATGGACATCGAACATCGGCACCAGGCGCTTGAGCACTGCCTTGCCAAATAGCGGAATACGTCCCGCCACCAGCATCGCGAAGAGCGGCGGCATCATCGAGCCCTCGGCATAATGGATGAACTGGCGATAGCGCAGCACCGATTCGCGGTGCGCGCCCGGTCCAAGCCGGCCATCCGCTTTTTCGACCAGATATTCGACGATGGCCCCCGTTTCAGCGATGACGACACCGTCATCCTCAATCACCGGTGATTTGCCGAGCGGATGGATCAGCTTCAGCTCGGGCGGTGCCAGCATTGTCTTCTTATCACGCGCATAATGCCTGATCTCATAGGGTAGACCAATTTCTTCGAGCATCCATAGGATGCGCTGCGACCGCGAATTTTCGAGATGGTGGACGATGATCGTCATAACATGGCCTCCTGAACGCCGGTGACGCTAGCCGATCGCGGCACGAAGTCGAGCGCTTCGCGCGTTGTCGTCTCCCGATCTTCGAACAAAGGTGGGGAATTTGCGGGTCACCGACACTGCCGCAACGGCCCGCCCGACATGCCAGCGCCCAAAACATGAAAGGCCCGCCGACATGGGCGGGCCTTTCCAGTTATTGCAGCGCTAGTCCGTGCAGGAATACGCCGCCGGGAAGCTTACATCTCGTCATCATCTTCCGGTTCGGCACCGACCATCATTTCCTCGGCAACCTTGTCGGTGCGGGTCCGGATCGCCTTTTCGAGCCGATCCGCCATCTCGCTATGCTCGCTCAAATAGGTCTTGGCGTTTTCGCGGCCTTGGCCGATCCGGACGCTGTCATAAGAGAACCATGCGCCCGATTTCTCGACCAGCCCGGCCTTGACGCCGAGATCGAGAATTTCGCCGATTTTCGAAATGCCCTGGCCATACATGATATCGAATTCGACCTGCTTGAACGGCGGCGCGACCTTGTTCTTGACCACTTTCACCCGGGTGGTGTTGCCAACGATATCCTCGCGGTCCTTGATCTGGCCGGTGCGGCGAATGTCGAGCCGAACCGAGGCGTAGAATTTCAGGGCATTCCCACCCGTCGTGGTTTCCGGGTTGCCGTACATCACGCCGATCTTCATGCGCAGCTGGTTGATGAAGATCACCATGCAACGCGACCGACTGATCGACCCGGTCAACTTACGCAGCGATTGCGACATCAGCCGCGCCTGCAGGCCGACATGGCTATCGCCCATCTCGCCCTCAATTTCAGCGCGCGGCACGAGAGCCGCAACCGAATCGACCACCAGCACGTCAATGGCATTGGAACGCACCAAGGTGTCAACGATCTCGAGCGCTTGCTCGCCGGTATCGGGCTGCGACACGATCAGTTCGTCGATGTTAACGCCCAGTTTTTTGGCATAGACCGGGTCAAGCGCATGTTCGGCATCGACAAACGCCGCCGTGCCGCCATTTTTCTGCGCTTCGGCGATGACGTGAAGCGCCAGCGTGGTCTTGCCCGAGCTTTCCGGCCCATAGATTTCGATGACCCGACCGCGCGGCAACCCGCCAACGCCAAGCGCGATGTCCAGCCCAAGCGAGCCGGTCGAAATCGCCTCAACCTGCATCGTCTCCTTCGAGCCGAGCCGCATGGCCGAGCCTTTACCAAAGGCCCGATCAATCTGCGCGAGCGCAGCGTCGAGCGCCTTTTGCCGCTCAGCGGCCGCCTTGTCCGTGGATACCGCCATTTTGTTGTCGATGACCTTCAATTGTGCTGCCATTGGAAGCCTCCGTCGCTAGACTGAACATGCCGGTTGGGCAATGCGCTCAGTCTTTGTACACATAATGTTCTACAGGAACAAGGGGTGAACGAAAATTTCCTTCACCGCTTTCCCGGCTTGCCCTGTCGAGCCGGTTTCGCGATGGTGGCGCATGATCGATCACCCTGACTTCATCGCCGGTCTGCCTAAGGCAGAACTTCATTTGCATATTGAAGGCAGCCTTGAACCCGAACTGATGATGGCGCTTGCGCAGCGCAATCGCATCACCACTCCCTTCGCAACGGTTGAGGAAGTGCGGGCAGCCTATAATTTCTCACGGCTGCAGGATTTCCTGGATATTTATTATGCCGGGGCGGACGTGCTGCGCACCGAACAGGATTTCCACGATCTGGCGCTCGCCTATTTCGATCGGGCAGCCGAAGACGGGGTCGTCCATGCAGAAATCTTCTTTGATCCGCAGACGCACACGGATCGCGGCATTCCGTTTCAAGTGGTGGCAGACGGCCTGCTCGCCGGCATGGCCGCGGCGCAAGCCAGGCATGGGCTAACGGCACAACTCATTCTTTGCTTCCTCCGCCATCTCGACGAGGACGCTGCCTTTACGACGCTAAAGGCCGCCGAGCCATGGCTCGATCGGATCACTGGCGTCGGGCTCGATTCGTCAGAAATTGGTCACCCGCCAGAAAAATTTGCGCGCGTCTTTGCCGCGGCCGGCGACATGGGGCTGAAACGCGTTGCCCATGCCGGTGAGGAGGGCCCACCCGATTATGTGTGGCAGGCGCTCGACCTGCTCGATATCGATCGCCTCGATCATGGCAATCGCGCGCTTGAAGACCCGATACTCACCGCAAGGCTGGCGAGGGAAGGCATGACGCTCACCGTCTGCCCGCTGTCCAATCTAAAGCTCTGCGTAGTGCCAGACATGGCAGCCCATCCGATTGATCGAATGTTGAAGGTCGGCCTTAGGGCGACGATCAATTCAGACGATCCGGCCTATTTCGGCGGCTATATCGCTGACAATTATCGTGCTGCCGCCACTGGGCGCGACCTCTCCCTCGCTGATCTTACGCTGCTCGCGCGCAATTCCTTCCTGGGGTCGTTCCTGCCGCTAGACGCGGTCTCCATGCACCTCGCCCGGCTTGATGCCTATGTGGATGCCGCCTGATGCCAATTTTCACCCCGATCCTGCAGGAACAGTTTGTCGCCCATGTCCTGGCGCTCGCCGATCAGATCGGCGCGGATAGCTGGGCACCATCCTACCTCATCGGCATTGGGCGTGGCGGGCTTGTACCGGCCACTTTTCTTAGCCACGCCACGGGATTGCCCATGCTGTCGGTCGATTATTCGAGCCAAGTCGAAGAATTTGCAGAAGGGGCGCTCGCCCGGCTGGCTGCGCGGACCCAGGGTGGTGATAAGCTACTGTTCGTCGATGACATCAATGACACTGGCGGCACAATCGGCCGGTTGCGCACGATCCTGGCCGAACAGGGGGCGGTTGCCGGCAGCATTCGCTTCGCGACGCTGATCGACAATGTCCGGTCGGCACAGCGGGTGGAGTATCACGCCGAGACGATTGACCGCGCGATCACCAAAGACTGGTTCGTCTTTCCGTGGGAAGCCGTCGCGCCACAATCCAAGCTGGCCGATGATGCAGCCGCCGTGCCAGAACGGACGGCGTGAGCCTCCGCTTGATCAGGCGAACTGGGCAATCGCCGCTTCAACGTCATCCATTGTAAACGGCTTGGACAGCATCGGCCGATCGCGAAACCGCTCGGCAACGTCTTGGATACCGCCCCCACTTGCGACAACAAAAGGGATTCCGGCTGCGGCCAGGGCATCGGCGATCGGCCAGCTGGTCTCGCCGCCGCGCAGGTTCACGTCCAAGATTGCCGCACCAATGCCGCCGACAGCAACCGCGGCCAACCCGTCTGCAACAGAATCAACCGGGCCGATTACTTGCTTGCCGAGCAATTCGAGAAAATCCTCGAGCATCATTGCAATCAGTGATTCGTCTTCGACAATCAAAATGGTGTTGGCGGGCATAAGGCGCGCTTAGAGCCCAGATAGCGCACGCCGCCAAGCGTCATTTCACCGCCAGCGCATCGCGCGCTGCCTCGGCAAGCTGCTTTACCGAGAATGGCTTGGCGATAAAGGCGACATTGTCGAGGTCGATCGATTTGCGCAACTGTTCTTCGGCATAGCCGGACATGAACAAAATCGGCAGATCTGGATAGCGCTTTCGGGCATGGCGCACCATTGTCGGACCGTCCATCATGGGCATCACGACGTCTGAAATCAGCAGATCGGGGCGCTGGTGCGTGGCGAGCAGCTCAAGTGCAGCCTCGCCATGTTCCGCGGTCAACACGGTATAGCCTTGTCGGGTCAGCGCACGCTCAGCGACCGCGCGCACCATGTCTTCATCTTCGACGATCAGGATCGTCCCGCTGCCCCACAATTCGCCTTCCTTGGCCTTGGGTGCGGCAGGGATTGGCTTGGCGGTAGCCGCGGCGGTGTGGACGGGCAAATAGATGGTGAACTCCGCCCCTTTGCCTGGCCGGGAATCCGCAAAAATATAGCCGCCCGATTGTTTGACGATGCCATAGACCGTCGACAGCCCCAGCCCGGTACCCTTGCCGACTTCCTTGGTGGTGAAGAAGGGCTCGAAGATCTTGGACAAGATCTCAGGCGGAATACCCGTACCGGTATCGGAGATTTTGATCGCTGTATAATCGGCGACCGGCAGGATATCCGATTCCATTTTGCGCACATCGGCAGCGGGCACCGCCAGCGTCTGGATCGTCAGCGTGCCGCCGCCCTGCCCGCTCTTGGCCAGCATCGCATCGCGCGCGTTGACGGCCAGGTTCATCACCACTTGTTCAAGCTGGCCGGGATCGGCGCGCACTGGCCCCAGATTGCGGCCATGCTTTACCGTCAGCGTCACCGTTTCCCCCAGCAACCGCTTGAGCAGGTTTGAGACTTCGGAGATCACATCGGGCAGCTGCAATATCTGCGGACGGAGCGTCTGCTGGCGCGAAAAGGCGAGCAATTGCCGCGTCAGGCTGGCGGCGCGGTTCGAATTGGCGCGGATCTGCTGGATATCGTCATAATCGCTATCGCCCGGCGAATGGCGCATCAGCATCAAGTCGCAATGGCCGATAATCGCGGTGAGGATATTGTTGAAATCATGCGCAACCCCGCCGGCGAGCTGGCCTACAGCCTGCATCTTGGTCGCCTGCGCCACTTCACGCTTCAGCCGGTTTTCCTCGCCATTGTCCTTCAAGCTGAGCAGCACCGCCGCCTCACCCAACCCGCGCGCGCCAGCAATCGATAGGGCGACGGGCTCATCGGGCCGATCGCGCAGCCGCACCGCCATATCGGCACTATGCGTTGCTCCACCTGCAAAGCGGCGGACGGCATCGGCCACGGCAGCCTTGTCTTCTCGCACGACGAGATCGCCGGGATAGAGCGGCGGCGCGGCGGGATCGACATCGGCAGCGCGGACAAACGCATCGTTCATCTGCAGGAAGCGCCCCTCGCGATCGATCAGCGCGATCCCGAATGGCATCAGCGACACCAGGCTGCGGACATGCGCCGATGCATTGGCGCCGATCGCAGGCCCGGTCGTCTCCTCCTCGTCAAGCAGCGCCACAAGCAAAGGCGCATCATCGCCCTCGATAAACGGGATTTGTACCACGCGCAGCGGCGTGCTGGTCATCCCTTCGCGCTCGAAACGGACCATTCCCTGGCCATCAGTGATCAGGAAGCGGGCGAAATCGCGGCCAGCAATCGCGCCTTCCTCATGCCCCATCGCCCGCACCCGAAACACCCGGTTTGCAGCGCGAATTCGGCCATCGGCGGTGATCAGCGCGGTCATGATCCCGGCCGTCGCCAGCCGATTGCCGACCGTACCACCGATCATCGCCTCAACCGTCGCAGCGAGATCAGCCCCTTGCGCCCCGGCAAAGCGCCAGACGAGCATATCCTCCGCCTCACCCGCCCGCTCGATCGATGCAGCGATCGGCCCGGCGTCGATCATCAGGCGATCAAGACCTGCGACACCGTCTCGCCACGCGGCACGGCCGGCGCTGGCGAGCGCAGCAATCTGCGTTTCCCCAACCGGCAGATTGGGCGGCGTCGGGAAGCCGCCAAAGACGATCTGATAGCGATTATTGGCGCAGATCAAGCGGCCAGCGCGATCCGTGACCGCCACCGCGTCGCTGCTCGCCTCCGCCAGCGCGCGGGCGACCGACCAGTCGGTTTCGGCTGGTGCCGTGGCAGTCGGTGCAATCATTGCCCGAATGCCGATGACGATGCCGAATAGGACGATCGCGCCGCCCAGAAAGCCCGCCGCAATCACTGGATCGCCAATCGCGCCCAGCACCACGACCGCCGCCGTCAGGCCACAGAGCAACGCCAGCAGCGCCGCCATTCGGGCGGGGCGACGGATCGACGCGGACGGTGCAGAAAGGCTGGCCATGCCCCCTTTTGGCCCCGTCCGCGCGACCGTCAAGCGGCTACCAGATGCGGACGCGATCTTCGGGCTTCAACACCAGCTTCTGGCCGTCCTTTGGCGCAAAGGCAGCGTACCAGGGATCGAGATTACGGACGATCCAGGCGCGTTGTTCGCCAGGCGCGTGGGGATCGGTCAGCAGCCGATTCCGCAGATCAGCCTCGCGGTGCTTACGCCGCCACACTTGCGCATAGCCGAGATAGAATCGCTGATCCCCGGTGAGCCCATCAATCACCGGTGCGGGCTTGCCGCCAAGCGAGGTGTGATAGGCATCGATCGCCGCCGACAGACCGGCCAGATCGGCAGTATTCTCGCCCAGCGTCAGTCCGCCCTTCACGTGGAAGCCCGGCAGCGGTTCATAGGCATCGAACTGCGCAACCAATTTGGCGGTGCGCGCCTTGAAGGCGGCGATATCGGCATCGGTCCACCACTGGGTCAGCCGCCCCTTGGCATCGAACTTCGATCCCTGATCGTCGAAATGATGGCTCATTTCATGCCCGATCACCGCACCAATCCCGCCGTAATTCACCGCCGGATCGGCCTTTGGATCAAAGAAAGGCGGCTGCAGGATCGCGGCCGGGAAGGTAATCGCCACCAAGGTCGGGTTGGCCTGGGCATTCACCGTCATCGGCGCCAGGCCCCATTCCCAGCGATAAATCGGCTTGCCCAGCTTGTTCTTGTTATAGCGATCCGCCCATTGGTTCGCGCGGAGCTTGTTGCCGAACGCATCGCCGGGCGTGATCACCAACGCCGAATAATCGCGCCATTTATCGGGATAACCGATCCGCGGCACAAAGGCGGCGAGCTTTGCATGCGCCTTCACCTTGGTTTCAGCGGACATCCATTCAAGATTGTCGAGCCGCACATTCATTGCCGCGATGACGTTCTTGACGAGCAGATCCATCGCCGCCTTGGTTGCGGGCGGGAAATAGCGCGCGACATAGATTTTCGACACATCATCGGTGATCGCCCCCGATGTCCAATTCACCGCGCGCTTCCAGCGCGCCTGCTGTTCAGGCGTGCCGCCTAGCACGGTGCCGTACATCGCAAAGCGTGCCTCATCGAACTTCTTGGGCAGCACATCGGCAAAGGCGTCGAGCGAGCGGATCAGCAATTGATCCTTGAGCACGGCGAGCGGCGTCGCCTGGATCAGTGCCGCTATCTTGGTAATCGCGGTTGGCTGGCCGACGATCACTGTTTTTACAGGCGTGCCGACCCCCTTGAAATAGCCGGCAAAATCAAAGCCGGGCGCCATTTTCTGCAGATCGGCAACCTCCATCTTGTTATAGGTCTTGTCGGCATCGCGGCTTTCGATCCGCGTCCAATGCGCCTTGGCAATCCCCGTTTCGAATTCGACGACAGCCTTGGCCCGCGCCGCCGCATTGCCCTCCCCCGCCAGCGTGAACATCTGCGCGATATAGGCCTGATAGGCGGTGCGCGCGGCGACCAGCTTGGCATCGTCGCTGAGATAATAATCGCGGTCCGGCAGCCCCAGCCCGGCCTGACGCAGGCTGACGGTATAGGCATCGGGGTTCTTGGCATCTTGCGACACGCCGCTGCCAAACGGCACGCTGACGCCATTATGATCCGCCTGCGCCACCAACGCGGCATAGCCCGTCTTTGATTTCAGCGCCTTGATCGTGCCAAGCCAGGGTTTGATCGGCGCCAGCCCCTTGGCCTCAATCGCTTTGGTGTCGAGATAGGCGGCATAAGCGGCACCGATCTTTGACTTCGGCTTTTTCATCGCCTCTTCAAGCAACCCGCGCGTCCGCTTTTGCGAAACGTCCTGCAGGATATCGAACGAGCTAAAGCTGGCCTTGTCCGCTGGAATTTCGGTATTCTTTGCCCAGGTGCCGTTGGCAAAGCCAAAGAAATCATCCCCCGGCTGCACGCCCGCGTCCATGCCAGCGGTATCAAAGCCAAAGCTGCCATATTGCGGACGCTCAGCACTGGCGGGGGGCACGATATGCATATTGGGGGCCGCATGCTGCGCATCGGCTTGCGCAAAGGTAACCCCGGCAAGCGTGGCGGTGCCCATGGCAAGGGTAGAAACGACGGCGATCAATCGAAGCGGACGCATGACAAACTCCCCAAGTCCATTTTATTATGTCGAGAAAAAGGGGGCGGCACCCTGCGGCACCGCCCCCAAAAAATCACCAAATCCGAATGCGGTCCGCCGGTGCCAGATAGGTCTTGTCCCCCGGCTTGGCCCCGAATGCCGCGTACCAGGCATCGAGGTTGCGGACCGTGGCTGTGCGCAGCGGTCCCGGCGAGTGCGGATCGGACAGCAATTGTGAGCGCAGCGCGGGTTCGCGGAACTTGATGCGCCACACCTGCGCCCAGCCGAGATAGAAGCGCTGATCGCCCGTCAGCCCGCCGATCACTGGAGCAGGTTTGCCGTTCAGCGAGCGATGATAGGCATCGAGCGCGACCGTGAGTCCCGCCAGATCGGCGATATTTTCACCCAGGGTCAGCCCGCCCTGCACATGCTGGCCGGGGATCGGCTCATAGGCGTCATATTGCTTCACGAGCTTGTCGGTGAAGCTGGCGAACTTCTTCACATCCTCATCGGTCCACCAATCGGCGAGCTTGCCGGTCGGATCGTATTTGCGGCCCTGATCATCAAAATGATGGCTGATCTCATGCCCGATCACAGCACCAATGCCGCCATAATTGACCGCCGGATCGGCCTTCGCATCAAAGAAAGGCGGCTGCAGGATCGCCGCCGGGAACACGATTTCGTTCATCGGCGGGTTGGCATAGGCGTTGATCGTCATCGGCGTCATGAACCATTCGGTCCGGTCGATCGGTTTACCGAGTTTCGCCAGATCGCGGCTATACTCGAAAGAGTTCGACGCCGCGACATTCGCCACCAGATCGCCGGGCACGATCTTCAGCGCCGAATAATCGCGCCACTGGCTGGGATAGCCGATCTTGGCAGTGAACGACGCGAGCTTGGTGCGCGCCTTCACCTTGGTTTCGGGGGCCATCCATTCGAGCTTGTCGATCCGCTCGCCCATCGCGGCGACGACGTTCTTCACCAGTTCGTCAGCCTTGGCCTTTGATTCCGCCGGAAAATAGCGGGCAACATATTCCTTGCCGATTTCCTCGCCCAGCCCGCCGCTGACCACGGCCACGCCGCGCTTCCAGCGATCGCGCTGCTGCGGCTGGCCCGACAATATCTTGCCGTAAAAGGCGAACACGGCATCATCGAAGCTCTTGGGCAGATAGCCGGCATAGCTGCGCACCAGCCGAAGCATCGCATAATCTTGCAGCACCGATACCGGGGTTTCGGCGAACACCTTTGCCTCGCCCGTCACCGCGCTTGGTTGGGCGACGAGGAAGGTCTTCTGGTCGCCGACGCCTAGCGTCTCGCGCATTTCGGCCCAGGGGTAGCCGGGGGCTTTGGCGGCAAAATCACCGGCGGACCATTTGTTATAGGTCTTGTCCGCATCGCGCGATTCGATGCGCGTCCAGTGAACGGTCGCCAGGTTTTTTTCGAACGCGAACACGGCGGCGGCGCGCGCCTCGGCATCGCCCTCCCCCAACATCGTCAGCATCTTGACGAGATAGGCCTGATATTCGGTGCGAATCCCTGCGAGCTTGGCATCGTCCTTCAGATAATAATCGCGGTCTGGCAGGCTGATCCCGCTCTGGCCGACATTGACGATGTAATTCTCCGGTGCCTTGTCATCCTGCCCTACGCTGACGCCGAACATGCCACCGACGCCGTAGCGCTGCAGCTTTGCCATTTCCACGGCGAGGGCGGTCTTGTCGGTCGCGCCCTTGATCGCGGCGAGCCATGGCTTGATCGGCGCGGTGCCGCGCGCTTCGATCGCGGCCTGATCCATGAAGCTCGCGTAGAAATCGCCGATCTTGCTGCCGGGCTTGGCAGCGGCGGCTTCCAGGATCACGCGGGTCTGCTCGAGCGAACGGTCCTGCAATTTGTTGAACATGCCGTACGCAGCGCGATCGGCCGGAATCTCGGTCTTGGTGTACCAGGTGCCACCGGCATAGGCGGCAAAGTCATCGCCCGGCTTTACGCTGGGGTCCATCCCGTCGAGGTCGATCCCGAAAGTGCCGAGTTCAGCGCCTGTTTTGGCAGCAACTTCAGTGGCGGGTGCGGCAGGTTCGGACGCGTCGCGGGCAAAGGCGGCGCCGGTCAACGCGACGGTGGCGAGGAGCGAAGAAACGAGAATCGACTTCCGCATGGAGCATCCTTGATCGAGGGTGGATGCCCTGTGTTTTACGGGAACGACACGTGTAGTCAAATCGGTAACATACGAAACTATCTTGCTTTTTCAGCCCCGATCGCGCATGATTCTGCCCTGTTCGCGCTTCCAGTCGCGCTCTTTGATCGTTTCGCGCTTGTCATGCGCCTTTTTGCCCTTGGCGAGCGCCAGCTCCACTTTCGCCCGGCCCTTTGAATTGAAATAGATCATCAACGGCACCAGGGTCATCCCCTCGCGCGCGACCGCCCCGTGCATCTTGTTGATCTCGCGCTCATGCAGCAGCAATTTGCGCGCGCGCTTGGGCTCGTGGTTGAAGCGGTTGCCATGGCTGAATTCGGGGACGTTCGAATTGATCAGCCAGACCTGGTTGTCCTTCACCTCAGCATAGCTTTCGGCGATTGAGCCGGTGCCCGCCCGCAGCGCCTTCACCTCAGTCCCGGTCAGCGCGATGCCGGCTTCGAACACCGTCTCAATCGCATAATCAAACTTCGCCCGCCGGTTTTCGGCGACGATCTTGGTTTTTTCAAACGTGGGGGGTTTCGGGCGCGCCATAAGGCAGCGGCATGTAGGCGCGGGCGGGCGATAAGGGAAGCGGTGGGGTTGGGGTTTGGCTTACCTGATAGCGAATGGCCGTTGGTGGTGGTTAGGCGACGGGCGGGTTTTGGGAACGGCGTGATAGAAAGCCGCGCTTCGCTTGGTGTCGCAACCGTTCGGTTTTGATACACTGATTAGCAGGCTGAAGCGGACCGAAATAGATACTTAGCCAACAGCAGTTCCGGTGTATTGTGACCGGCATGGATACATCATCGATTTCGGCGGCGAACCGCAAAGCATGGGATGCGTCAGCAGATCATCACCGGGACACGGCCGAATGGATGGAGCTAGTGAGCCGGATTGCCGATCCAGCTTTCTCCTGCCTTGATCCCACTGCCACCGAAATCCTTTCGACAATAGGAGTCGCGGGGAAAGCGGTTGCGCATGTCTGCTGCAACAACGGCGCGGAACTGATTTCGATCAAGAACCTAGGTGCTAAGGAGTGCGTCGGATTCGACATTTCACTCGCGTTCCTCACCCAAGGGCGGGAACTTGCAGCCCTGGCCGGACAAGACGTGGAGTTTGTCGAGAGCGACGCAAACGCTCTACCGCAAGCCTATTTCGGTCGCTTCGACCTGGTTGTGATCACGATCGGCACGCTTGGCTGGTTTCCCTCGCTAGAGCCGTTCTTTGCCTCCGTCCGCAGCCTGCTACGTTCTGGCGGCACGATATTTATCTACGAGATGCATCCTGTCCTTGAAATGTTCGAGCCCGACGCTCCGGACCTTGCGCGCATTGCGCATGACTACTTTCGCGTGGAGCCCTATCCGATCACGAAGGCTATCACCTACGATGGCTCGCAGCATACCGGCTCAACCGCATATTGGCACTTTCATACGCTGTCCGAGATCATTGGCGGACTGCTTGATCACGGTTTCCGCCTTGAGCGGTTTCGTGAGTACGCCCACAATATCGCGGAAACGGATTGGCAGCCGTTCGAGGGTAAGGGCATCCCTATGAGCTACGCGATCGTTGCCTCGGCACCAGCCTAGTCCAACTACGTGTTAGGGCGCTCAGAATGTGTCACAACCGGTCGGTTTTGACACCCGTGCCGCGCCATCGGTGCGCGCGGCTTTGCGAAGGTCGAAATCCTGCCCCACCATGCCGGTTTCTGGGATGGGCAATCGCGCTCGGTTATGACCGACATTGGGCGTTAGCTGCCGCTCCCGTTTAGTGGTTCAGACCCTAAACCAACCCCGCATGCGCCAGTGCAGCATCCACCGCGCGCTGGCTCGCTTCGCTCGGCCAGGTCATCGGCAGGCGGAGCGCGGGGGGGAAATCGGGGCGGACGCGGGTGAGCGCATATTTGATCGGCCCCGGCGAGGCATCGCTGAACAGCGCGACGTAAAGCGGGAACAGCCGGTCCTGATACTCCCGCGCCGCCGCATAATCGCCCGCCGCGCACGCCGCCTGGAAATCGGCACACAGGCGCGGCGCGACATTGGCGGCGACCGAGATACACCCCACCCCGCCCATTGCGTTGAACGCCAGCGCGGTCTCGTCATTGCCTGACAATTGGCAGAAATCCGTCCTGCACGCCGCGCGCTGGGCGGTGACGCGTTGGAGCACGCCGGTTGCGTCCTTGACGCCGACCACGCTGGGGAAAGCGGCGGTGATGCGCCCCATCGTCTCCACCGCAATGTCGGTCACTGTCCGACCAGGGACATTGTACAGGATGATCGGCAAGTCACACGATTGGGCAACTGCTTCGAAGTGCCGGAAAATCCCCTCCTGGCTGGGGCGGTTATAATAAGGCGGCACCATCAGCGCGGCATCGGCGCCAGCGGCTTTGGCGGCATCGATGTTGAGCTTGGCGACGGCGGTGTCGTTCGATCCCGCGCCCGCGATCACCGGCACCCGGCCAGCGGCTTGCTCGACACAGATATGGACGACGCGAAAATGCTCTTCGGCGGAGAGCGTCGCTGCCTCCCCGGTGGTGCCGCAGGGAACGAGCGCTGCCGAGCCCTGATCGATCTGCCAATCGACAAAGCGGCGAAAGGCGGCTTCATCAACTTGGCCATCGGGATGGAACGGGGTGACAAGGGCAGGAATCGAACCGGAAAACATCTCTTTGCTCGCGTTCTCGCGCGTACCAAAACGCGCCAAATTAATGATTTTGGGACAAGACAGATAGGGGCGAATCACGTAGCATGTCCACATGCTGTCGCTCTTCTCCAAATCGAGCCTGCTGATGGCAGGGGTCTCCGCAATCGCTACGGCACTCGGCGTGCCGCAGGATCAGCTCGATAATTATCGAGCCCAGCTGGAACGCGTGCCCGTCTCGACCGAGGCGACCGCCGCGCTGGCGAGCACGGTTGCCCAGTGGAAGCAGCTCCAGCAATCGGACAGTTTTTCGTTCAACAGCTATTCGGCCTTCCTGCTCGCCCATCCCGGCTGGCCGGGCGAGGCCGGGCTGCGCCGCGCGGCGGAGCGCTCGCTGGATACCGGCAGCTGGTCGCCCGGCGTTGCGGTCAGCTATTTCCGTCGCTTTCCGCCGCTGACTGGCACGGGCCAGGTCCGCCATGCCGAAGCGCTCGCCGCGGTGGGCTTACGCGATGAGGCCAATCAGGCCGCGCGCGCTGCCTGGACGCAAGGGACCTTGCCGGCATCGGACGAGGCCAAGATTATCGGCGCGTTCAGCGCGGCGCTGACGCCCGCTGATCATGATGCGCGGATGGATGCGTTGCTCTGGGCCGGGGCGACCAGCTCGGCGCAGCGCCAATTGGCATTGGTCAGCGCCGACAAGCGCGAGATGTTCGCCGCCCGCCTCGCCTTTCGCAGCAATGCACCCGATGCATCCGCGCTCGCGGCAACCACGCTTGATCGTTATGCCAATGATGCGGGCTATCTCGCTGATCGCGCCAATTGGCTGAAGGATAATAATGCCTGGGGCAGTGCCCGATCGCTGCTGGCGCAACCGCGTGTGCTGATCAGCCGCCCCGGCCGGGTTGAGCCTTGGTACGAAATCCTGCTGAGCAATGCCCGCAGCGCCCAGGCCGACGGCCAATATGGCATGGCCTTTGCCATCGCGCGGCAGATCGACGATGCCTATCCGGCCGGCACTGATGTCAGCATGCGCCCTTATGGGGAGCGCGATGACTATACCAGCCTAGCCTGGCTCGCCGGGCAAACCGCGCTCCGCCAGTTGGGTAAGCCGGGTGAGGCGATCGGACTGTTCGAACGCTATGCAGGCGGGTCGCAGACCCCGCAGACGCGGTCCAAGGGCTTTTATTGGGCCGGGCGCGCGGCGCTCAGCGCTGGCCAGCGCGACGTTGCGACCAGCTATTTCGAGCGCGCGGCGAGTTACCGCGACCAGTTTTACGGCCAGCTCGCCACCGAAAAACTTGGCCGCGAATTGACCGCGCCGCCCATGGCCACCGCGCGGACGATCGACCCGGCAACGCGCGACGCTTTTTATGCCCGCGAAACCGTGCGCGCAGCGCGCTATCTCGGCACGATCGGCGCGCATGAGGACCAGACCGCCTTTGTCCGCCAGATCGCGATTGACGCAAAAAGCGATACCGATCACGCGCTCGCCACCGAGCTTTCGCGCACGCTGGGCCGGCCCGATCTGGGCGTGATGGTCGGCCGCAGCGCGCTGTCCAATGGGCTGCCCGATTATGCCGTCACGGGTTTCCCCAGCGTGAAAGTGCCTGACAATCAGGCCAGCGCCTGGCCTGGACGATGATCCACGCCATTGCCCGCCAGGAAAGCCAGTTTGATCGCGCTGCGATCAGCCGGGCTGGCGCACGCGGGCTGATGCAGCTGATGCCGGGCACCGCGCGCGAAACCGCGACCAAGCTTGGCTTGTCCTATGATGGCAACGCGCTGACCAGCGATCCCGATTATAATATCCAGCTGGGATCAACCTATTTCCAGCGGATGTTCGACAATTATGGCAGCTATCCGCTCGCCGTCGCTGCCTATAATGCCGGGCCGGGCAATGTGAACAAATGGCTCAAGGCCAATGGCGACCCGCGCACCGGCGAGATCGACATCATCGACTGGATTGAGGCGATTCCGATCTTTGAGACCAAGAATTATGTCCAGCGCGTGCTGGAAAATGCGGTGGTCTATGATCTGCTCAACCCGCAGCGTGCCCGGTCACAAGGCCAGGCGCGGATGAGCTGGTATCTGGGGCGCCGGCCGGGCGCGTGATCCCGGTTCACACAGGCGCGCCCAGTGCCTAGCATCGTCCCCATGGACGCGCCCAATTACATCACCCCGGCCGGATACACCGTGCTGCGCGCCGAATATGATCAACTGCTTGGTGAGGAACGCCCGCGCATTGTCGATGTCGTATCCTGGGCGGCTGGCAATGGCGACCGATCGGAAAATGGTGACTATATCTATGGCCGCAAAAGGCTGCGCGAAATTGATCGTCGGCTCGGCTGGCTGTCGCGCCGGATGAAAGCAGCCAAGGTAATTGATCCGGCAGCACAAATCGATCGCAGCCGGGTGTTTTTCGGGGCGACGGTTACCCTGATCGATGATGATGACGCCGAGCGCATCGTTACCTTGGTCGGCGATGATGAGGCGGACGCAGGGGCGGGCATGATCGGCTGGAGCGCCCCCCTCGCCCGGGCGCTGCGCGGCGCCGGTATCGGCGACACCCGCCGCGTCACCCTGCCCGCCGGCACGCGCGATTATGAAGTCCTGGCCATCAGCTATCCGGTCTAGCGCGCCCCGGAGGCGTCACCCTTTTCGACCGGCGCTGCGCGATTTGCGCTGGAATGTTCCGCGTGTATCCCACATCCGTGCTAAAGCGCGGTTGGGGCTCCCCCAGATAGTTGTAAAAAGAGTAGCGTGATGAGTGTGATGCGACGCGTTTTTGTCACCGGCAAAGTCCAAAATGTCGGCTACCGCGCCTGGGCAATCCGCCGGGCACAAGCACTCCACCTGGCCGGCTGGGTCCGCAATCTGAAAGACGGGCGCGTCGAAATCTTGGTGGCGGGCGACGAAACTGCGGTTGAGACGCTGGTCGAGGAATGCCGGACGGGTCCAGAATTTGCGCAGATCGGCACCGTAATTGCTGAGGTAGCAACCGATCCCGTGCCCAAGGGCTTCACCAAGCGGTTGACCGCCTGAACAGGCCATTGGCGGTCGTTCGCGGTTCTGGTAGATTATCAGCATGACCGAGATGGCGCTGCTCAACACCGCCCCTTTGCCGGTGAAGCTGAGGATCGAGGATTATCTTCTCCTCGATGCATCGGGTGCGTTCGAAGCGTATCGCAAGACCGAGCTGATCGATGGAGAAATCTACTTCATGAACGCGCAGCACCGGCCGCACGCGCGAATCAAGTCGCGGCTGTTCCGCGTCATGGCAGCGGCACTTGATAAGCTCGGTTTAGGGCTAGAAGCGATGGTCGAAGGGTCAGTTGCAATGCCACCTGACGGCGCACCTGAACCCGATATCGTGGTGACGAGCGAGCCGGAAGGCGACGGGCTGATCCCGCTGGCGTCGGTGCGCCTGATTGTGGAAATTTCAGACACGACATTGGCTTTTGATACCAAGCGCAAAACCGCATTATACGCGCGGAATCATGTGCCGGAATACTGGATCGTTGATGTTAAAGGAGCAACAATCCACCAGATGTGGGGCCCTGAGACTGTCGGCTATGCGCAATCCCGGGCGGTGGCGTTCGGGGAGCGGATCGAGGCGGTGACGGTGGCGGGGTTGGTGGTGGAGAGGGCGGGGCAATGACCTTGCAGGAACGCCCCCCTGCCCCAGGCAAATATCGGCTTCGCGTCGAGGACTATCTCACGCTCGACGCATCGGGCGCGTTCGAGGGTGCTCGGACAGAACTGATCGAGGGGGAAGTGATCGTCATGAGCCCGCAATACCGGCCGCATGGCATGGCGAAGATGGCACTTTACGATGCGCTCCGCGACGCACTCCGTTCCATCGGTTCGCCACTTACGCCGGTCGTCGAATTCAGTCTCGAAATTGATGGGCATAGCCTGCCCGAGCCCGATATCATGCTGACCAGCGAGCCGATGGGTGAAGGTGCCGTGCCGCTCGCGTCGGTCGCATTGGTGATCGAGGTTGCCGGTC
Source organism: Sphingomonas sp. 28-62-20 (assembly GCF_002281505.1). Classification (NCBI taxonomy): domain Bacteria; kingdom Pseudomonadati; phylum Pseudomonadota; class Alphaproteobacteria; order Sphingomonadales; family Sphingomonadaceae; genus Sphingomonas; species Sphingomonas sp. 28-62-20. Next base: position 190,058 of record NZ_NCGH01000002.1, read on the forward strand.
CGACGCTGGCAAGCGACCTTGGCACAAAGGCGCGGCTTTATGCGACGGCGGGCGTCCCTGAATATTGGGTTGCTGATGTCGAGGCGAAGGTGATCCGCCAGATGTGGGCGCCCGAGGGCGAGGCCTATGCGCAAGCGTGCGAGGTCGCGTTTGGGGAGCGGATCGAGGCGGCGACGGTGGCGGGGTTGGTTGTGGCGCTTGGCCTATAGCTTTTCGCCGATATTGCGGCGCTCGTGCAGGATGCGAACGACCAAAAGTTGGTCGTCGACGACCCGGTAGAAAACTCTGTGACGCCGATAGGATAGCACGGGGATCTCCGGCGTGACGCCTGGATAAATGCGCCCGATCGCCGGAAAATCAAGCAACCGGTCGAAACACCCGCGCAGCCCCAGCAGATAGCTATCGGCAACGGGTCGACCAAAGCGATCGACGCTGAAGGCATAAATCTCGCGCAGGTCCGCGCGGGCGGCGGCCTGGATGTCGAACTTGGTCAGCGCTGCCCCTCGGCAAGGATCGCATCGATTACCGAGCGAGGGTCTTCAGCTAGCGTTTCGGACGCGAGCCCATGATCGACCATTGCCTGTACCCAAGTCGTGTAGTCGGCGCGTTCCAGATCGCGGCGAACGAGATCGCGGACATAGTCACTTGGGCTTGAGAAGCGGCCCTGTGCGATCCGCATGTCGATCCAGCTTTTGAGCGCTTCCGGGACGGAAATGTTGAGTTGGGCCACGTGTGCATCCGGGTCCGCACGGATTTGTGCGTATTTGTTTGACGATGGCGCAGAGGCGAGAAAAATTCAATTGCGTGCTGGGAGACGTTTGGAGCGGGGCGATGCCCATACGCAGCGCCGCGACGTGGCGCCCATACGCAGCGCCGCGACGTGGCATTTGGGGCGCGGGTCGACGCGGGGACGGTGGCGGGCGTTTCACCACCGTTATAAATTGACTTTACTTTAGCGTAGCGTCATCAAAGCCAATAACCTGAGCATCGACATCCAAGACTAGGGATTCGAGTTGGATTGGCAAGAACATGAGTCCTTTACTCAGGTCAATCGGTGGAATGATTGCATTATTGGCTGCTCTTGTCGCTATACTGCAATTTGGGACAGGATTTCAGTCACTACCGCAAATTTTGGCATTTGCGGGATTCAAACCGACTCAATCTGCTTCTAAAGGCACGCCCTCATCGACTAGGCCGACGCTCGAAATGCAAGCGTTAGCTCTAGCGAAGCTTTATGTCCACAACAGCCGCCTAGATTCCGAGACTGCCATAACTTGGGTGAACAACAATTACACAAATGAAGTTGAGTATTATGGACAAATTTCAACAAAATTTGAAGTAATAAAAGACAAGATCTCATTTTTAAGCCGATGGCCAATAAGAGAATTAACAATTAAAGATAGCGATATTAACGCTGAATGCGACATCTCGAGTAAATCATGCAAAGTTATGGGAAATGGACTATATAACTATGCAAGTGTCTTGAGAAAAAAGACATCACATGGAAGATTTAATTTTCGGCTATTAGTCCATATCACTCAAGACTGAGCAAAGATAGAGATGGAGGATGGCAAGACATTTAGATATATTCCGTAAAAAGGTCGCGCTCGCATTTTATCTAGCTCGTCCAGCCAGCATACTAATTCTGAGGCTCACCGCGTCAGCTTCTTATACGCCAGCCGCGTAGGCCGATCCGCCGCATCGCCCAGTCGCCGCCGCTTGTCTTCCTCATAGCTCTCGAAGTTCCCTTCGAACCACTCAACGTGCGAGTTCCCCTCGAACGCCAAAATGTGCGTCGCCAACCGATCCAGAAAGAAGCGGTCATGGCTGATCACCACCGCGCAGCCCGCAAAACTCTCCAGCGCCTCTTCCAACGCGCGCAGCGTTTCCACGTCCAAATCGTTGGTCGGTTCGTCGAGGAGGAGCACGTTGCCGCCCTCTTTCAGCATCTTGGCCAGATGCACGCGGTTGCGTTCGCCGCCTGAGAGCTGCCCGACCTTTTTCTGCTGGTCCTGCCCCTTGAAGTTGAACGCGCCAACATAGGCGCGGGTGCCGATTTCCTGCTTGCCGAAGCGGAAAACGTCGGAGCCGTCGGACACTTCCTGCCACACCGTCTTGTCGCCATCGAGATGGTCGCGGCTCTGGTCGACATAGCCGAGCTTCACCGTCTGGCCGACATTGATCTCGCCCTCGTCGGGCGTGTCCTGCCCGGTTATCAGCTTGAACAATGTCGATTTGCCAGCACCGTTCGGCCCGATGACGCCGACGATGCCGCCGGGCGGCAGGTTGAAGTCGAGATTTTCGAACAGCAGCTTGTCGCCATAGGCCTTGGTCAGCCCCTTGGCCTCGATCACATTATTACCGAGCCGCTCGGGCATCTGGATGAGGATCGCGGCCTTGCCGACGGTGCGGTTCTCCTGGGCGGCGACCAGCTCGTCGAACGCCTTGATGCGCGCCTTGGACTTGGTCTGGCGCGCCTTGGGGCTCTGGCGGATCCAGGCGAGTTCGTCCTGAATCGCCTTTTGCTTGCCCTGTTCCTCGCGCTCTTCCTGTTCGAGCCGCTTGGCCTTCTTTTCCAGATAGCCCGAATAGTTGCTCTCATAGGTGTAATAACGCCCGCGATCGAGCTCGAGCACCCAGTTGACGACATTATCGAGGAAATAGCGATCATGGGTGACGAGGATGACGTTGCCGGTATATTCCTTCAGGAAATTCTCCAGCCAGCTGACGCTTTCGGCATCCAAATGGTTGGTCGGTTCGTCGAGCAGCAGGATATCGGGCTTTTCGAGCAGCAGCTTGCACAAAGCCACGCGGCGCTTCTCACCGCCCGACAGGTTGGTGACCGGGCTGTCCCCAGGCGGGCAGCGCAGCGCTTCCATCGCGATTTCGAGCTGATTGTCGAGGGACCAGCCATCCGCCGCGTCGATCTTAGTCTGGAGATCGCCCATCTCCTCCATCAGCGCGTCGAAATCGGTGTCGTCCTGCGGATCGCCCATCTCGGCCGAGATCGCGTTGAAGCGCTCGACCATCGCGGCGATTGGGCCAGCGCCGTCGCGAACGTTGCCGATCACGTCCTTGGTCGGGTCAAGCTGCGGTTCCTGCGGCAGATAGCCGACCTTCAGACCCTCAGCGGCCCAGGCCTCGCCGCCAAATTCGGTGTCGATGCCGCCCATGATCTTCATCAGCGTCGATTTGCCCGAGCCGTTCGGCCCGATGATCGCAATCTTCGCGCCGGGGATGAACTGCAGGCTGATATTGTTGAGCACGGGCTTGGCGGCACCGGGGAAGGTCTTGGTCAGACCCTTCATCACATAGGTATATTGTACGGCCATGGCCGACGTGCTCCGTCGTTGAATGAATGCATGAAGCGTGGGAATTTCGAGCGCGGCATGTAGCGGGCGCGTTCAAGATTGGCAAACCCCGCTGGGGTCGCTACCCCATGGTCCGATGAGAAAAACAGCCCTGCTCGCCGCGCTCGCCGCCACCGCTCTCCCCTTTTCTGCCTTCGCGCAGGGTCGCCCCGCCCCGGCCCCGGCACCTGCGGTGTCCGCCGAGGTGGCCGCCCTTCGCGACGCAGCACTGAAGGATGATGTCGCTTATGACATTGTCGAAGGCCTGACGACTGAAGTCGGCCCCCGGCTGGCAGGCACCGAAGCGGAGGCACGGGCGCGCGACTGGGCGGCGAAAAAGCTCACCGCGCTGGGCTTCAAAAACGTCCGGATCGAAACGACACCGATGTCGGTTTGGGTGCGCGGTGTTGAAACTGGCGAGGTTGTCGCCCCCTTTCCGCAAAAATTGCATCTGACGGCGCTTGGCGGGTCCGGCGCGACACCGCCCGAAGGGATTACCGCAGAGATCGTCTATTTCCCCAGCTTTGCCGATCTGCAGCGCGCGCCTGAGGGCAGCCTGAAGGGCAAGATCGCCTTCGTCTCCAACGCCATGGTCGCGACCCAGGATGGGTCCAGCTATGGCCAGTTCGGCGCAGCGCGCTTTGTTGGCCCCGGGATTGCCGCACAAAAGGGCGCAATTGCGATGGTGATCCGATCGATTGGCAGCGATCATGGCCGTGGCCCGCATACCGGCCAGACTAATTTCCCGAAGGGCGTCGCGCCAATTCCTGCCGCCGCGCTGTCGACATCGGATGCCGATAACCTCTCCCGCATGGTGGCGCGGGGCAAGCCGATCACGCTTCATCTGGTGCTCACGCCGCGTGAAACCGGCCAGCATGATACTGGCAACGTCATCGCCGAAGTGCCCGGCACCGATCCAAATGCAGGCCTGATCGTGATCGGCGGCCATCTTGATAGCTGGGATCTCGGCACCGGCGCGATTGACGATGCATCCGGCGTCGCCATCACCGCAGCGGCGGCGAAGCGGCTGCTCGATGGCCCTGCCCCGCGCCGCACGATTCGCGTCGTCTGGTTCGGCGATGAGGAAACCGGCGGTGCCGGAGCGGCGGCCTATTTCGCGGCGCATAAGAACGAACGCCATGATCTGGTGGCGGAATCTGATTTCGGTGCCGATCGTATCTGGCGGGTGGAGTTCAACCTGCCCGACAGCGCGAAACCTGCCGGCGACCGGGTCGCCGCTGCACTCGCGCCGCTTGGGATTGTCCGCGGCACGGCATTGGGCGGCGATGGCGCCGATATCGCACTGCTGGTGAAATCCGGGGTGGCAGCGATCGATCTCAACCAGTCCGGCACCCGTTATTTCGATTATCACCACACGCCTGAAGACACGCTTGAGCGGATCGATCCCGAACAGCTCCGGCAAAATGTCGCGGCCTGGACCGCGATGCTGGCGGTAATCGCCAATGCGCCCGAAGAAATCGGCACCACCAAAGCCAAGCCCTGATCTTCAGCGCATCAAGCCGACGTCAAAATGGTCGTTAGATAAAGAGAGATCGGCCTAATTGTGGCGGGGCCAGCACCTCGCCTTGCGACGATAAGGCCAGATCAACGCCAGTTTCTGTGGGAGCAGATCGATGAAGAGCGCCATCACCGCCGCCGCCCTTGCTGTCGCAATCATTACCCTTGCCGCCTGTGCGCGCTCGCCAGAAAGCGCCACCGTCGATAATGGCAGCGAGATCATTACGTCTAATATGGCGATGATGGCCGATAATATGGAAGAGCGGGCTGAGAGCGTGTCCGATGCGATGGCCGCGAACATGATGGCCAGCGACGAAAACGCGATGGAAATGGGCGCGGATGACGCCACGAGCGCGGCGGATGGCGCCGACCCATCCAATTCTACCCGAAAACGCTGATCACCCCGACCGGCGCAACCTGGCCAATCAATCAATCGATTTGCGCAGAAACCGGTCAATCACATTAGCGGTCAGCCGCGCCGGTCGGTGGGTATCCGCATCGATGCAGCACCAGCTCGATTGCACCTCGGCGAGCACTTCCTCGCCGCGCCGAATGATCGTCTGATAAAAGGCGCGCGCGCCGTGAACCTTCTCCAGCAGCACGGTCGCGACCAGATCGTCCGCCAGAAAGGCGGGCTTGCGATAGGTAATTTCGTGCTTCAGCGCGACCCACAAATGCGCGGCAATCGCATCGGCCGGCGCCAGCCTTTCCCAATGGCTGATAACCGCCGCCTGTACCCATTTGAGATAGCTGGCATTATTGACATGCCCCATGAAATCGATGTCGGCGGGATCAATGGCAACGCTGTAACTGTGCGGGATGGACTGTAGCATCATATGGCATCATAGCACGCCCACCGCGCCCTGACGAAAGAATCTCGGGGCAAATGCAAAATTTCCGGAGCAGCTTACCCCATGTCTTATAAGGATCCCGGCTTTAACGATCGCATCGCCAGCGCCGCCAAGGCCAAGCAGGCCGCGCTCGACAAGCTGAAGGCGCGTCCGCCGGTTGATGAAGCAGCCGTCGCTGCCAAGCTCGCAGCGCGTGCCGCCAAGGAAGCAGCCGATGCCGAGAAGCGCGCCGCCAAACAGGCCCAGCGCGAACAGGAAGCTGCCGAAAAGGCCGAACGCAAGCGATTGGAAGCCGAAGCCGAAGCCGCCAAGGTCAAGCCCGAACTGACCGAAGCCGAGAAAAAGGCCATTCGCGACGCCAAATACGCCGCCCGCAAACAGCGCAAGCGCTAAGCTGCATCGGCTGAGTTGACGCTCAGCCGATCGCCCTTGCGCTAGAAATAGGCGATCAGGCTGACCGCTGCGAACCTGGTGTCGCCGTTGCGCTGGGCATTGGGGGCTTGCCGCAGGAATGGCCCTTTGCGCAGATAGGTAAAGTCCACCTCGCCTCGCAAAACCTTCGGGATCACCCAATAGCGGGCGCGGATGTCGAACTGTTCGCCAGCATAATTGCCAGACCGGCCCAGCGGATCGCGCACCCCGGTCGTCGCAAAGGCATCGGTAATTTCGGGCACGAACAGCGCGCGCGCATCGACCATCCCGTCCCAGCGCTTGGTCGGCTTCACTTCAAGCCGAACGCCTGGCGACGAAATATTGGAACGGTTGATTTCATTGAAGATGCCGCTGGGCGAAAAATCAACCCGGCGCCCGCCGAACAGCGTATCGAACCGGCCAAAACTCCCGGTTGATCGGGTGCCGCTCGCATAATCATATTCGATCGCAACCCGCAGCGCCCATGGCCCATTGAAGCTGCGGCCGATACTAAAATGATAAAATCCCGCGGCCACACGCCGCGTCGGCGCATTCGCGGCAAGGCCTGCGGAGATCGTGCCATATTGGACAGCGCCCTCGGCGTCCCAGTCGAACCTGCCCGGCGCGGGGTCGCGATACAGCCGGAAATCGAACGTGTGGAGGTTGCGATCCATTGTCTGGAATGCCCCGCTATCGCTTTCGACAAGGCGGAAATAGCCGATGTCGATCTTGCCCCCAGCGATCAGCTTGGGCGTCGTGACAAAGGCACCCCAGAGCACCAGATTGATGCTTTCCCGGTCCAGTTCGACACGATTGGCGCGAAGACCGGCCTGATCAGTCGGCAGCCGGGTCTGCGGCAGCACCCAGAACGCAGTCGCCGCTGCCCCCGACTTTGCCTTATGGTCGAACCGCAGACCGGTATAGCCATTGGCGGTGTTGCGAAATTCCTCGGACGTTACCAGCCGCGACGACCCCAATGAAATGATCATCCGCCCGGCCTGAAGCGACGTCGTGCTGCCCTTGCCAAGCACCCCGCCAAGATCCGCAGCAATATAGGCCTGGACTGGCTCGACCGCGTTGACTTCGCTGGTGGTCACTGGTGTGCCCGGCCCTGAATCATAAACCCGCGCATCGCGAATTTCACCGCCAATACGGATCGGGTTGAAAGTATATTCGGCAAATAGCGTGGTGCGCAGGCTCACCAGTTCGGATGCGCTGTCGAATCCCGGCCGGGCCTGACCGTCCAACGCTTCGAAGCGGACGCGCGTGCTGCCGTTGATCTTGAGATTGTCCGGCGCACCAAGCGCTTCATATAGCGTCGGCGGATCCTTGGCGATTGCGGGCGCAGCCAGCCCAGTTGCAAGCGCAAGCGCCGCGATCCGCACCGTCGTTCGCGCCATTAACGGCTCGCGAGCAGGAACCGCCGGTCGAGCGGCTGGATCGGGCGAGCGTTGAACGGAAAGAATGTCGCGAACCTGTCGATCTGCGCTGCCGATGCGGTAATTGGCGTGCGCAAGACGACCCAGTCGACCGCTTCGGCGCACGGCGGTGTCGTCAGCGATCCTTCATAACGATCGAAACCGCGCGCGACCGGCAGCAGAGCACGCGGGTCAATCATCGGGCCGGTGCCAGTCACACCCTCCTCGGCAGGGATCGCGGCGATCATCTTTCCCAGCGTCGGATTGCCCACGCCATTGGCGACCAGAACCCCCACCACGCCAAAGCCGCCATCAGTAAGCTTGTGAACGAAATGAATTTCAAGCGGGAAGCGCCGCCCGTCGAGCAAATGTTCGCTGGGATGATGGATATGGAACTGCGCAAGCGCATAGGTCTTGCCGCCGACTGCAAAGCTGCTGCCGGGGGGCGCATCATATTGCACCGTATGGCCGTTATTCGTGGCGCGGATCGCCAGCGGTTTCCACGCAATCGCCAACCTGCCCAAATCGGCGGGAATAGCGTCCTTCAGGTCAATAGGACTTTCCTGCTCGCCGCTATTGCAGATCGCATAATCCTTGCTGAGCGTCGACCAGTGATCCGGGCCGGTCGGGCCGGTATAGCCCCATTCAACATGTGCTGCCCGCTCACCGCTGGCGACCTCGACTGCCTTGGCAGCTGGCGTTTTGAGTGCCGTTTGCGCCGCCACCTGCACGGCGAGGCCGCCGGACGCGACCAGCCCCAGCAGCGTCAGGACTTTGCCGCTGTTCTTGTTGGGAAGCATATTTTTGAGGGCGTGCATGGTCTGCCTCGCTGCATTTTGCTGTGCCAACGCTGCCTAGTGTTCAGCGCCTGCGCAAGTCTGCACCCTCATCAAGGGCCCGCCCCCTACACCGCCAGCGCAAGAATCAGAAAAGGACCTTTAAAACTGCAAACCGATCATGTTCGCAGATCGGCTTTTTCAAGTCGCGTCGGGCAGCGGGTGATGTGATGGCGTGGATGCCCCCTACACAGCCAGGGCTATGCAATAATGGGGCTGTTACAGGCCCATGCATCGGGGGAATGTGGCCAAACAAGAACCAAAGATCACGCCAAACGGCAGATTATCAATTGTTTGGATAAGAAATGGTCGGGGAGACAGGATTCGAACCTGCGACATCCTGCTCCCAAAGCAGGCGCGCTACCAGACTGCGCCACTCCCCGACGCTGGGGTGCCCTAGGGGGCACCGCGCAAATCGAGCATCGCCAGCACCTTGTCCCACCAGCGATAAAAAGCGGCGAGATCGGTCCGGTCGCGAACATAAGGGGTGTGGCCGGGGACCAAGGACGGCGAGTGGAATGAGAAATTGAGCAAGGGCAGCCCTTCGCCCAATGCGATTCTTACCGCCTCCAGCGCATCGGCAAGCGGCATACCCTCTGGCGTCAACGCAACCCGCGCGAGCATGCCGGTGCGGGCAAACAGCCCGCGCCCGCGCGGCACCTGGCCCAGCCGGGCATAAAGCGGTTGCCCTGCCCGCCGGAGAAGACCGGTGAACATCGTGGTCAGCGGCAATTCGATCATGCCACCGATTCGGAACGGCGCATTATCGATCGCGGAAAAATCCGGCCCGCCTTCCGACGCATAGCTATAGCGCGCGCGCATCGAGCTATCGATCCGGTAGCCCCGCGCCGCCAGCAGCGCGACGGTTTGCGGGCCGATGCCATAACGCCCGGCGCGATAGGCAATCGGGGGCACGCCAAAAGCATCGGTGATGGCCGCCGTCAGTGAATCGAGCTTGGCCGCTTCGAGCGTCATCGGCAGGTTGCCGGGAAAGCTGTTATGCGGCGTCACCGCTTCATCAAAGGGCGGGTTGACCCAGGGGTGGAGCTGCGTGCCGATCGTCGTGCCCCCCTGCCCGATCAGCGACCGCAGAATATCGACGGCGGCTGGATTGCTGACAATCGGGTGATCGATCATGAAATTCAGCGGTACGCCAGCCGCAGCGAAGCGGGCATGCGTGGCCGGCAATGCTGCGACCGCAGTCGTCGCGCGCGACTCCCGCGATAGCGGCGCGTGCCAGTCAAATTCCTCTTCGGTATCGACAAAAACGGTGAAGCGCGTGCCGAAATCAGCCGGCCAAGCGATCAGATCGGCTGGTGCAGGCAGCGGCGGACGATACCCGCCCGCGACATTTACCGGAGGATCACGCACCGGCACGATCAGATGGTTGAAACTTGGCCCACACCCTGAGTGAAGGCGGCGGGCAGCCGCAAAGTCAAGCGATCAACGCCGATCGTCAGGCTGCCGCCGAGCTCAACTGCCAGGTTTCGCGCGAGCCGCAGCGCAAAGCCGGTGCCAAGCAGGGGCGCTCCTTCAATTTCGGCCTCGCTTTCGGCGTCAATCGCGAGCAACGCATCGCCGGGATAGGCCGCCAATGCGCGCGGCCGACCGATGTGGACAGCGACCGTGTCTTCGCCTTCGCGGCCCAGCCGGATCGCAATCGTCTCGCCAGCACTGCCAGCAGAAACCAAAGCCGCAAACAGCCGGGTGAACAACCGATCGACCGCACGATCATCGCCCTTGATCGCAACATCGCCGGCATCGATATCGAGCAGGATAGACGCCTGACGCAATGTCGCCAGCGGCGCTAGGTCATGCACGATTCGCTGCAGCAACAGCCCGACCGGCACCTCAGTCGGGCGCAAATCCAGCGCCTGGGCTTCAATCCGTGCTGCCATATCGAGATCATCGATTGCGCCGAGCAAGCCCATTGCCTGATCACGGATCGTTTCGGCATAATCGCGATATGGGCCTGGCACGGGGCCAAGCAATTCGCCCTCAATCATCTCAGCAAAGCCAGCAATCGCGGTTGTCGGCGTGCGGAGTTCGTGCACCAATTGGCGCAGCGAATCGATCGCGGGGGAACGGTCGCCATGATCGGGTTCGGCTCGCTCGTCAGCCCGGGGGCGGCGCGCAGTGCCACGATAGCCGGTGAAGCGTCCGGTTGCATGATCGAACACCGGCACGCCCGAAATCCGCCATTGGCCTGCCGCATCGGACTGGCCGTCAATCAGCAAGCGCGCATCGGCAAAGGCAGATCGGCGGCGATAGGCACCAGCCGCCACACCATCAACCTTTGCAGCGTCGATGCCACTGGCGAGATCTAGCGAGATGCCGATCACTGCTGCCCGCGCAACGCCTTCTACCCACCGGATCGTGCCTGCTGCATCGGTTTCAAACCGGAAGCCTGAACGCGGGGCGATTGATGCGGCGACATCATTGGCGGCCAATGTCTCATCATCGGGCCGTCCAGTTTCCTCACGCTGCCGGTTGAAGGCATCGATCCGCGCGACAAGATCAGAGATCTGATATGGTCCACGGGGCGCAATATCCTGGCCATCGCCGACTAACGGCGCGGCCGGCGCAGCCACTGCCGCTGCCGATAGGTCATCGACAGGCGCGGTAATCGGCGCTGGATCAACGAGCGCCAGCGGCACTGGCGCTGAAGTTGGCTCGCTCTCAATTAGCGCCACAGGAGGCAGATCGCTGTCGGGCAACGAAGTAGTCGTCTCGGCGGCCGCTGGCGCGGGATTTTCCGGCACGATTTCTTGCGGCGCCACATCGTCTTGCCGGCGCAGTGCCTCGACAACCACGGGCAAGCCAAAGGCGACGGTGGCAATCGACACAAACGACCACTCGCTGCTGGTTTCAGCTGGCACATCCGCAACGCGCTCGACAGGCGCTGGCGCTGGCGTTGGCACGGCTTCGGCCGCTGGGGCCGGTGCGGCGGGTGGCAGCGTGAAGGCTGGCTGCACATTGGGCAAGCGGGGCGCCAATGGCCTGGTCGGTGCAATCGCCGGACGCGCTGCAATCACCGATGTCCAGTCAATCGACAGCGGTTGTGCAACATCCACGGATTCAGACAAAGCATCAGGCTGCTTCTCAAGCAGCGTCTCCGGCACATCCGCAATCGCGGCTGCACTTTCCAAAGTGCCTTCGGGCACCATGGGCGCAGATTCTATTGCCGAGACCGGCGCAAGCTCTATTTCAGACTGCATCACGGCCTCAACCGCCGACGAGGCAACCTCTTCTGGTCCAGCCAATGGTTCGGGTGTGCCGCTCGTCCCAGTGGGCGCGAGCATCAGCGGCGCAGCGATGACTGCTGTCGCGACTTCAGCCAAGGGCGGCGACATTGGCAAGGGTGCAGGATCAGAAACTGGATCGACATCAACCGAGTCGGTGATCGGTTCGCCCGAAATAATCGGGTCCGCTTGCGCTTCGACCGTATCGATGACGGCCTGATCGACGGGTTCGAATGCCATTTTGTCGGCAACATCGGCCTCAGTGGCGAAAAGCCGCGGCTCGGGCTGCGCTTCAGCAGCGGCGCCTGGCGCCAATTCGGGCACTTGCGTCGCTATCAACGGGGCTACGCCAGGCAGCGCCGCCGGCAAAATGAAATCAATCGGCCCATAGCTTTCCAGCGCACGCCCAACTTCGGCGGGAAGATCACGGCGATGGCGCAGCACCGATCGCGCCGCCGGCGTCATCTCCGGCAGCATTGATATCCATTCGTCGCTGCGCAGATCAGCCATGCGCAGCACTGGCGCCGCAATCGCCAGATCTTCTTCGGCAAAAAGGCGGACTAACGGTGCAGGCGGACGCGCAAAGGCAAGCGCTCTGGCGCTCGCTGCGCGAATGGGTGACGGCACCTGCGGTCGGATCGAGCGCAACCGCGCCATCGCCATTTCACTGGCCGGCGCACGTCCGCGACCAATTAAGTCAACCAATTGGCGCCAGGCAGTCTGGGCGCCGAACGGGGTCGACATATCGGCCGTGAGTACAGTTTCCAGGCTATCGTCGAAACGCAAATCTACAGTGCCTTTTGCCGCCACGCGGGGGCGTGTCGTAACGATTTCTTAACCGCATTGGCGGGGCTGTGGGAACTGCTGTTTTTGGCACGTCGCAATGTGGGACAATTGCGTTTGCCAGCAATTATATTATGTCGGTGCTGGTTGGCAGGATGGAAAAAATCCGCATCGAGGGAACGTAGATAATGGCATTCGACCGCATCGATCGGCAAATTCTCGAATTGCTACAAGACGATGGCCGTATGACCAATGTTGAACTGGCCGAACGAGTCGGGTTGACGGCGCCGCCATGCCTGCGCCGCGTCCGCGCGCTTGAGGAACAAGGCGCGATCAAGGGCTATCACGCCAGCCTCGACGCGGCCACGCTCGGCTACCCAATCACTGTTTTTGCTCTGGTCAGCCTGCGCAGCCAGGCCGAGCAAGACCTGACGGCGTTCGAAGAATATGTCGACGCGATTCCCGAAATTCGCGAATGCCATATGCTGAACGGCGAGATCGATTTCATTCTGAAGATTGTCGCGACCGATTTGAAGGCGTTTCAGGATATTCTGACAACGCACCTCACCCCTGCCCCCAATGTCGCCAGCGTAAAGACATCGCTGACAATCCGCACCGCCAAGGCCCTGCCCGGCATCCCTGTGATCCCAGACGCCTAGGCCCAATACAAAAAGGGGGCGGCATTGCGGCCACCCCCTCATTGATACTGTGGGTAAACGCGTCGATCAGGACGTTGCGGGCGTCCCGCCAAGATCGAGCCATGCCAGCCAGAAGGCGGCGATCTGATCACGCGGTTTGGCCTTAACCAGCGCAAAGGCGGCGCGGGCATTCGCGGTATCGCGCATCAGCGCATAGGCGATGCCCAACCGGGTGTTGACTTCATCCGGCTTGCTCACACCCTTGCCGAGCCCAACCTTGTATAGTTCGACCGCCTTAGCATAATTGCCCTCGCCCAGATAAGCGTCAGCGACCGCAATGGAAGCGATCCCCGTTGCCGATGCCCGGGCGCGCGCCTCACGCGGAGCGACCGGGCCATCCAGCTTGATCGCACTGGACGCCGCAGCATATAGCGCCTTATCGTCTTCACGGGTCAACGCCATCTTGCCCGACTTCGTGCCTTCGTCGAGCACGGCCTTGGCTTCCACCGGCAGACCGCTGGTATTCAAATACAGCGCATATTGGCCATAATCGGCAAGATCGGCGAGTGCATTATTGGCGCGTAGCAGGCGGAAGAGGTCAATCTTCTGCTGCTTGTCGAGCAGATCGCTACGCTTGCCCGAGAAGCCGAAATAGATGACCAGCGTGCGCCAGTTTTTGGCGCTTGGATATTGCTTCAGCTTGTTTTGCGACCAGCGGATGAAATCATCAAATTTGTCCGCCTGCGCCAGGCGCGGGATGATATAATCATACCAGGTCTCAGGCGGCTTACGACCAGCGGCAATCTCAGCGTTGATCGCCTGCTGCATGTCGGCAGCACCGCCCATCACATCACCACCCTCGATCCGCGCCTTGACGAGCGTGAGCTGCAAATCAGGATTGGTCTCGCCCAGATCGCGTGCCTGCTTCAACAAAACCGCCGATGCGGCATAATTTTTTTGATCATATTGAATAAGGCCAAGCCGAAACGTGAAGCGCGCCCGATCAGTAGCAAGGGTCTTGGGATTGGCGATCAGCGCCTCAAGCGGCTTGATGAGGGCAATCTCACCCCGACGATAAGCGGCTGAATCTCCGTTGGAAGCGGCCTGAACACGATCACTTTCCAGCTGAAGCCTGAAAATCTGCGCGAAGTATATTTCGTCTTCGGATTTCGCGATGGCTTCGGCGGCGACCACAGCAGGTTCGGCTGCGGCGATGTTTTTAGCCTTCAGCGCGGTCTGCGCTTCGAGTGCTGGCTTGCGGAATTCGGCGCTGAGTACGGGGCCCTTGGGCGCCTCTTCCTTCTTCTTCGCGTCTGCGGGGGCGACGGCGACAATCGAGCTCGCGCCGATCATCAACGCTGCAGCAAATCCTGCCTTCGAAAACGTGATCATGTAAAACTCTCCTCGAGCCGTGTTCAGCCTGCGTTGCGCCGTGCCATACCGATGGTCCCGGTCCCGCACAAGCAAACCCAATGGCTTTCCTGCTGCCCAGCGACTGAATGACGATTGAACGCGCCAATCCGCAGGGGCACCGGCGCAAAGCGCTTTGACCAGCATCGCCCTGCCCGCTAGCAGGCGGGCATGATCGCCGTCCTTTCGCCCGCCAAAACACTTGATTATGCCAGCCCCCTGCCGCCGATTGCGCCAACCCGGCCACGGTTCGACGCTGAGGCCAGCCAGTTGGCGACTGCTGCTGCCAAGCTTGGCAAGAAGCGCCTCGCGGCGCTGATGGATATTTCGGACAAACTCGCCACGCTCAATGCGGATCGCTTTGCGGGCTTTGAAGGCCAGCCCGAACGCCCGGCGCTGTTCGCCTTTGCCGGCGATGTATATACCGGTTTCGAAGCCAAGACGCTCGATCTGCCGGCGATCGAATTCGCCCAAAACCATGTCCGCATGCTCTCTGGCCTTTATGGCCTGTTGCGTCCGCTTGACGCGATGCGCCCCTATCGGCTCGAAATGGGCACGCGCTGGGCACCCCGCCGCAAAAGCCTCTACGCCTATTGGGACACACGAATCGCCAAGGCGCTTGCTGATGACGTCGCGCAAGAAGGAACAGGCGTTGTGCTCAATCTCGCCAGCCAGGAATATTGGCATGCCGTCGCCGGCAAATTGCCCAAAACCGTCCGCGTGATCGAGGTGGAATTTCGCGAACCCGGCCCGGATGGCCCGCGCTTTGTGAGCTTCAACGCCAAGCGGGCGCGCGGGATGATGGCGCGTTGGCTGTGCGAACACCGCATCGACGCCATCGACGCGATGAAGGGCTTCGACAGCGATGGCTATCGCTTCGATTCCGCAGAGAGCGCGGCGGATCGGTGGCGGTTCACCCGCGCATGAGCGCCGCCGTCATCATCGGCGCCTCAGGCGGCATCGGCGGCGCGATTGCCGATGCGCTGGAGGAGGAAGGCGCGTTCAGTATCGTCCACCGTTTTGCGCGATCATCGACCGGCACGGCGCATATCGACATTACTGATGACGCAAGCGTGGCCAACGCGGCTGCCTTCGTATCGAAAGGCGATGCCCCGACGCTGGTCATCGTCGCGACGGGCATCCTGCACGATGCCGACAATGGCCCCGAAAAAGCGCTGAAGGACCTTAATGCTGCCTGGCTCACCCAGGTCTATGCCGTCAATGCGATTGGCCCTGCCCTGGTCGCCAAGCATTTCCTGCCGCTGATGCCCAGGGCCGGGCGCACGGTTTTCGCAGCGCTCTCCGCTCGGGTGGGGAGCATATCCGACAACCGACTCGGCGGCTGGCACGGCTATCGCGCGTCAAAAGCCGCGCTCAACCAGCTAATCCGCACGATTTCGATCGAGGAACGTCGCCGCAATTCGAGTTCGATCGTGGTGGCGCTGCATCCGGGCACGGTGGACACCGCGCTGTCGAAGCCCTTCCAGGGCAATGTCGCGCCGGGGCATTTGTTCGACGCGGGCCGTGCAGCGGTGCAGTTGCTCGATGTGCTCGACGGCTTGCGCCCGCCCGATAGCGGGAAGTTGTTTGCGTGGGATGGGGCCGAGGTTTCGCCCTGAGCGCGAGCCGATTTGTTCGCGCGGAGGCGCAGACGGCGCGGAGAGGACGGACGGTCGATCTGGTCGTGAGGCCCTGAATGCCGACGACCGAGATTGGTTAAATGCAATCGCTTCACTTCCAATGTGCCCCCTCGACGGCGGGGACACAGCCTGGGAGTGTGGGGTTGGACATGCCCCGCATGTCCAAGGATCGTCCGGGGGACGATCCGGCCCCACGCTCGCCTTCGCGGGAGCACTATTGCAACATCCGCAATTGGAGACCCGGAATGGCCGACCGTGGTAGAAGGCGGACCGGCAGCTTCTAGGAAGTCCGGCCCGAATAGCGGACGCTTCGATGTGAGGCGAGTAGTCGCATGAGTAGGTCACGCACCGAGCAAGCTCCTATGGCTCGCATGTTCTAAGCCTTGCGCGCAACAATCGTAAGCCAAGGCCCTTGGAGGCCGTCGTTCCCGCCGCCCTTGGTTTCGCTCACGGCGACGTCGGCCCATGGTGCTGCAGCCTGGTAGACCTGAAGTGCCTATGTATACTAGAGATAGTTGAAATAGCGACCGAAGGAGTGTCGGGCTGTAACGACAATGTCTTCGCCTTCCAAAATCAAAAAAATCATCGGATCAGCCGGAGTGGTTATTCATCTTAGCTATTTTGACACTTACGGGCAATTCAATATAGTATCGCCCATCAGGGGTCTGTTTTGTAGCACAGAATGTGAGTGGAGCGGACCAGATCATTCTTCCATCTTCAATAATTGGAGCTTCAATAGGGAATTGACAATGCCGCACGCGAAAGAAAGGGCGCCATTTACCCTCACCACCTTTGGAGATTGCGAGATAGATTGGATCGATGATACGCATCACACACATTCCACCAAGTACGCCACCCATAACAATCAAACCGCCTGATACCGTGATCAAGAGAGGAAGCTCGCTTGTAAAAGGCACGTCACTGAAACGCGCAATCATTACAGGCAGAGAAATACCGATGACCACCATGATCAAACCCGCGATGACGCCAGACCGAATTTTTCGCTGATCATGGACAACTTCGATAGGGAGCTGCGTAGGAGGCATCTCTGTGTATTTCCATTGTGGTTGCCGCGCTAGGCTGGCGAAAGTTTTGGAATTTGCAAGAGATATCAGTCTTTTCTCCAAGTGGGTGCTGTCAGAGCAATTTGGCAGTCGGCATACGGAGTTGCTAACGGCTGCAGGTGGATGAAAGACCGACACTGGGTAGGAAATAGCCAAAACCGGCTTCGCCCTTTGACCGTCTGTCAAACTACCCTATCTTCCCGAAACATGCCGGTCAGCTACCGGCACAACATTCGCCGAAAAACAGTTGGTCAGCGAACGGCGGCTTACAAGAAGCTGTGGATCGCCGCTGAACGACTGGGATTGGGCGACACCCGACTGGCAGCATTCACTGGCCCAGGTCTCAACACCCTTGGCGAAGCCGCCAACCGGAGCGCCCGATAAACACCACCCTCCGCGCCCTCTGCGCCTCCGCGCGAACCCAATCCTTGCTCCCCCAACACACTACGCCCAGCTCCCGATCAACACCCCCCCCTCGCGCACGCGCACGCGCGTGACAAATGCGGACGGGCGGTCTAAACCGTCACACAACAGAAACACCCATCCGAAAGCGCCAGAAATTGACCGACGAGACACTGCTCGCCGACCCTTCCGATATTTCCCCGATCTCGATCGTCGACGAGATGCGGTCGAGCTATCTCGACTATGCGATGAGCGTCATCGTCTCGCGCGCACTGCCTGATGTGCGTGACGGGCTGAAGCCAGTCCACCGCCGCATTCTCTATGCGAGCCAGGAGGGCGGCTTCGTCCCCGGCAAGCCGTATCGCAAATGCGCCAAGATCGTCGGCGACGTGATGGGTAATTATCACCCGCACGGTGACAGCTCGATCTATATGGCGCTCGCCCGCCTCGCCCAGGATTGGGCGATGCGGGTCATGCTGATGGACGGCCAGGGCAATTTCGGGTCGATGGACCCCGATATGCCCGCCTCGATGCGCTATACCGAGGCTCGGCTGACCAAGGCAGCGATGATGCTGCTGAGCGATATCGACAAGGATACCGTCGATTTCGCGCCGAACTATGACGGATCGCGCGAGGAACCGACGGTCCTGCCGGCGCGCTTCCCCAACATCCTCGTCAACGGCGCCGGCGGCATTGCGGTCGGCATGGCGACCAACATCCCGCCGCATAATCTGGGCGAAGTCGTTGATGCATGTCTGGCGATGATCGACCGCTCGGTCGATGGCGGTGATCCGCTGACGATCGAGGAGCTGATGGAGATCGTCCCCGGCCCCGATTTCCCGACAGGCGCAATCATTCTGGGCCGCACCGGTTGCCGCAATGCCTATGCCGAGGGGCGCGGATCGATCATCGTGCGCTCGCGCTACAAGATCGAGGAAGGGCGCGGCGACAAGCGCTCGATCGTCCTCACTGAAATCCCTTATCAGACCGGCAAGAACGGCCTGGTTGAAAAGATCGCCGAGGCCGCCAAGGACAAGCGCGTCGAGGGCATCAGCGACATTCGCGACGAATCGAACCGCGAAGGCGTGCGGATCGTCATCGACCTGAAGCGCGATGCGACTCCCGAAGTGGTGCTCAACCAGCTCTGGCGGCACACCCCCGCGCAATCGAGCTTCCCGGCCAATATGCTCGCGATCCGCGGCGGCCGGCCCGAAACGCTCAACCTGCGCGACATCATCGAGGCGTTCGTTAAATTCCGCGAGGAAGTGATCACCCGCCGCTCGAAATATGAGCTGCTCAAGGCCCGCGAGCGCGCGCACATTTTGCTCGGTCTGGTGATCGCGGTCACCAACATGGACGAGGTCGTGCGGATCATCCGCTCATCGGCCAATCCCGCCATCGCCCGCGCGTCGCTGGCGGCGCGCGAATGGCCGGTCGCGGAAATCCTGCCTTATATCCGGCTGGTCGAAGCGGTCGAGGCCGAGGTGGAGGGCGATACCTACAAGCTCTCCGACTTGCAGGTCCGCGCGATCCTGGAGCTGCGGCTCCACCGGCTGACCGCGCTTGGCCGCGATGAGATTGGCGACGAGCTCAAGACGCTGGCCGAATCAATCACCGAGTTGCTTGCGATCCTGGGTGATCGCGTAAAACTCTATTCGGTGATGCGCGAGGAACTGGTCGAGGTGCGCGCGATGTTCGCCACCCCGCGCAAGACCGAGATTGCCGCCGCCGCCGACGGGATCGAGGACGAAGACCTGATCGAGCGCGAGGAGATGGTCGTCACCGTCACCATGCAGGGCTATATCAAGCGCACCACGCTCGACACTTTCCGCGCGCAGAAGCGTGGCGGCAAGGGCCGCGCAGGGATGGCGACCAAGGACGAGGATATCGTTACCGAGCTGTTCGTCACCAGCACCCACACGCCGGTTCTGTTCTTCTCCACCCACGGCAAGGTTTACCGCATGAAGGTGTGGAAACTGCCCGAGGGCGGCCCCGCCACGCGCGGGCGGCCGATGATCAACCTGCTGCCGCTGGCCGATGGCGAGAAGATTTCAACGGTACTGCCGCTCCCCGAGGACGAGGCGGAATGGGGCAAGCTGCACGTGATGTTCGCGACCGCCAAGGGCAATGTTCGCCGCAACTCAATGGACGCCTTCACCAATGTGCCCTCGAACGGCAAGATCGCGATGAAGTTCGAAGGCGAGGATGAAGACGACCGGCTGATCGGCGTGGCGTTGCTTGACGAGGCCGACGATGTGCTGCTCGCCACCCGCGCGGGCAAGGCGATCCGCTTCGCGGGCGACGAGGTGCGCGAATTCCAGAGCCGCAATTCCACCGGCGTGCGCGGGGTGCGGCTGGCCCAGGGCGACGAAGTGATGTCGCTGTCGATCCTGCACAAGGTTGGCGCGTCCCCCGAAGAGCGTGAGGATTATCTGAAATTCGCGCCGTGGAAGGGCGACAAGGATGGCAGCATCGCGATGACCCAGGCGCGCTATGAAGAGCTTGCGGAACGCGAGCAGTTCATCCTCACCGTCTGCGCGAACGGCTATGGCAAGCTCTCGTCGGCCTATGAATATCGCCGCACCGGTCGCGGCGGCCAGGGCATCACCAATATCGACAATATCGGTCGCAACGGCCCCGTCGTCGCCAGCTTCCCGGCGGCGAAGGGCGACCAGCTGATGCTTGTCACCGATCAAGCCAAGCTGATCCGGATGCCATTGGCCACGATGCGGGTAATCGGCCGCAATTCGGCGGGCGTAAAGCTGTTCGATGTTGGCAAGAACGAGCTGGTGGTGAGTGCGGCGAAGATTACGGACAGCGATGATGAAGACGGCGGCGAGACTGACGTGCCCAACACCAACGGACCGGCAGATTCAATCGAGCCTTGAGTCGATGTCCATGCGCTGATGCAGGATGCGGACGATCTCGATCGAGCGGTCGCGTGAGGCAAAAATGATGAGGTGCGACCCGCACGGAAACCGGCGGAGCGACGCATGCCGTTGGCTCGCTGGCTGTCCCATGCGCGGATCGGCGGCAAGGCGTGAGAACATGGCGATGATTTCGCCAGTGTAGCGTTCGGCCTGGTCCGCGCCCCAGGTCTCTTCGCTATAACTGAAGATGTCGGCGAGATCGGCGTCGGCGGCGGGACGAAGATCGATCGACCTCACTCAGAGGTCGCCTCTCCGGCGCGCGCTGCTCGCATTCGTGCGAAAAATTCATCAGGATCGAACGGCTCCGCGGGTCCGCTAGCAAGCCCCGCATCGATAGCAGCATCAAGCTCGGCCAACTTCTTCTGCCGCGCCTCCACCAGCCGCAACCCTTCGCGAACAACTTCGCTGGTTGACCCGTAACGTCCGCTCGCCACCAGATCGGCGGTGAACTTGACCCAGTGATCGCTGAGCGCGATTGACGTGTTGCGCATCGTGGCATACCTCCGGCGGCTCAATTACCAAGATTGGGTAACGCATGCAAACCCCCGTCGCCAACCTCGTCGCGTACAAGGTGCTGACCGCCGATCAGATGCAGGTCCTGGAGCATGAGGGCAGTTTCGTCGGCGCACCGATCGATCTTGCCGATGGCTATATCCACCTCTCCACCCACGCTCAGCTAACTGAAACGGTCGATAAGCACTTCGCCGGGCAGACCGGGCTGTGGGTCGCCTCGGTCGATCTCGAGGCGCTCGGCGCGGCGGTGAAGTGGGAGGAATCACGCGGCGGGCAACTGTTCCCGCATATTTATGCCCCGCTGCCGTTGTCGGCCGTGCTGGCTTATGGCGAGTTGACGCGCGACGACGCGGGCAATGTCCAATTGCCGGTCGCCGGTTGAGTCGGAGGGAAGTGCCGGTGCGGTTCGCCTGGATAATGCACCGGCTGCTGATGCTCGCGGCGGCGATCCTTCTGGTCACCTCGCCGTCACTCGCGCGCAAACCCCGCCCCGCCGCTCTCCCCCGTGTGGAGCTCAACACTACGCTTGGCGCCATCGTGATCGCGCTGGAAACCCGCCGCGCACCAGCGACTGCCGCCAATTTCCTCGCCTATGTCGATGATGGCCGTTTTGATGGCACGGTTTTCTATCGGGCTGCTCGCCGCAAGGCCGATCCGCGCTTTGGCTTCGTCCAGGGCGGCATTCAGACCGATGCGCGCCGTATCCTGCCGCCCTTCCCGCTCGAGACAACCGACAAGACCGGTGTGCTCCACCTTGACGGCACGATATCGATGGCGCGGCGCGAGGATCCGAAATCAGCGGGCGGCAATTATTTCATTTGTGTCGGCCCCATCCCCAGCATGAATGCCAGCCCCGATCACAAGGGCTATGCCGCCTTCGGCCATGTTGTTCAGGGTATGGACGTGGTCCGCAAGATCCTCGCACAGGAAACAGGCGGCGGTAGTGATGCGATGCGCGGGCAATTGCTGCGCCACCCTGTGCGGATCATCACCGCCCGCCGACTCGACGGAACGCCAAAACCAACCGGCAAGGTCAAACCATGGCTGATGAAGGTCCCGCGCTGACGATCGACGGCCGACGGCCGACGGCCGACGGCCGACGGCCGACGGCCGACGATGCGCAATCCTCTGGCGCGGCAACCGTCAAGCCCGACAACGCACTGATTTGGGCCCCGGCCCATATTCCCAAACGGGCACTGAGTCCCCATAAAGGATAAGCCCCACCCGATTCAGCGCGTTAGTGAAAGAGTTGCCCACCCATGGAAATCGACCGGATCCTTCGAACCGAAATCCAAGAAGCGATCGCCGCGAAGCGCGCTGCCGGGGAGGTGCTCGATGCGCACGCGCTGGCCATCGAGATCACTGAAAAATGGGAAGAGCCCAAGGGCCGTGGTTCAGGCAACTGGCTCTATCAAACCCGCGATAGCTTACGGGCGAATATCGAAGCAATTATCGCCGAAGGGGCATGATTCGGTTTCTGCCGACGGCTTGCTGCAGGGCGCCGACCACCCCCACCGCAATCAACGCCTGCCCCCCGAAATAGAGCGGCCATACCAGCAAATCTGGAATGATTGACTGCCGCAACGGCCCAAGCCGCGCGAAGATCAACAAATCGCTCACCGCGAACAACAACGCCCCAAGCGACACTCGCCCCCGCGGAAAACGGCTGAGCCAGGCCAGCGCTGCCATCGCGCCCAGCCCCGTGGCATAGAGCGCAATGCCCGGTGCAGCCGCGCGATCCGCCGGGAAGACGAAGGCGAGCAAAGGGATGACGATCAATCGCCCGATCGCGATTGGCGCATCAGCGCGCCATCTGAGCGGGCGCAGGTTGCGGGCATAGAGCACCATTGCGACAAGGTGCCCGGCAAGAAACGCCAGCGCGCCAGTCGTCAGCCCCGCTGTCTCCAGCAGAACATCCCCTGCGGCGCCAAGCGCCAAGACCGCTGCGAGCAACCAGCCATCGACCGACCGCGCCTGCACCGCCGCCCAGACTGCGAGCAGCGCAACACCCGCGCCTTTCCACACGATGACCAGCGGCTCATCCGGCAGCAGCCACGATGCGGGGAGATAGCTCGCCCCCGCCAGCACCGCAGCCCCAAGCAATAGCAATCGCCAACCGGTCATTTCAGCCCCTGCATGTTCGCTGCATGGCTGGCAGAGAATGCCCCCTTTGTCATCGGTGCATCGCCCCGCTATCAGCGCCAGCATGACACATGACGTCCATATCATCGGCGGCGGCCTCGCCGGATCAGAGGCAGCCTGGCAGATCGCTGAAGCGGGTTTCCGCGTAAAGCTCTCCGAAATGCGCGGGTCCGGCGACATGACCCCCGCCCACCAGACCGATGGCCTGGCCGAACTCGTCTGCTCGAACAGCTTTCGCTCCGACGATGCCGATCGCAACGCCGTGGGGCTGCTCCATGCCGAGATGCGCGCGCTGGGGTCGATCATCATGGCGCAGGGTGATGTCCACAAGGTGCCGGCCGGCTCCGCGCTGGCGGTTGATCGCGACCATTTCTCGGCGGGCGTGTCGGCGATCCTGCTGGCGCATCCCAATATCACTGTGGTGCGGGAGCGGGTCGATGTCCTGCCAGCCAACGGGCTGACAATCGTTTCCACCGGGCCGCTGACGGCACCAGGGCTGGCCGAGAGCATCGGCGGGGCGACGGGGGCGGCCGCGCTTGCCTTTTTCGATGCGATCGCGCCGATCGTCCATCACGACAGCATCGATATGAGCGTCGCCTGGATGCAATCGCGCTGGGATAAGGGCGAGACGAAGGATTATATCAACTGCGCGATGAACAAGGAGCAGTATCTCGCCTTCCACACCGGCCTGATGGAGGGCGAGAAGACCGAGTATAAGGAATGGGAAAACGTCCCCTATTTCGAAGGCTGCATGCCGATCGAGGTGATGGCGGCGCGCGGGGTGGATACGCTGCGCTATGGGCCGATGAAGCCCGTCGGGCTCGATGATCCGCGCACTGGGCGCTGGCCTTATGCGGTAGTGCAGCTGCGGCAGGATAATGCATCCGGGACTTTGTGGAACATCGTCGGCTTCCAGACCAAGCTGAAGCATGCCGAACAGGTGCGACTGTTCCGGACGATCCCGGGCCTGGAAAATGCCGAGTTTGCGCGGCTGGGTGGGCTGCATCGCAACACATTTATCCGCTCGCCCGAATTGCTCGATCCCACTTTGCGGCTGAAATCGCGGCCGCATATCCGCTTTGCTGGGCAGATCACGGGGTGCGAGGGCTATGTCGAAAGCGCGTCGATTGGTTTGCTGGCGGGGCGCTTCGCCGTAGCGGAACTGCGCGGCGAAACACTCGCCCCGCCGCCGGTCGAAACGGCGTTGGGAGCGCTCCTGCACCACATCACTGGCGCGGCCGAGGCCGAAACCTATCAGCCGATGAACGTCAATTTCGGCCTGTTCCCGCCGATTTCCGGACGCACCAAGAAGGCCGATCGCAAATTACTCTATACGGCACGCGCGCGCGAAGCACTGGCGGGGTGGATCGCGGCTTAGAGTGTGATGACTCTGGATTGGACCAAACCATACTCCGTTCGCCCTGAGCGAAGTCGAAGGGCATGCGGAGCACGTGGGCTTCGACTTCGCTCAGCCCGAACGGGTGTGAGGTTGAATCGAGCTAACGCCATCACGCTCTAGCTATCGTCTTCAGCGGCACTCGCTGCTGGCGCCGGGCACACGCATTTCGGCTTGGATTTGCGCACTACTGCCGTGGTAACAAACTCAGCCGGAGTCATCGCGCCGTCCTTGTTGGCGTCGGCGGTCGCGAATTTAGTGGTGGCCTTGACCGCCCATTCTTCGAATGAAAGCTGGCCATTGCGGTCGCTATCCAGCCGGGCAAAAGCCTTTTGGCGGGATGCAAGATATTCAGCGCGCGTGATCGTCCCGTCCTTATCCTTGTCATAGCGACCGAAACGACGCTCTTCGCGGGTTTTGGCGCTGGCTTCGGGGGCGGTATCGGGCAAGTCCGTCGCCTGCGCCGCGTCCGCTCCCGGCGCAGCAGGCAGCCGCGCAGCCGACCCTGCGCGCCCGCCCATAAAGCTATAGGCTGCGGCAATCAGCAACACCGTGCCCAGCGCCGCTGCCAGATATCGCCACATTGTCACCCCTCCGCAACCGTATCCGTTGACGCGACAGATAACCCATTGATCGTGATAGGAAAAGCCTATCGCCCTGTCAAACCGTGCCACATCATCCGGCCAACGCGCTGCGGCGATCCCTGGCGGCGCTGGGTGCCCGGCGCGGCCCGGCAATCGATCCTGGCGAGCACCGCCAACATGCCGATCGGCCGCCCGGCTTTGCTCCAGCGGGGCGCTGTCGCCATCTCCAGCAGCGGTGCGGCTATCGCGCGCGCCTCGGCCGCCAGTGCAGCTTCGCTGGTCCGGCAGGCAAGATCGACCAAGGCCCAGCCCTGCCCCGCCGCATCGATTGGATCATTGGCGCTGGCCAGCATCCGGCCAGCGGCTGTGAACAACCTGCCGCCACGCGCTTCGGCGTAGCGCGCGAGCGCCGCCACCGGAATCGGATGAGGATCAATCACCAAGTCCCAGCCATCAATCATCGATGCCAATGCTGCCCCAGTCACGCCGCGCGGCAGGACATGGGCAGCCAGCGCCTGCAAGAGCGGCTGGGGGGGCGGCGCAGCCTGATCAAGCCGGGTCAGCGCTTCATGCCACCAGGCCAGCCGGACCTGGCGTAGTGTCGGCTCGCGGCCGCCGCTCAAGATTGCACCGAGCGTCTCGTCGAGCGCGAATAGCGCGCCTAGCGCCGCGCGAGCATCTGGCGGGGCATAGCTCAGCGCGAGCTGCCGTTCGGGATCAGCGATTATTGTCAAACGGGCCACCACGGCGTGGCTGTTAGCAGTAAACGTCCGTTTAACCATATCGCTTGAAAACTAGTTAGCCGTTCCCAGCGCATAGCCCTTCATTGAAATTGGTCGAATAGTGGGTTGGGCGCAGTCATGATCGAAAAAGGGCATCCCGGTGCGCATCGGTTGCGCGGCTTTCTTGCTTCCTTGGTCCGCGACGCCCGCGGCAACACTTTGGCGATCATGGCCGCTGCGCTGATCCCGCTGGCCGGCATGGTTGGCGGTGGCATCGACATGAGCCGCCTGTATATCACCAAAACCAGACTGCAACACGCCTGCGACGCTGGCGCGTTGGCAGGCCGCAAGGCAATGGGCGGCGGGATCTGGACGCAGAGCAACAATGCGCCGCGCGCAGCGGCTGAGCGCTTTTTCGACGCCAATTTCCAGACCAGCGCCTATGGATCGACGGGGCTCACCCGCACCTTTACCGAGGCAAATGGCAAGGTGACCGGCACGGTTTCGGCCACCGTGCCGATGACGCTCACTCGGGTGATCGGCACGACCAGCGAAACGCTGACCGTAACGTGCGATGCGGCGATGAGCCTGCCCAATACCGATATCATGTTCGTCCTCGACGTTACCGGATCGATGGGCAGCAAGGCAGTGAGCACCGACAGCAAGACCAAAATTCAGGCGCTGCGGAGTGCGGTGAAGTGCTTTTACGAATCCGTCGCCCAGCGCAACACGACCGAAACCTGTACGACGGGTGCCCCCACCGGCGGGGTCTCAGCGGTGCAAGTTAGGTTTGGCTTCGTGCCCTATTCGGTCAACGTCAATGTCGGGAAGCTGTTGCCGACCACCTTCTTTGCGGACGATTGGACATACCAGTCCCGCGAGAAAATCTCCATTCCGGGGACGGCCGCTGGCTGGACACAGGTGGGCAACCCTGTCGTCAAAACGTCGAACACCAATTTCAAGAACACACCCAGCGCGCAGTGCAATGATACGGCACTGGCGTCGAAGGGCTCCTCGTCGGATGCCATCAATGGCAACAGCCGGGTGAACACGACGATCGTTTACACGCGTCGGTCGTGGAGCAGCGGCTCAGGCGGCACATGCAAGACGCGCAAAACAACGACCACAACGACCTATACCGGCACCAATGGGACGCCGCCATCCAACACCTGGCACTATGGCCCGATCTCGCAAGATGTATCCGCGTTGAAGAACGGCAACAGCTGGAACAACAGCTTTGTGCTGCCGATCGGCACGGGTTTCACCAACAAGACCATTACCTGGGATGGCTGCATCGAAGAACGTGAAACGGTTCGTGAAACGGACTATGATCCGATCCCCGCCGATGCCAATGATCTCAATATCGATCTGGTTCCCAACAGTGGCGACGAAGAGACCTTGTGGGCACCGTTGCTGCCAGGGTTGATTTACACGCGTAATGATATTTCGGGTGACGGGAGCAACTGGAATCTCGATGAAATCACCACAACAACAGAATATGACAATGGATCGGATTATTACTGCCCAGCAGAGGCGCGTAAGCTGGCCGAGTGGAATGATCCGACGGTCTTTGAGAATTACGTCAACAGCTTAAGCCCGACCGGCAATACCTATCACGACATCGGCATGTTGTGGGGTGCCCGCCTGATGTCGCCCACCGGCATTTTTGCGAGCGAAAACGCGTTGACGCCCAACGGCGGCGAAATCGAACGCCACTTGATCTTCATGACTGACGGTGAAGCCTGCACAGGTGCTGGCAATTACACCGCCTATGGCGTGTCGTGGTTCGATCGTCGGCAAACTGATCCAAACACTGTTCCCACCGGTGGCTGCGGAACCAGCGGCACGCTGACTCAGCAGGTCAACGCCCGCCTGGCTGGGCTATGTACTGCGGTGAAGAACAAGAACATCACCTTGTGGGTGATCTGGTTCGGGGTTTCGAACACCACGATCGAAAACGCGCTGCGCAGCTGCTCGACGAGCGGACGCTTCTATTCGGCCCGCAATTCTGCTGATCTGGACACCGTGTTTGGATCAATTGCGTCCGAAATCTCGCAGTTGCGGCTAACGCGATGACGCGGCTCGCGCCCCGATTCTGCTCTCGCTTTCGCGATCGTCTCACCAACGATACGCGCGGATCGGCCCTCATCGAATTCAGCTTTGTCGCGCCGGTGCTGGTGCTGACCCTGCTCGGTGCGTTCGATATCGCGCACACGCTGTATGTTCGATCCGTCTTGCAGGGCGTCGTGCAAAAGGTTGGCCGTGATTCCGCGATTGAAGGCAATGACGAAGCGTCCGCCTAGACGGCAATCGACGACAAGGTCCGCGCTCAAGCACGTGCGCTGGCGAACAATGCGACGATCACGATTACGCGCCGCTTCTACAAGACCTTTACCACGGCAGCGGCGGCCCGGGCCGAAACCTGGACCGATACCAATACCAATCTGCGCTGCGACGCGGGCGAACCCTATGAAGATGCCAATCTCAATGGCACCTGGGATTCAGACGGCGGCAATGCCGGCCAGGGCGGTGCCAAGGACGCTGTGCTCTATACCGTAACCGTCAGCTATCAGCGGATGTTTCCGCTGTATCGACTGGTCAACATCGGCAACACGACGACCGTCAAGGCCGCGACCATTTTGAAGAATCAACCCTATGACGACCAGGCAGCCTATGGCGCGCCGGTAACGAGGAATTGCCCATGATCCGCCGGGCTGCTTTTTCCCGCTTGCTCGCTCGCCTGCGCGGCGACACGAGTGGGCTCGCCCTGCTCGAATTCGCTTTTGCGCTGCCGATTTTGCTGGTGATGAGCCTGAGCGGCGCAGAGATGACCAATTATATCGGCACCAAAATGCGGATGAGCCAGATCGCGCTGCATCTGGCAGATAACGCCGCGCGAATTGGCTCCGGCAGCCAGCTCGTCGCCAAGACAATCACCGAGGCCGACATTAACGATCTGTTCGTTGGTGCCAACCTGCAATCAAGCGAGCTTAATCTGCAAGCCAATGGCCGGGTTATCGTTACCAGCCTGGAGCCGACGGCAAGCCCGAATACGGCGGGGACCTACAAGATTGGCTGGCGGCGCTGTTATGGCGCAAAAACCACCTATGCCCGCCAATATCCGGTCGGCAGCGGAACGACAGCGTTAACCGGCATTGGCCCCACCGGCCGCCAGGTCACCGCGCCAGACAATGGCGCGGTAATGTTCGTCGAAATCTATTACGAATATAGACCTATCGTGCAGACGAGCCTGGTGCCATCGGCATCGATGACCGAAATCGCCTCAATGATCGTTCGCGACAAGCGCGATACCACCCAAGTCTATCCGGTCACTGGGGTAACCGCATCGACTTGCTGATCAGGCTCGATTGCAGACCTTCTTGGCTGCCGCCACGACGCGCGCGACATCGACCAAGGCCAGCTTTTCCAGATTGGCGGCATAGGGCATCGGCACGTCTTCATTGGTCACCCGCAAGACCGGCGCATCGAGATCATCAAAGCCCTGCTCCATGGCAACGGCGATGATCTCCGACGCGATCGAACAGGTCGGCCAACCTTCTTCGACGACGATCATGCGGTTGGTCTTCTTCAGGCTATCGAGCACGGTGCGGGTATCGAGCGGACGCAAGGTGCGCAGATCGATCACTTCCGCATCAATCCCCTCAGCCGCCAATGCCTCGGCGGCCTCTAGCGCGAGCGCGACGCCAATCGAATAGCTGACGATCGTCATGTCCGCGCCAGCGCGCATGATCCGCGCCTTGCCGATCGGCAGGACGTGATCCGCAAGGTTCGGCACCTCGAAAGAGCGCCCATAAAGCAGCTCGTTTTCCAGGAAAACAACCGGGTCTTCGCTGCGGATCGCGGCCTTGAGCAGCCCTTTGGCATCAGCGGCGTCATAGGGCGCGATCACGATCAGGCCGGGGACGCTGGCATACCAGGGTGCATAATTTTGCGAATGCTGCGCGCCCACCCGGCTGGCGGCGCCGTTGGGGCCGCGAAACACGATCGGGCAGCGCATCTGCCCGCCCGACATATAATTGGTCTTGGCGGCTGAATTGATGATGTGATCAATTGCCTGCATCGCAAAGTTGAAGGTCATGAACTCGACGATGGGCCTGAGGCCCCCCATTGCTGCGCCAGCACCAATACCGGCAAAGCCATATTCGGTGATCGGCGTATCAATCACCCGCTTGTCGCCAAATTCGTCGAGCAGGCCCTGCGTGACCTTATATGCGCCCTGATATTGCGCGACTTCCTCCCCCATCACGAAAACGCGCTCGTCGCGCCGCATTTCCTCAGCCATCGCATCGCGAAGGGCTTCGCGCAGGGTGATCTTGACCATTTCGGTGCCGGCAGGAATGGCGGGGTCGCCAATGGCCGCCACCTTGTCGGTGACATTTTCCGCAGGGTCGCTCTCCGCCTTCTGTGGCGCGGGCGCTGCAGGTTTGGCAGGTTCTTCGGCCTTGGTGAGCGGTGCCGACGCGGGGGCTGATGCTCCGCTTTCCTCGCCCTCCATCGTCAGCGTGGCGATCACCGTGCCGACCTTCACATTGTCGGTCCCTTCGGCCACCAGAATCTCGGCGACCACGCCTTCATCGACGGCTTCGAATTCCATCGTTGCCTTGTCGGTCTCGATTTCGGCCAGGATATCGCCCGATTTGACGGTGTCGCCCGCCTTGACGAGCCATTTGGCGAGCGTACCCTCTTCCATTGTTGGTGAGAGCGCTGGCATCTTGATTTGGACGGCCATCAGTAACGCTCCACCAGCACATCGGTATACAGCTCGCCGGGCTCGGGCTCGGGCGCGCTTTCGGCAAAATCGGCGGCTTCGTTCACCGTCTTGCGGATCGCTGCCTCGATTGCCTTCAGGTCAGCCTCGGTCACGCCCAGCCCCTCAAGCTCCTTCTTGCAATGATCGATCGGATCGGACTTTTCGCGCACCGCCTGCACCTCATCGCGGGAGCGATATTTGGCGGGATCGGACATTGAATGGCCGCGATAGCGATAGGTCTTCATTTCCAGGATGATCGGCCCCTTCCCTGCACGGACCCAGGCGAGCGCCGTTTCGGCGGCAGCGCGACAGGCAAGCACATCCATGCCGTCGACCTGCAGGCCCGGAATGCGGAAGGATTCGCCGCGCCGGAACAACTGATCCTCTGATGAGGCGCGATTGACGCTGGTCCCCATCGCATATTGGTTGTTCTCGATCACATAGATGACCGGCAGCTTCCATAGCTCGGCCATGTTGAAGCTTTCATACACCTGGCCCTGGTTCGACGCGCCATCGCCGAAATAGGCGAGGCACACACCGCCATCGCCCTTATATTTATGCGCAAAGCCAAGCCCGGTGCCTAGCGACACCTGCGCGCCGACGATGCCGTGCCCGCCATAAAATTTATGCTCGACGCTGAACATGTGCATCGAGCCGCCCTTGCCCTTGGAGATGCCCGCCTGGCGCCCGGTCAGTTCGGCCATCACATCCTTGGGCGGGATGCCGCAAAGCAGCATATGGCCATGGTCACGATAGCCGGTGATCACGCTATCCTTGTCCGACAGCGCGGATTGCAGCCCGACCGCAACGGCTTCCTGGCCAATGTACAGATGGCAGAACCCGCCAATCAGCCCAAGACCATAAAGCTGACCGGCTTTTTCCTCGAACCGGCGGATAAGCAGCATCTGCTTGTAGAATTCAAGCAGCTGATCCTTGCTGGCGTCAAACCGGGTTGGCTCGTCCGGGCGTTCGCGGTTCGGGAGGGGCGGTTCACTTTTGCGGCTGCGCGCGGGTGGTTTTGCCACGGTCAACAAGACCTCTTCTTCCTGGGGAGACGCGGCTATAAGCCCAGTCACCCGCCGCATGCAATTGCTGGCAGGTTCTTAAAGCGCTTAGTTGAGCGGTACGATCACCTCATCCGGGTGCGCCAGCTTCAGCTGCTTGCGCACAAGTTCTTCGGCCATGTCCGGATTGGTGTGCTTTGGATCAAGCAGCGCCACACGGTTTTTCAGCACGGTGCGCTGTTTATCGAGCTTTGCATAAACGGCTTCGCGGGCTGCCAGCTCACGCTTGTAATCGCCATAAGCAAACATCCCATTCGGCCCGACCACGGCATAGCCGCCAAAGAACGCCATCACGATCAGCGCCAGCGCCGGGGGGCCGGCGCGGCGCAAAATAATCTTGAGGGTGGAAGAACCTGACATTCGATGATTCTGGACTACCGCGACTCGGCGATCAAGGCCTATTTTTGCGGATTATACTGCGCCCGGCATAACGGCCCATGTCGCCCAATTCTTCCTCGATCCGGATCAGCTGATTGTATTTGGCCAGCCGATCGCTGCGCGCCAGACTGCCGGTCTTGATCTGTCCACAATTGGTCGCAACAGAGAGGTCGGCGATCGTCGCGTCCTCGGTCTCACCCGATCGATGCGACATCACTGCCGTGTAGCCCGCGCGATTGGCCATTGATACCGCGGCCAGTGTTTCAGTGAGTGTGCCGATCTGGTTGACCTTGACCAGCAACGAATTGGCGAGGCCCATGTCGATGCCCATGCGCAGCCGTTCCGGATTGGTGACGAACAGATCATCACCGACCAGCTGCACCTTGTCGCCGATCAGGTCGGTCAGCGCCTTCCAGCCCTCGAAGTCATCCTCGCTCATCCCGTCCTCGATCGAGAAGATCGGGTAGCGCGAGACGAGATCAGCGAGATAACCTGCCATCTCTTGCGGATTAAGCACCTTGCCCTCGCCGCTGATATGATAGGCACCGTCCTTGAAAAATTCGGTCGCGGCGCAATCCAGCGCGAGCATCACGTCGTCGCCCGGCGTGTATCCCGCCGCCTCGATCGACCCCATGATGAAATCAAGCGCGTCGCTGGTCGAGGCGATGTTGGGCGCAAAGCCGCCTTCATCGCCGACCGCCGTCGCGAGCCCTTTGTCATGCAACCGTTTTTTCAGCGTGTGAAAAATCTCCGATCCACAACGCACGGCATCAAAGATCGAATCGGCCCCGATCGGCACGATCATGAACTCCTGGAAGTCGATCGGGTTGTCGGCATGTTCGCCGCCATTGATGATGTTCATCATCGGCACTGGCAGCACATGCGCGGAAACGCCGCCGACATAGCGATAGAGCGGCATACCGCGCGCATCGGCCGCTGCCTTGGCGACGGCCAAGCTGACACCCAAAATCGCGTTCGCGCCCAGCCGCGCTTTGTTGGGGGTGCCGTCGAGCTCGATCATCACCTGATCGATTTCGCGCTGATCCTCGGCGTCGATCCCCAGCACCGCCTCAGCGATGTCGGCATTGACGGCATCGACGGCGCCCTGCACGCCCTTGCCCAGCCACATCGTCTTGTCCCCGTCGCGGCGTTCGACCGCCTCATAGGCACCCGTCGACGCGCCCGATGGCACCGCCGCGCGGCCAAAGCTGCCATCCTCCAGCATCACATCCACCTCGACCGTGGGGTTGCCGCGACTATCGACAATCTGGCGGGCATGGATGTCGATGATTGCGGTCATGAAATGATGCTCCTAATGCTGGGGCTGCACAGGCGTGCAAGCGTTGGCGCGGCTCTATCCGGTTCGTTTACGGGGAGCAATTCGCTTACGCGACTGGAACGCAAACAGCTGGTGACCGTTGTTTACGATTGAACGGGAAAGGTCTCTTCATCATGGCCAAAGACACGAACGACACAACGCCAAAGGCACCAAGGAAGCGCGCCGTGCCGCAGGCCCCGATCAAGGACGGACCGGGCAGCGCCGGGGTCAAGGCCAAAGCTTTGCCGCTGGCATCGGCCGTCATCCCGGCTGAAATGCCCACAAGCGCCGCGCAGACGATCAAGGACGGTGCCGGCAAGCTCGCTCGCCAGGCGACCGACAAGGCCCGCGACTACGTCGCCGAGGGCAAAAATCGCGCCGGTGGGGCGCTCGACGAAGTTTCCAGGCTGATGGAAGACGCCGCCACCACAGTCGATGAAAAAATCGGCCCGCAATATGGCCAATATGCCCGCACCGCAGCCGAAGGCATTGCCGGCTTTTCCGAAAGCCTGAAGGGCAAGGAGATTGAGGATCTGATGGCGGATGCAACCGCCTTTGTCCGCAAGAGCCCGGCCGTCGCCATCGGCATTGCCGCCGCGCTTGGCTTTGTCGTGGCTCGGCTGGTCAAGGCCGGACTTGATGCTGCCGATGATGCAAGCGACACCCCAACCGCCCCCGACGCCTGACGGACGGTCGGCGGGGGATGGACGAGGACGGACCAAGCGAGGAAGGCCCGGAGGACGATTCGATCGTCGCGCTGTTTGCGCGGCTGGTCGACGATGCCGAACGCTTCGTCCGCGCCGAATTAAAGCTCTATCGCGCCACGCTGTTTGCGCGGCTGGTGGAGGTTCGCAGCGCTGTCATCATGCTGCTGGCAAGCCTTTTCCTTGCCCAATCGGCGATGATCGCGCTGCTTGTTGGCCTGATCGTAATCCTGCGGCAGCAGCTTGGCGCGATCGGCGCGACAGCGGCCGTCTTTGGCGGATCGATGGCGATTGCCGGGTTGCTCGCCTGGATCGCGATGATCAAGATTCGCCAGGCGACCGACATCAAGGACAAGCCGCGATGAGCGATATCGAAGAAGAGCGCGCCCGCGCCGAAATCGCTGCGGCGGCGGCCCGTAGCCAGCTCACCGGCACACTGGTTGATATTCAGGCGCGCCTTCATCCGCGTGCGCTGGCGCGCGACGCGATTGAAGAGCTGCGCGAAACCGGGATTGCTATCGCGCGCCGCACGCTGGCAGCGGCGCAGCACAACCCCGGTCCCCTGATCGGCATTGGCGCGACACTAGTGGCGATTTTTGCGCGCGATTGGATTAGCGATGCCTTTGCAGACCATGGTACAACCGCAGCTTCTGCAGCGCGTTTAGAAGAGACCGACGACCAAATTGGCGAGCCCCAGCCCCAGGAAGGGAAATCCGATGAGTGATCCCCATAATCCGTTTGCCCATAAGCATAGTGGTGCCACCCAGGCCGCCAGCAAGGCCCTGGATAATGTCGTCGATACCGCACAGGATGCGGCCCGACGGACGGTCGACACCATCGAGAATAACCCGCTGTCCGTACTCGTCGGTGGTATCGCCGTCGGCGTGCTCGCAGGCGTGTTGCTGCCCCGCACCGAACGCGAAACCGCCATGTTAGGGCCAGTCGGCAAGCGGCTGACCGAGGGGGCAGTGACCGCCGCCCGCGCCGCCCGTGATGCAGGAACAGCCGAACTGGTCGCCGCTGGCATCAGCCGAGAAGCAGCCCGCGCGCAGGTGTCCAAACTGCTCGACGGGGTCGTCACCGCGGTCAAGACCGCCGGTGAGGCCGCGTCCCATGCAACAAAGCCCGGCGCGAACGAGAACTGATCTTCAAAACCGGCCCGCTTCGGGCTAAGCGCGGGCTTTTCTGAGGGGCCGCTCACGATGAACAAACTACATCTCGTCTTTGGCGGTCGGGTGGATGATCCAATGACCCTGGATTTCGATGATCTGGAGTCGATCGATATCGTCGGCATCTTTCCCGACTATAAGAGCGCAGAAAAAGCGTGGCGCGCCGCAGCGCAGCGCACCGTCGATGATGCCGAGATGAAATATGTCGTGGTGCATTTGCACAGGCTGGTCCAGCCCGACTTAATGGCTCCAGCCAAAGAGTGAAGCATTGGCGGGTCGCCAATCAGGCCGATCGGTAGCGCCAAAGCAACAGCGGCCGGGCTAGCGCAAGCCCGGCGATGAATCCGCCAATATGCGCGCCCACCGCCACCGGTTGCAGCCCGCCACCCGAGGCAAAGCCAATCAGCAACTGGATCACGATCCAAGCCGCCGCCAACCAGACGACGCGCACCACGCGCGAGGGGATGGGTCCGATTGCAGGTACGGGCCGCTCGGCAAACAGCATCGCATAAGCAGCCAGGATCGCTGAAATCGCGCCGCTCGCCCCGATCATCGGCGCTGCCGACATCGGTCCGAACGCCCAATGCCCGGCTGCACCTGCATAGGCGCCGACGACATAAAGCAAGACCGTGCCCGCCGCGCCAAGCGCCCGCTCAAGCAGTCGTCCGCAATAAACCAGCATCACCATATTGAGCGCGAGATGCAAAAAGCCGCCATGCACCAATGTTGCGGTCAGCGGCGTCAGCCAGAATGGCAGCAGGATGATGCCCTGCGGTGCGACCAGATCTACCGATAGGCTCGCTGGAATGAACCCCGCGCCAATCGCAGCATAGCCCTCGATGCCGATCAAGGTGATCAAGACCGAAACGGCGATCGTCAGCCCGGCAATGATGATGGTTGCGGGAGTCTCGTCAAGCGCTGAGCGTCTCAGATGAATTCCACCTTTGAAACAAGGTAATAACGATCGCCCGACGGCACCGTCACCTCAACTTCATCGTCAACTTTGCGACCAATCAGCGCGCGACCAAGCGGCGAATTGTAAGAAATACGCCCGACATTGGCGTCCGCCTCGGTTTGCCCGACGATCTGGTATCTGATGGGCTTGTCGTCCTCGTCCATCAGGGTAACCGTTGCGCCAAACACCACCTTGTCGCCCGACATTTCCTTCGGATCGATGATCTGGGCGCGCGACAATTTATCCTCGATATCGCTGATCGAGGCCTCGATCTGGCCCTGCCGTTCCTTGGCGGCGTGATATTCGGCATTTTCAGACAGATCGCCATGTGCACGCGCTTCCTCGATCGCGTCAACGATGAGCGGACGTTCGGCCTTGAGCCGCTTCAGTTCTTTGGAAAGCTTATCATAGCCTTCCTGCAGCATCGGCATCTTGTCTACCGTCGCCATTGATCGCGTCCTTCGTAAAAATCCCTGTTCCCGCGCAGACCCACAGGGTCCGCCCGCACGCATTTATCAATGTCGGGGTCAACTATGCGAATGGGAATAATAGGATTGCAATGGACGTACTTCAAGGCTTTGCGTTGAAAGTGCTGCAATTGCCTTCGCCGCCTCCACGCTGGCCGAGGCTGTCGTGAAATATGGGATCTTCTGTGCCAGAGCGCAGGCGCGGATTGGTTGCGAGTCCTTCAACGATTGCCAGCCTTCGGTAGTGTTGAAGATCAGCGCGACATCGCCATCCTTAATCCGGTCAACAATATGCGGTCTGCCCTGCGCAACCTTGTTCACGCGCTCAACGGGCACACCATGGCTGATTAGAAAATCGGCCGTGCCGCCCGTCGCGACGATACCAAAGCCCTGCTCGACCAAGGTGCGGGCGGCCGGAAGGATAACCGCCTTGTCGCTGTCCTTCACACTGACAAAGGCCGTGCCCGCGCGCGGCAGGATTGTCCCCGCCCCCAGCTCCGCCTTGGCGAAGGCGAGCGTAAAATCGGGATCGATTCCCATGACTTCGCCGGTACTCTTCATTTCCGGTGAGAGCACAGGATCGACGCCGGGAAAGCGCGCAAAGGGAAAAACCGCCTCTTTCACCGCATAATAATCGATATGGCGATCAACCGCTGGCAGATCCGCAAGCTTTTCACCCGCCATCACCCGCGCTGCAATCTTGGCGATAGGCGCGCCGATCGCCTTGGCGACGAACGGGACCGTCCGGCTGGCGCGGGGATTGACCTCGATCAGGCAAACCAGCCCGTCTTTCACCGCGAACTGGATGTTCATCAGCCCTTTGACGGAGAGCGCCCCGCCCAACACCGTCGTCTGCCGCTCGATCTCAGCGATGACATCAGCCGACAACGAATAGGGCGGGATCGAGCAGGCGCTGTCACCCGAATGGACGCCCGCTTCCTCGATATGCTGGAGCACGCCCGCGACACACACATCCGTGCCGTCGCAGATCGCATCGACATCGACTTCGATCGCGTCGCGCAAATATTGGTCGATCAGGACGGGCGAGTCGCCCGACACGCGGACCGCCGTCTGGATGTAATTGTCGAGCTGGTCGGGCCCGTCGACGATCTCCATCGCGCGGCCACCCAGCACATAACTGGGCCGCATCAACACCGGATAACCGATCCGCTGCGCCACCGCGATCGCCTCGTCACGGCTGCGCGCGATGCCATTGGCGGGTTGGCGCAGGCCGAGCTTGGTGATCAGCGCGGCGAAGCGCTCGCGATCCTCAGCGAGGTCGATCGCATCGGGGCTAGTGCCGAGGATCGGGATACCGGCATCCTCGAGCGCCTTGGCGAGATTGAGCGGAGTTTGGCCACCAAACTGGACGATAACGCCCACCAGCGTGCCATTCTGCTGCTCGATATGCAGGATTTCGAGCACGTCTTCGGCCGTAAGCGGCTCAAAATAGAGCCGGTCGGAGGTGTCATAGTCGGTGCTCACCGTCTCCGGGTTGCAGTTGACCATGATCGTCTCATACCCCGCATCGTGCAGCGCGAAGCAGGCGTGGCAGCAGCAATAATCAAACTCGATGCCCTGCCCGATCCGGTTCGGCCCGCCGCCCAGGATCACGATTTTTCGCGCGTTGGTCGGTTGGCTCTCGCATTCGGGCTCGCCGAAGCTGGGGGCTTCATAGGTCGAGTACATATAGGGCGTTTTCGCATCGAACTCAGCGGCACAGGTGTCGATCCGCTTGAACACTGGGCGCACGCCGAGCTTGTGGCGCAGCGAGCGGACTTCGCTTTCGGTGACGCCACCCGCCATCGCCTTCGCGACCTGACCGATAAGGCCCGAACTACGCGCCATTGTCTCAGACCCCGCGCGCATATTGACTGACTTAAGCGCGAGATAGGCCAGCCGCTTGTCGGAAAAGCCCATCGACTTTAGGCGGCGCATCCCCGCTGCATCGCGCGGCAGGCCGTTCGTGGAGACCTCTTCCTCCGCCGCGACGATTTCGGCGATGCGCTCCAGGAACCAGGGGTCGTATTTGGCGATGGCATGGACCTCGGCGACGGTGAAGCCTTCGCGCAGCGCTTGGGCTGCGACCAGCAACCGATCAGGCGTCGGGCGTGCCAGTTCGGCCTCGATGTAAGCGCGCGGTGCGCCGACCAACGCGTCGATCTGGTTGAAGCCGCTCAAGCCGGTTTCGAGCCCGCGCAGGGCCTTTTGCATCGATTCATGGATGTTGCGGCCGATCGCCATCACTTCGCCGACCGATTTCATCGCGGTGTTGAGGAGCGGCTCGGCACCCTTGAACTTCTCGAACGCGAAGCGCGGAAACTTGGTGACGACATAGTCGATGGTCGGTTCGAACGACGCGGGCGTGGCGCCGGTGATGTCGTTCATGATCTCGTCGAGCGTGTACCCCACCGCCAGCTTCGCCGCGACCTTGGCGATGGGGAAGCCGGTCGCCTTCGACGCCAGCGCTGAGGAGCGCGATACGCGCGGGTTCATCTCGATGACGATCAGCCGGCCATCGGCGGGGTTGACCGCGAACTGCACGTTCGATCCGCCCGTCTCGACGCCGATCTCGCGCAGGCAAGCGATGCTCGCGTTGCGCATGATCTGATATTCCTTGTCGGTCAGCGTCAGCGCAGGCGCGACGGTGATCGAATCGCCAGTGTGGACGCCCATCGGATCGATATTCTCGATAGAGCAGATGATGATGGCGTTATCGGCGCGGTCGCGCACCACCTCCATCTCATATTCCTTCCAGCCGAGCAGCGATTCCTCGATCAGCACTTCGGTGGTAGGCGACGCATCGAGTCCGGAGCGGACGATGACCTCGAACTCCTCGCGATTATAGGCGATGCCGCCGCCGGTGCCGCCCATGGTGAAGCTCGGGCGGATGATGGAGGGTAGCCCGGTGCGTTCGAGCACGGCGAGCGCCTCGTCGAGCGTATGCGCGATGCCGGAGCGCGCGGATTCGAGGCCGATCTTGGTCATCGCGTCGCGGAATTTCTGGCGGTCCTCGGCCTTGTCGATCGCTTCGGCATCCGCGCCGATCATCTCGACGCCGAATTCCGCCAGCGTGCCGTCGTTGAACAAAGCGAGCGCGGTGTTGAGCGCGGTCTGCCCACCCATCGTGGGGAGCACCGCATCGGGCCGCTCCTTGATGATGATTTTCCGCACGATCTCGGGCGTGATCGGCTCGACATAGGTGGCGTCCGCCAGCTCGGGATCGGTCATGATCGTGGCGGGATTCGAATTGACGAGGATGATCCGGTAGCCATCCTCCTTCAACGCCTTGATCGCCTGCGTGCCGGAGTAATCAAACTCGCACGCCTGGCCGATGACAATGGGCCCCGCGCCGATGACGAGGATGGAGGAGATGTCGGTGCGCTTAGGCATTGACGGCAATGCTTTCATTGAATACATTGATTGCAAAAGGAGATCGGCTTTGGCGACGCTTACGGTCCGCAATATCCCCGACGAGGCCAAGCTTCGTTTCCGCCAGGTGGCGGCGGCGCATGGCAGGTCGATGGAGGAGCATCTCCGCACGCTGATCATCGAGGCTGATTTCGGCGACGCTCGCGTAAGCCATGTTGCCGAAGCAGCACCGACATTTGGTCATCAGCCATCCGGAGAGGAAATTGTGCGCGCGTTGATCGAGGCGGCAAATGGTAAAGGTGACGACCTGTTCGACGGCGTGCTCGACCGCCGGAAATATGCCGACATCCGATATCTGACCGCTAAGGATGCGATGGCCGAATTGCGTCGGCTCGCGAACGGGGCAAGCCTGGACTTGCCACCGCGCCTGAATCCGACCCTCGAGGCGCCGGACTTTTGATCCTTGTCGACACCAACGTCTGGAGCGAACTGACCAAGCCAGCCGGCGACCCTGCCGTGCTGGCTTGGTTAGAAGCGCATGACGATGACCTGGCGCTGTCGGTGCTGGTGGTAGCGGAAATCCAGTACGGTATCGCGCTGCCAGCGGCGGCGCGGAAGCGCCCGTTTCTCGAACCATGGCTGGAGGGATTGCGTAGCCGCTATTATCACCACACGCTGCCGTTCGGGGATGACGACGCTGATTGCTACGGCCGGATCGCAGCCCACCCGCAAGTGAAAGCGCGCCAGCCGCAAGTGATCGACATGCTGATCGCGGCGCAGGCGCAATATCGCTCGATTCCGGTTGCCACGCGGAACGTGAGGGATTTTGAATGGACCGGGGTTGAGCTGATCGATCCCTGGGCCACTTAGGGCACGCCAAAAGCGCAAGAGCGCGCTCCCCCTCACCCCAACCCTCTCCCCGCCGGGAAGAGGGAGCCGCGCCGTCGCTGACGATCGGTAGAACTGTCATGGCGTCAACCGCGCCACCAGCGCGACCAGCGCCAGCACAGCGAGCACCGCCACGCCCCAGCGAAGCCAGCGCACGCCACCCCGCGCACCGAGCGGATCAACCGGCATGACGCGCGAGCGGCGAACAGATGAATCGTGCGTAGGCGGGAAGGCACCCAGTCCCGTGCCGCCTCGAGGATCGATTGCGAGGATGTTCTCCCCGCCATGATGCCCCGGCAGAGGGACGGCGGTGGCCAAGCCCGGACGATAGGTGACGTCGCCAGATCCGGGTATCGCCACCAGGCGCAGTACCCCTTCGGCTTCAATCGGCCCACCCAGCGCCGCTTCCCCGCCATCAATGCTGCGCAATAACTGCACCTGCGCCAAACGCGCCGTGGCAGTGGGCGCGCCATGCCCAACGGCAAGCGAGCGCGGCTGACCGGCCCTTAGTGGCGCGCTCGGCGCGGTCACGCGGCACGCTCGCGGATCATCCCCACAAACCGCTCAAACAGATACAAGCTGTCCTGCGGCCCCGGGCTCGCCTCGGGGTGATATTGCACCGAGAACGCCCGACCGCCTTCCAGTTCGATCCCCGCGTTGCTGCCGTCGAACAGCGACACGTGCGTTTCGCGCACGCCTCCGGGCAACGAGTCCCGTTCCACCGCGAAGCCGTGGTTCATGCTGGTAATCTCGACCGCGCCGTCGCTCAGCCGCTTGACCGGGTGGTTGGCGCCGCGATGGCCCTGGAACATCTTGGTCGTCTGCCCGCCGACCGCGAGCGCGAGGAGCTGGTGGCCGAGGCAAATGCCGAACAGCGGGAGTTTCGTCTCCAGCAGCTGGCGGATGACGGGGACGGCGTACTCACCGGTCGCAGCGGGATCGCCGGGGCCGTTGGAGAGGAAGATGCCGCCGGGGTTGAGCGCCATC
The DNA here is from genome assembly GCF_002281505.1 of Sphingomonas sp. 28-62-20. NCBI lineage: Bacteria > Pseudomonadati > Pseudomonadota > Alphaproteobacteria > Sphingomonadales > Sphingomonadaceae > Sphingomonas > Sphingomonas sp. 28-62-20. The sequence goes on from NZ_NCGH01000002.1 coordinate 231,981, forward strand.
ACCTGATCGAAGGTTGCGGTCGCGGGGAGGACCGAGACGCGGGCGCCGGCGGCGACAAGGTTGCGGTAGATGTTGCGCTTTGCGCCGTAATCGATCGCGACGACATGGGGGCGGTGCGCTTGCCCTTCGACTGCGCTCAGGGCGAACGGCTGTGGTTGAAGACCCAGCCCCTCCCCGTTCGTGCTGAGCGAAGTCGAAGCACCGTCGCCATACCCCGCCCCCAGCCGCCATACGCCGCCTTCCCAGCCGAAATGCGTTTGCGTGGTGACATCGATGGCGAGGTCCATGCCCTCCAGCCCCGGCCAGCCCTGTGCCTGGGCCAACAGCGCGGGGATGTCGAACTTGCCGTCCGCCGCATGCGCAATCACCCCATTGGGTGCCCCGCCCGAGCGGATGCGGCGGGTGAGTGCGCGGGTGTCAATGCCCGACAGGCCGATGCGGTTATGCTTCTTCATCCACACATCCAGCGGCTCGACCGCGCGGAAATTGCTAGGCGGGGTAACGTCTTCGCGCACGATCATGCCGAGCGCATGGGGATCGTCGGCCTCGATATCATCGGCATTGGCGCCGACATTGCCGATATGCGGAAAGGTAAAGGTGATGATCTGCCCGGCAAAACTCGGATCAGTCATGATCTCCTGATAGCCGGTCATCGCGGTGTGAAAGCAGACCTCGCCCACCGCCGCGCCCTCCGCGCCAAAGCCCCGCCCCCACGCGATTTCGCCATTGGCGAGCACCAGAACGCCGGTGGCTCCTTCAGGCGCAGCGCTGGACGCACGTAGGGGCTTGGCGTCGGCCATGGGTGTGGGCGCTCCTGATAAAGCTGTCGATGTCGCTAAGGCACCGCAGCTAGAGACGCAGGACCGCAGCGTCAATCTGTTAAAAATCGCCGGGTCGCGCTACGGGTAAAGATTACCGAAAAGGACCACAAATGATTCGCGACGACATCAAGACCGCGCTCGTCACCGCCATGAAGGGCGGCGACAAGGCGGGCACCGCCACCATCCGCCTGATCCAGTCAGCGATCAAGAACCGCGATATCGAGGCGCGCACCGGTAAGTCGCCGGATGACGATAATGTGCTGGTGGTCGAAGTGCTGCAGAAAATGGTCAAACAGCGCCGCGAATCGATCGACATGTATGTGAAGGGCGGCCGTCAGGAACTCGCCGATGCCGAGAGCGCCGAGATCGTTGTGATCGAGGCATTTCTGCCGCAACAGATGACCGAGGCGGAAACCACCGCGGCGATCCTGGCGATCAAGGCAGAGCTGGGCGCCGACGGTATGAAGGACATGGGCCGGGTGATGGCCGAACTGAAAACGCGGCATGCGACCAGCCTCGACATGAGCAAAGCGAGCGGGCTGGTGAAGGCGGCGCTGAGCTGAGGTGAGCCTTTCCGCCCAATTCCTTGACGAACTGCGCGCGCGGACCTTGCTGTCCGCGCTTGTCGGCAAGACGGTGAAGCTCACCAAGGCGGGGCGTGAGTTCAAAGGATGCTGCCCCTTCCACAATGAGAACACGCCAAGCTTCTACGTCAACGACGACAAGGCGTTTTATCACTGCTTCGGTTGTTCTGCCCACGGCGACGCTATCCGCTGGATGACCGATCAGCGCGGGTTGCCTTTCATGGATGCGGTGAAGGAGCTGGCGCAGGCGGCGGGGATGGAATTGCCCGCGATGGACCCGCGCGCTGCCCAAAAAGCGGAAGCGGCCAAGGGGCTTTACGAGGCGATGGATGATGCCGCAGTCTGGTTCACCGAACAGCTGATGGGCATTGCCGGTGGCGAGGCGCGCGCGGTGCTGGAAAAGCGCGGGATCAAGGCGGAGACGGCGCAGGCGTTCGGCATGGGCTTTTCGCCCGATTCCCGGGGCAAACTGAAGGCGCAGCTAAAGGGCTATGGCGATTCGTTGCTGGTCGAGGCCGGGCTGCTGATCAAGGTCGATGAGAAGGAACCCTATGACCGGTTCCGGGGCCGGCTGATGATCCCGATCCGCGATCCACGTGGCCGGGTGATTGCCTTTGGCGGGCGGGTGATCGGGGATGGCGAACCAAAGTACCTGAATTCGCCCGACACGCCGCTCTTCGACAAGGGGCGCACGCTCTATAATCTCGACAAGGCGGCAGCGGCGAGCCGGAAGGCCGGCCGCGTGATCGTCGTCGAAGGCTATATGGACGTGATCGCGTTGGCGCAGGCGGGGTTTGGCGAGGCGGTCGCCCCGCTCGGCACGGCGCTGACTGAGGCGCAGCTCGAGCGACTATGGCGGCTGTCCGATGTCCCGATCCTGTGCTTCGATGGCGATAGTGCTGGACAGAAGGCCGCACTTCGCGCCGCGCATCGCGCTTTGCCAATGCTCGCCCCAGGTCGGAGCCTGGCCTTTGCGACACTCCCACCCGGTCAGGACCCTGATGATCTGGTCCGCGCCAAGGGGCCTGCCGCCTTCGAGGCGGTACTTGCCGAGACCCAGCCACTCGTCGAGCGGCTCTGGGCAAGCGAACTCGCCGCTGGCCCGCTCGGTACGCCCGAAGAGCGCGCTGGGCTGAAGCAACGGCTGAACGAGCTTGCCCAGGCCATTGCCGATCCATCGGTAAAGCATGAATATCTCAGCGATTTCCGCCGTCGCTTCGATGCGCATTTTGCGCCGCCGCCGCGCGTGTGGAATGCGCCGCGCCCTGCCAACACCCAAAAGGGCGGCAAATGGCGCCCTGCCCCACCCGCCGGTGGCGATCACCCACAAGCGCAGGGCGTAAAGGCGAGCGGCATCGATCCGGTGCTGGCCAAGGCCGTGCTTGCTGGACTGATCCGGCATCCAGCTGAAATAGCGCGGCATGTCGAGGTATTGGGATCGCTGCGATTCGCTGGCGGCGCACTGGGGAGACTCTTCGAAGCAGTGGTCGATGTCGCGATTGAAGATCAGGCGCTTGATAGCGAGCGACTGCGCACCATATTGGCAAATTCCGGATTTGATCAAATGGCGACAGATTTGCTCCGGGCAGATGCAACACCTTATTCCTTTACCCAGAAAATGGCGGCGCCCGGACGCGCAAGTGCCGATCTTGGCGAGGCAATTTCGATCCTGGTCGCGCGTCCCGAGGTGGATGGGGCGCTGGCCGATGCAACAGCGGCGCTGGCCATGCGTTTCTCTGAAGAGGCGTTTGAACGGCAAGTGGCGCTGGTGAAGGAACAACAGGCGCTCGAAGCACGGCTTGCAAATCTGTGCCAAGCGAACGAAGACGCACGAACTCTTGATACTGAGGGCAGTTAATGGCGAAGGCGACTATGGCGGACGCGACCGACACGACAGAATCCGGTGACGCACCGCTGATCGACTTGAATGATGCGTCGATCAAACGGCTGATCGCACGCGCCAAGAAGCGCGGCTATATTACCTATGACCAGCTCAACGAGGGGCTGCCGCAGGACATGACCTCCGATCAGATCGAGGATATCACCTCGGCGCTGAGCGAGATGGGCATCAACATCGTCGAAAATGACGAAGCTGGCGAAGACGCCGATGGCGAGGATTCGCCAGAGGAAGAGGTCGAATCGGTTGATGCCACCGAAGAAGCCGCGCCTGCGCTAGAAAAGAAAAAAGAAACGATCGACCGCACCGATGATCCGGTGCGCATGTATCTGCGCGAAATGGGCGCCGTCGAGCTGCTCAGCCGCGAAGGCGAAATCGCCATCGCCAAGCGGATTGAGGCTGGCCGCGACACGATGATCCTGGGGCTGTGCGAAAGCCCGATCACCTTCAACGCGATCATCGACTGGTCGACCGCGCTGAATGAAGGCACGATGCAGCTGCGCGAGATTATCGATCTTGATGCGATGCTCTCCAAGGACCCTGCCCCCGAATCGCTCACCGATGACGATGATTCGGCCGATGGCGAGATTTCCGAGAAAAATGCCGGTCCTTCGTTCAAGGAAGAAGCCGAGCCCGAAGAGGCATCGGTTGACGAAGAAGAAGATTCGATGACCGAGCGGCGCACGCCGCGCCCATCGGACGATGAGGAAGAGGATAACACCCTTTCGCTCGCGCAGATGGAAGAGCAGCTGAAGCCGCAGGCGCTGGAAAAATTCGCCAACATCACGTCGCTCTACAAGAAATTCTCGAAAATGCAGGCCGGTCGGCTCGACGCGATGGCGGCGGGCGGCGAGCTTTCGAATGCCGACGAGCGCAAATATCAGAAATTACGCGAAGAATTGACGGCAGAGGTCGAAAGCGTTCAGTTCCACAACGCCAAGATCGAATTTCTGGTCGATCAACTCTACGCGTTTAATCGTCGGCTGACCGCGCTTGGCGGCCAGATGCTGCGCCTGGCCGAGCGCCACAAGGTGCCGCGCAAGGACTTTCTTGATCGCTACATTGGCAACGAACTCGACGAAGGCTTCCTGACCACGGTTGGCAAGCTCGACAAAAAATGGGCAGCGTTTGTTGCCAATGAAGGCGATGCCGTCGATCGCGTTCGCATCGAGATTTCGGAGATTAGTCAGGCGACAGGCATGTCGCTGGGCGAGTTCCGGCGCATCGTCAACATGGTCCAGAAGGGCGAGCGCGAAGCGCGGATCGCCAAGAAGGAAATGGTCGAGGCAAACCTGCGTCTGGTGATCTCGATCGCCAAGAAATACACCAATCGCGGCCTGCAGTTCCTGGATCTGATCCAGGAGGGCAATATCGGCCTGATGAAGGCGGTCGATAAGTTCGAATATCGCCGCGGCTACAAGTTCAGCACCTATGCCACCTGGTGGATCCGTCAGGCGATCACCCGCTCGATCGCTGATCAGGCCCGCACGATCCGCATCCCGGTCCATATGATCGAAACGATCAACAAGCTGGTCCGCACCAGCCGCCAGTTCCTGCACGAGCAGGGCCGCGAGCCGACGCCCGAGGAAATGGCCGAGCGGCTGAGCATGCCGCTCGAAAAGGTCCGCAAGGTGATGAAGATCGCCAAGGAGCCGATCAGCCTCGAAACGCCGATCGGCGACGAGGAGGATTCGCATCTCGGCGACTTCATCGAGGACAAGAATGCGGTGATCCCGGTTGATGCGGCGATCCAGGCGAACCTGAAGGAAACGGTCACGCGCGTGCTGGCGAGTCTCACCCCGCGCGAGGAGCGCGTGCTGCGGATGCGCTTCGGCATCGGCATGAACACCGATCACACGCTTGAAGAGGTCGGCCAGCAGTTCAGCGTGACGCGCGAGCGCATCCGCCAGATCGAGGCGAAGGCGCTGCGCAAGCTCAAGCACCCGAGTCGGTCGCGGAAAATGCGGTCGTTTTTGGATCAGTAGAGCGGGCGGATCGGCATTATCAGGCTGGATTGCACCACAGCTCGATCCGTTTTGCCGCCTTGTCGAAGGTTAGTTTTGAACATCGCGACAGCCCTGCGCGGGGGATGTTCAACCCGTATCGGGGCTGAGGTCCCTTTTTCGTGGCAGCGACGACAATTTCAGATGGGTCCTCGGTACCGTCAGGAATTGGGTCGCCGCGCCCGGCTGAATCGATCCGGTCACGGACGCGCACCGCAATCCGATCAAAGGACAAAGGCCCAAAAACAAAAGGTTGTGACAGCGTCATCAACCGCACCGGGCGCTTTACGCCAAGGAGGATGTCGATATCCCAGCTAGGCCCGCTCAACTGACCACCATAGGCCTTAGCAATCGCTGCCCCCGCCGCTGCTGACGCGACCGGATATTGCTCCGTAGCGTCCAGATCGAACGACACCGCCAGGCCGAAGGTCGCTCCCCGATAACCTGTGAAACTGGACGAGCTAATGTCGCCGAACAGCGGAAAATCGTGTCGCTGTGTCCGGGCATCATTGCCCCCGAACACCAAGGTAACGCGGGACTGCGGCAGGGCCCAGGGACCGATCGTACCATCGCCCTCGATCGGCGGCGCACCGGCAAACCAGAATGCTCTGCCCTTTTGGCGCACACCGTCGATGACAAAATCAAGCGGGCGATTCCACCCCTTGAACTCGCGCCGCCCGGCGACGTTGAGGTTTCCCCTGCCCAGAAACGGCGCTGGCTTGATCCCGCGACGGGCGACATAATCCGGGTCAAGCAGCAACCGATCGGGTCCGCCAGACAAAACGCGAATGGCGGCGGGTGCCCCCTCTACCGTCGCGGTAACCACCTCGCCAGGGCGAACCGTGAGTTCAGGACCGGCTGCTGACTCGGCACTCGCTTGCTGCGCGGGTGACGCATTACCGCCAAGAATCAGTACGAAAAATACACAAAAGGCCGCGCTTTGCCGCAACTGCATTGGTCTTGGTGCTCCCCATAACGACCTGCCAGATCAAAAGAACCTAATCTGCCCAACATGAACGCTCGCGAAACAAGCGCCTGCCCAATGTTCGGCAGCTACATCCAAAATGGAGCAAATCCCTTGCGCTCAGGCGGCGCACGTTGCGAAATATTCACATGGTCATATCATCTCTACCACGTCCGCTAAACGGCACAAATGTCGTCACCGCATCCGAACTTGTCCGCCATTTCGGCATCTGGCAAGATCGCGCGACACGCGAACCTGTTTACGTCCTGCATCGCGGCCGGCCGCGTCTGGTGCTGACATCGGTGGAAATCATGCAGGCCTTGTGTGCGCCTCATGACGGGGAACCCGAAGCCGGTGCCAATGCCGGTGTAGAGACGCTGCTCGACGTAACACGCGACATCATCCTGCTGATCGATCACGACATGAAGTTGATTGCCGCAAGCCGGGCTGCACGTGGTTATTTTGGTGAGCGGGCACAGCCCGGTGCTCCCCTGGTGGGGCTGGCGGCGAGCGTCGCCATGCTGCTGTTGAATGAAGCAGCACAGCGGGTAATGGCGTCCGGCCTGGTCGAAACGGCAGAATATGCCGCGCCCTTTGCCGGACGCACGCTGAGTGTCACCATTCATCCGTGCGACACCGGGGCTATTCTGCTCGTGCACGATGTTACGGTCATCGACAGCCTCGCTGCTGCCAGAGCCCATGCCGTCGCTGAAACCGAAGCAATGATCGCAACTGGCATGATGGCCCATGTTCGCCTGTCGCTCCGGGGATTTCTGGAAGCACCGGTCGTGGCATTAGCCGTGCTGGTTGGCGTCGAACCTCAGGTGTTGGCCGACGCACGCTTCACCACGCTGTTTGAGCCTGCCGGCAGAGCAACTGTAGACGCGGCTATTGAGGCAGCAATTGACCAGCAAATGTCGCGGATTGCCGATGCGATGCTGCTCGTGGCAGGCGCCAGGCCTCGCCCCGTCAGGCTGGGACTGAGCCCGATCAGGCGCGGATCGATTGTCGAGGCGATCGCTGTCGCCGTCGTGGTTCGATAAGCGTTGAGACAGGCTTAAGCGCTTATAAACCGCGTCTTTACGCGGTTCAGTATATGTGTGCCCGATAGGTGATTGGAACCGGGGTGTCCGGGCAATCTATCGGGGATCAACAAAACGTCATGGCATCGGAACCGGAAGAATCATCCGATCGGGCAGCGGCACTGGGGATCCAGGGTGCTGGACGAAGCATCGTCGTCGCGCTGATCGCAGCAGATGGAAGCCACAAACATGCAATAATGGCCCGGCTGACGGCCCAACAATTGCCGGTTCGCGACATTGCTGATGCCGTCCATGCCCTGTGCCTGTTGCATGGGCGCCAGCCAGGCATCATCGATCACGCGCTTGCCCGTAATTCGCAACCCGCTGCCCAGGCTTGGCTCGAAGTCGCGGTTGAGGGTTTTGCCGTGGAACGCGCCTTACTCGCTAAATTGGCGTCCGCCGCTGGTCCGCTGCCGTCTACACCCGGTCAGGCCGAATCGGAGGCCGCCGTCGCATCGCAGCGCCACGCGCTGGATATGCTTGCCCAGTCGGACCGTACCGGATGCGCGATTGGTGCTGCGGTCGCACTCGTCAGCGATTGGGCAGCCATGCGGCAGATCATGGAGGCAGCGGCCCGCCGCTTCGGTATCGAGCCGCCCGCTTATGCTTTGCCGCTTGCCGCCGAGACCGAAACCATTGTCGCTCAGGTTGCCGAAAATCCGGCAGTAGAGCGGGCAATGGCCTTTGGCGTGCAGCAAGTCCTGGCCCAGCATCGCGGCTTATGGGATTTGCTGGAAGCGCGAACAAGCGCCCGCGATCGCCAATAGGCGCAGCCAAGGCTGACCCGATTACCCCGTGCGCCCCGGCTTGCGCGCATGGCCAAAATGCCTCTATCTCCGAACCGGATATTCGAATCTGGCAGGGATGATTGCATGAAGCGCTTCGAGGGCACGCAAAGCTATGTGGCAACCAATGATCTGAAGGTTGCCGTCAACGCTGCCGTAACGCTCCGCCGACCGTTGCTGGTCAAGGGTGAGCCCGGCACCGGCAAAACGGTGCTTGCCTATGAAATCGCCAAAGCGATCGATGCCGAACTGATCGAATGGAACATCAAATCCACGACCAAGGCGCAGCAGGGCCTGTATGAATATGATGCCGTTGCCCGGTTGCGCGATGGCCAGCTTGGCGATGAGCGCGTCCACGACATTGGCAATTACATCCGCCGTGGCAAATTGTGGGAGGCATTTACCCGCCCCAAGCCCCCTGTCCTGCTGATCGACGAAATCGACAAGGCCGATATCGAATTCCCCAACGATCTGCTGCAGGAGCTCGATCGGATGGAATTCCATGTCTACGAGACCAAGGAGACTGTCCGCGCGGTCGAACGCCCGATCGTCGTCATCACCAGCAACAACGAAAAGGAACTGCCCGACGCGTTCCTGCGCCGGTGTTTCTTCCATTACATCAAGTTCCCCGATCGCGAGACGATGCAAGCGATTATCGACGTCCATTTTCCTGGCATCCAGAGGATCCTCGTCAACAAGGCGATGGACATTTTCTATGACGTTCGCGACGTGCCGGGCCTGAAGAAAAAGCCGAGCACGTCGGAACTGCTTGATTGGCTGAAGCTGCTGCTCCACGAGGATATGCCGCTGGACGTGCTGCAGAACCGCGACCCAACCAAGGCCATCCCACCTCTCCACGGCGCGCTGCTGAAAAATGAGCAGGATGTGATGCTGTTCGAACGGCTGGCGTTCATGGCCAAGCGGCAACAGAACAAATGAGCGAAGGCGCCGGCTGCCGGTGCGGACAGGTGCGGGTGGCAATCTCCAGCGCGCCGCTCCGCGTGCGAACATGCTGGTGCCGGGATTGCCAATATTGGGGATCGGGCAACGGCACGACCAATGCCGCCTATCGTTCCAGCGACCTTGCAGTGACCGGAAATCTCCAATGGTATCAGAGCGTCGCGGATAGCGGCAACGCGATGCGGCGCGGCTTTTGCCCGGTATGTGGCACGCCGATGTTCACCGGGATGGCCGATTTTCATGACATCATTGCAATCCGGGTCGGTGCGCTCGACGATCCGGACAGCGTGCGCCCTACCGAAGTGATCTGGACGGCATCGGCGCCCAGTTGGGCCAGTTTCGACCCTGACCTGAAACAGGTCGAGCGCCAGCCCCCGCCGATTGGCTGACCCGATTACCCCGAGCGGCGCTACGCGTTTTGCGCGGGTTCGCGCCCGGCTTGAAGCGTTCACGCCATCGCCAGGCTGGCCGACTTGGTCGTATGAATTTTTGCTGTTCGGTTTCAAGCAAGGCTGGGCGTGCCTGTTTGGCGGGCTGATGCTGGCGATGCTGATCGCGACCTATCTGTTTTATCCCGCCGACGCGCCGCTCGCCCGCTATGATTTTCTGACGATCGGTGCCGTGGCGATCCAGCTCGGGATGATCGCCTTCCGGCTGGAGTCACTCCGCGAAGCCAAGGTCATCCTGGCCTTCCACATCGTCGGCACGATCATGGAGATATTCAAGACAGCGCACGGATCCTGGCTTTATCCAGAACCAAGCGTGCTCAGGATTGGCGGCGTCCCGCTCTTTTCTGGCTTCATGTACGCAGCCGTCGGCAGCTACATCGCTCGGGTCTGGCGCATTTTCGATTTTCGTTTCGATCATTATCCGCCGCGCTGGACAACGATCACGCTCGCGACCGCCATCTACGTGAATTTCTTCACGCATCATTGGCTGCCCGACATCCGGCTGTTGCTCTTCGCGGCCACGGCAATGCTGTTCTGGCGGACACCGGTGTGGTTCACCCCGTTCCGCACAGCGCGGGCAATGCCGCTGCTGCTGGGCTGGTTGCTGGTGGCGCTGTTCATCTGGGGCGCCGAGAATATCGGCACCTTCTCGCGGGCTTGGCTTTATCCCGGCCAGCGCGACGGCTGGCAGCTTGTGTCGCCCGAAAAGCTTGGCGCCTGGTATCTGCTGATGATCATTTCATTCGTGCTGGTGTCGCTGCTGCATCGCGCGCCTCACGCCTCGGGCGGGGCAGCCAGATCGGACGGGTCGATTGCATAGCCGAGCAAGTCGCCCGGCGTACATTCAAGTGCGGCGCACATCCGGGCGAGCGTCGAGAAACGAATGCCGCGCACCTTGCCCGAGCGGAACATGGAGAGCTGGGTTTCGCTCAACCCAATCCGTTCGGCCAAGTCGCGGCCGGTCATGCCCCGCGCGGCGAGCAGTTGATCGAGCGTGACGGTGACGGGCATCAGAGGATCTCGTCGAGTTCAGCACGCATCGCCCCCGCTTCGGTCACGACCCTGGCGACGATCATGAGCGCAAGCCCGACGACCCCCACGGTTATCGCCGATGAATCATAGTGCGCGTAGCTGCCGCTGCCGGTGAACAGCCGCACCAGCAGCGGAGCCGCGAAAACCAGCGCCAACCCGCCGAGGAAAAGCGACGCGCCGACGCGCCACAGCAACGCCGAGAGCAGCAATTCGAGCGCACCGCCGCCCCCGATCAGGATGACGGCACGCCGCACGCTCCAGATCGCTGCAAGAAAAAAAGGCATTGGAATAACGTCATAGAGCAGGATGAGCGGGGTGCCAACGCTGCGCGGAATGCCGATCAGCTCGATCGCGAAAACGAGACAGAGCACAACGAAAACGACCAAAATGGCCTTTGAGGCGATGGCGGGGCGGGTGATCCAGAGCAGCATAACGATCCCTAAAAATTTAAGCTTGACTTAAAACTTCCCGATTTGCAACTTTAAGTAAGACTTTAAGGATTCGAATATGCCCATTGCCCTTCAGACGAGGAGCCTCACCAAGCGCTTTGCGCGACATATCGCTGTCGATGATGTGTCGATGGCGGTGCCGACCCAGGCGATTTACGGCTTTTTGGGAGCAAACGGGGCCGGCAAGACAACCACGCTCCGGCTGGCGCTCGGCCTGCTCCGCGCCGATTCGGGCTGGGTCGAGCTGTTTGGCCGCCGCGTCGGCCGAGATACGCTGCCCCGCGTTGGTGCGCTCATCGAGAATCCGTCGCTTTACCCACACCTCACGGGCCGCGAGAATCTCGACATTACGCGTCGCTTGCTCGGATTGGACCATGGCGAGATCGACCGGGTGCTCGCGATCGTCGATCTGGCGAGTGCGGGACGGCAGCGGGTCGGTGGCTACTCGCTCGGCATGCGGCAACGGCTGGCGATTGCGCGGGCGCTGCTCGGCCGTCCCCAGTTGCTGATCCTTGACGAGCCGACCAACGGACTCGACCCCGAAGGGATCGTCGATATGCGCAGCCTGATCCGCCGTCTGCCCGCCACCGACGGCGCGACGCTAATCGTATCGAGCCACCACCTTGCCGAGATCGAGCAGGTCGCGACGCATGTCGGGTTGATCCACCACGGCCGGTTGCTGCTCGAACAGCCGCTGGATGCGCTGCTCGGCCAGCAGACCGCAGTCGAGATTGCGACCGATGACCTGGTGGCAAGCGCCGAGCTGCTCGACCGCGCGGGCTATGCGGTCGCCTATGATCTCAGCGGCAGGCTGTTGCTCGTTACCGCGTCGCCCGACCAGCCGACCGCATCAGCACCGATCGCCGCGCTGCTGGTGGGGGAACGACAGGTGCTTCACCACCTCGCGTTGCGCCGACCGACACTCGAACATGCTTATCACCGCGCGATCGCGGCGGCCTGAAGGATTGATGCCATGTTCCACCGCTATTTGATTGCCGAAATCCTCAAGCTCCGCCGCTCGTTGGTGGTGTTCCTGTGCCTCGCTGCACCTGTGTGCGTCACCGTCATGTGTGTGTTGATCGGGCTGCGCGGGAAAGCCGCCTCGCCGCTCGCCAATTACTGGATGACGGGGGCCGCCTTCTGGGCCTTTGCCATGCTGCCGCTGTCGGTTACCGCGCTGAGCGTGCTGATGGCGCAGATGGAGCATGGCCCGCGCACCTGGGACCATTTGCTGGCGATGCCCGGCGCGCGCAACCGGCTGTTCCTGGCCAAGGCAGTGACGATGTTCGCCCTGGTTGCGATTATGACGGTGCTGGTCGGTGCCATGCTCGTGCTGGGCGGCTTTGTCCTCGATCTAGCCAAGCCGGTGACGGGGATGATCGATCTGCGCCAGTTGGCGACCACGTTCGGTCGGATGTTGCTGGCGAGCGGGCTAATGTGCGTGCTTCAGCTTTGGACGGCGCTGCGCTTTCGCAGCTTCGTGCCGCCGCTGCTGCTTGGCATTATCGGCACCTTCTTTTCGGTCGTCGCGGCGGCAGCGCGCGAAGGGGCTTATTTCCCCTGGCTGATGCCGCTGCATATGCTGTCCACGGACCAAGCCATGCAGACCGTCGCGCTTCAGATCGGCGGATGGGGAGGCCTGGCTGGACTCGCGGCAATGTTGTTCCACTTGTCGCGCCGCGAGGCCTGACGCTGCCGCACCGCGAACGCCTGTGGCCTGCATGCCGCTTTTCCCCGACCGAATGATGCGATAGCCTGCGCGCCAGAAAAAAATGCGGGAGAGCGATGATGACCAGACCAACGCACGAAGACTCTTCCCTTTCGCGCCGCACGCTGATGGCGGGAGGCGTCGGGCTCGCGGCAGCGGCGTTAGCGCCTGCACCGGGGTTGGCTGCGCCGGCGCGCAAGCCGCTACGCAAGGGCTTCTGGTGGGGCACCGCCACCGCCGCCCATCAAATTGAGGGTAACAACACCAATTCGGATTTCTGGCTGGCCGAAAACGTCAAACCGACCCTGTTTCAGGAGCCGTCTCTCGACGCCTGCGACAGCTATCATCGGTACGAAGAAGACATCATCCTTGCCGCAAAGCTCGGCTTTAATGCGCATCGCTTTGGCATTGAATGGGCACGCATCGAGCCCGAACCCGGCAAGTTCAGCGAAGCCGAGCTCGACCATTATGTGCGGGTCATGGAGGCATGCCACGCCCATGGGCTGGCCCCCGTCGTCACCTATAGCCATTGGACGGTACCGCGTTGGTTTGCGGCGATGGGCGGCTTCGAACATACCGACAGCCCGGCCCTTTTCGCGCGCTTTGCCGAGCGGGCAACGGCGAAGCTCGGGCCGCTGATGGCCGCCGCTTCAACATTCAATGAAGCCAATATTGCCCGCGTGATTCAAATTCGGCAGGAAGCAAAAGCAATTGAACCGCTGGTCCGCGCGATGCTCGCCGCCTGTGCCAAGGAAAGTGGATCGGATCGCTTTGCATCGGTGCTTTTCGCCGATCTCGCCAAGAGTGAAGCCAATCAGGTGCGCGCCCATGAACTCGCCTTTGACGCGATCAAGGCTGGACCCGGCGATTTTCCGGTCGGCGTGACGATCAGCATGCAGGATATTCAGGGAGTCGGCGAAGGCAACAAGGCCGAAGAAATCGCCCAAGCCGTATATGGCCCCTGGATTGCGCAGGCCGCCAAGGCTGATTTTGTCGGCGTCCAGACCTATACCCGGGTGCGGGTCGACGCCAAAGGGATCATGCCACCGCCAAAGGGCGCGGAGCTGACGGCTGCCGGCTATGAATTCTACCCCGAAGCGCTTGAGGCGACGATCCGTTATGCGGCGAAGATGACCGGCAAACCGATTTACGTCACCGAAAACGGCATCGGCACCGATGACGATAGCCGTCGCATTGCCTATATTGATCGGGCGTTAGCGGGCGTGCGGGCGTGCATTGACGATGGCATCGACGTGCGTGGCTATCTGCACTGGTCACTGCTTGACAATTACGAATGGGTTTTTGGCTATAAGCAGCGCTTTGGCCTGGTGGCGGTGGATCGCACGACGTTCAAGCGGACGCCCAAGCCAAGCGCCCTTCATCTGGGCGCACGGGCCAAGGCCAATCGGGTTTGACGACGGGATAGCTGCGCAAGCAGCCTTTTTCGGAGCGGACCTGTCTGCCCCAGATGCCAATGACGATGATCGACATGACATGATCCGATTGGCAACCTGATCGATCTAAATCATGGTAACTGATCGCTAAACCATCCGCAGTCACGCATAGTCCACGCGTTTCCGGCAATGATTTGCCGGATGGACCGGAAGATTCTTGCCCTTTTGTCGATGCCATTGGCGTTGCTGGCGGTGGCGCCTGCTGCAGCGGCGTCGTTGCTCGACTATATCGGCGAATGCGTTCCGTTTGCGCGGGCGGCATCGGGTATTCAGATTTATGGTGATGCCTGGACCTGGTGGGACAAAGCCGAGGGGAAATATCGCCGCGGCTATGTGCCCCGCGAAGGCGCCGTTATCGTCTTTGCCAGAAGCGCGCGGCTACCCCTGGGGCATGTGGCTGTTATCAGCCGCGTGGTGGACGACCGTGTCGCCATGGTCACCCATGCCAATTGGTCACGCATTGACGGGGTTCGCGGCCGCGTCGAACAAGATGTCACGCTGACCGATGTTTCCGATGCCGGCGACTGGAGCGCGGTACGGGTATGGTATCGCGGATCAGCGGGGCTCGGCTCAACCAACTATCCTGTCTCCGGCTTTATCTACGGCGGGCGCGAAGCCAATGAACTGACGAGCCGCAGCCCGGATTATGTTGCCGCGCTGATCGACGTTTACGTCCGTTAGGCGGCGATTTCACTGCCTGCATTGCGCGCGCGGTTGAGACTGGCGGCAAGCGCTTCGGGCGAAATCGATTCCGCGGTGGCGGTAAATTCATCGACATAGGCATATTCGTAATTGCCCCAGCGCCGACCATTGAAGCGGAGCGGCACGAAGACACTTTTCAGGGGCAGAAATTCGCCCTTCCCCAACGTCATCCGATAGCAATTGAGCATGAACGGCGATTCATTCGCGATCGCTCGGCGCGTGCAATCATCCATCAAGATGCGGCGGTTGCGGCACCAGGTGTTGTTCCATTCAACATCGCGCCCCTGGGCCTGGGATCGCAGCGATAAATGGGTCGGCAAATAGCCGTTCAGGTCGGTAATCACCGAACCAATGGCCAGCGCATCCGCGCTTTTCGCGCGATCTAGGATCGGCCGGATATAGCGATCGGCAAAGTCATTAAAGGCGGTCGTATATTGGGCCGGGTTGGTCCCGGCGATCAGCCGATAATCCACGTCAAATACCGCGTCAGCGCGCAAATTGCCTGAACGAATGGCGGATTCGACAAGCCCAGTGATTTCATCCGCGATGCGCCGCGCCGTCGCAATGCTGCTGCTATCGTCAATCTCAATACCGCTGCTGGCCAGTTGATCGAGCATCTGATTGCCGACCGATTCAAGCTTTTCGAGCCGCTGACGCGCATCACGCAGCGCCGCATCATTGGCGCGCACCGACCAGGAGGCAGAGACCATTTCGGCCCTGACCGATGCGATGCTCTTTTGCATTTCTGTGGCGCTATGCGAAATGCCAACCGCCTGTTCGTCAACCAGGTGAACAATCGACCCGATATCTTCCACAGTCGATTCGATGGCAGCAAATTTGGCGGCGGCCGTCTTGCTCTGTTCAACGCCGCCCCGGATTTCGTTGCCGAAATGGCCAGCCTCTTCGGCCAGCGTAGCGATCGTATCGGTTATGCGCTGGGTCGCCTGGCGGGTATTCTGCGCCAGCTTTTTCACCTCGGTCGCGACAACGGCAAAGGCGTTGCCCGCCTCCCCCGCCCGCGCCGCCTCAATCGCCGCATTCAGCGCGAGCATATTGGTTTGCTGGGCAATCCCGCCGATGAGCAGCGACACTTGCTCGACATGGCCAAGCGCGCCAATGATCCGATCGATCCGGTCGCCGAGCCGCATGACGAGATCCGTCACATCGGTAAAGCCAGCAACCGATTCAATGATTGATTCGCGTCCCTGGGTCAGCTTGTCCTTGATGTCTTGCGACAATGTCTGGGACTGATCGACGGCGTCAACGACGCGGCGCTGATCGGCGGCAAGTTCCGCCGTTGCGGTTTCTAGCCGTTCGAGCTGGGCGACGCGTTGGTCCATGCGCGCGGACACCCCAGCGACATGGCCGCCGACATCGGCACATTCCATCACCAGCGAGCTGCAACTGCGCGCAACGTCGCCGATGATACGCTCAAGTTCGACCGGTGATCCCATTCTTCGAAATTGCCCCTTCCCCGATTCAGATAAACAAAATGTCCTAATGGTTAATTACCTTTGACGCTGTGGGTGCTCCCGTTACGGTAAGCGACGCGCCTTGACGGGAACGACCACCAATGTTTCTCAATTTTCTCGACGAACTCCGTGCCGCGGGCATCCCAGCCAGCATGAAGGAGCATCTCATCCTGCTGGAAGCGCTCGATCGCGACGTGATCGAACGCACGCCGGAGGATTTCTATTATCTTTCGCGTGCCGTGTACGTGAAGGACGAGGGGCTGCTCGACAAGTTTGACCAGGTCTTCGCCAAGGTATTCCGTGGCATCGCAACGACCTTTGGCCAAACCGAAGCCGAGATCCCCGCTGACTGGCTGAAGGCAGTAGCGGAGAAATATCTGTCGCCCGAGGAAATGGAGGCGATCAAGGCGCTTGGCTCCTGGGATGAGATCATGGAGACGCTGAAAAAACGGCTCGAGGAGCAGCAGGGCCGACACCAGGGCGGCAACAAATGGGTCGGCACCGGCGGCACCAGCCCCTATGGCAATTCGGGCTATAACCCCGAAGGCGTCCGGATCGGCGGCGAAAGCAAGCACAAGCGCGCGCTGAAAGTTTGGGATCAGCGCGAATTCCGCAACCTGGATTCAACCCGCGAACTTGGCACGCGCAACATCAAAGTCGCCCTGCGCCGCCTCCGCAAGTTCGCGCGTGAGGGCGCCGCCGACGAGCTGGATATCGACGCAACAATCGACGGCACCGCGCGGCAGGGCTGGCTCGACGTGGTGATGCGCGCGGAACGGCGAAATGCGGTGAAGCTGTTGCTGTTCCTCGACGTCGGCGGATCAATGGACCCCTGGGTGAAGCTGTGTGAGGAGCTGTTCTCGGCGGCGACCACTGAGTTCAAAAATCTGGAGTTCTTCTACTTCCACAATTGCCCCTATGAGGGCGTGTGGAAGGACAATCGCCGCCGTTTCAGTGAGCGCACGCCGATGTGGGATGTGCTCCACAAGTTCGGGCATGACTACAAGCTGGTGTTTGTCGGCGACGCATCGATGAGCCCCTATGAGATCACCCATCCCGGCGGTTCGGTGGAGCATTTCAACGAGGAATCGGGTGCGGTCTGGCTGCACCGGATGGCGACGACCTATCCGGCGGCGGTCTGGCTCAATCCCGTGCCCGAGGAGCAATGGGGCTATTCGCAGAGCATCCGGATCATCAAGGAATTGATGACCGATCGGATGTACCCGCTGACGCTGGCGGGGCTGGACGACGGGATGCGGGAATTGACGCGGAAGCGGTGAGGGACGACGCCGGCAAATGACGATGATTTGATCAAAATCAAAGCAAAGCACGGGCCTGCAGGAATAATACCCTCATCAACAATGAGGGAGACCATCATGCCTGCGATCGAATCCTACTGGTTCGCCTATCTCGTCATCATCGCGATGTTGGCGTTCATGTTTGGCCTTGGCCTGGTCAGCATCACCGACCGCGATCCGATCCTACCTCCGGCGGAATAGACCTAGCTTTTAGTATATTAGCGACGATCGGCGTTCATCCACCCACGCCGCTTCGTCGCGCCGGGTCGCGGCGTCGAAATCCCCCGGTGTCGCGGCCAGGTCGTCTACCCATAGCCGCAAGCCAGTCCCGCCGTTGATGACGTCGATGGCGAGCTTGCCGAATTCATATTCATACGGAAAATCGCGCCACAGATCATAGTCGGGGTAAAGGGTGCGGATTGCCTTGAAACCAAGCGCCTGCACCCGCCACGGCTGGAACGCGACATGATCATAGCCCGGACCCTCGGCATGGATATGAACGCCGTTACAAAGCTGCCCGACATGCTTGTGGAAGGTCGGCTGGAACCAGATGTCGCGCAGGGTGCACCCTTTGAGCCATTCGGGCGCAATCGCGTGCATCTTGGCGATCACCGCCTTGGCATCGATGTCGGGCGCACCGAAGATTTCAAGCGGGCGCGTGGTGCCGCGTCCTTCGCTCAAGGTCGTCCCCTCCAGCATCACCGTGCCGGGATAGGCGCGCGCCATGTTGATATTGGGGGCATTGGGGCTGGGGTTGATCCAGATGCGGTCGGATGGCCAGCCGAATCCGGACGCGGCATCGGGCGCCCAGCCCTCCATCGCAATCACGCGGTAATCAACGTCGAGCTTGTAGTGCGCGATGAACCAGTGGCCGAGTTCGCCCAAGGTCAGGCCGTGCCGCATCGTCATCGGCCCTGCCCCCACGAAACTCTCCCAGCCGGGCAGCAAGGTGAGCCCCTCGACTGGGCGACCGATCGGGTTGGGGCGATCGAGCACCCACACCGATTTGCCATGTTCGGCGGCGGCTTCGAGCACGTAAAGCAGCGTCGTCACAAAGGTGTAGATGCGCGTGCCCAGGTCCTGCATGTCGACCAGCATCACGTCGAAAGTGCCCATCGACTGGCCTGTTGGGCGGCGGACTTCGCCGTACAGACTGAACACGGGGATGTTATAGGTCGGATCAGTGAAGTCGGGGGACTCCATCATATTGTCCTGCAAATCACCCCGCACCCCATGCTGCGGCCCGAACATCGCGGACACGTTGAGACCACAGGCGACGAGCGCGTCGAGGCTGTGGGTCAGATCCTCCGTCACTGAGGCGGGGTGCGCGAGGAGGGCGACGCGCTTGCCATGCAGCGGCTTGCGCAATAGCGGGTCAGCGAGGAGGCGATCGATACCGAATTTCATGGGGCGTTTGGTGCCGGGAGGGTGGCGATAAAGCAATCGGAATTGTGGAAATCGGGCGGCCCCGGCGCATGCGCGAGCGCCCAGTAGGATTTGGTGCCGTCGCGTTCTTCGATGACGGCGGAGAGGCCCATTCTCAGCGCCCCCGGCGGAATGCTGGTCAGGTCCAAATCAACTTCGATCACATAGTCCTCGCCGGCTTCGATACCTCTTTCAATAAAGGGGTCCACCGGTAACTGCAGGTCGCGCATCCCGTCTCGATAGCTATCGAAAATATAGGCAGCCCATTGGCATGACGGCGAAAAGTTGAACTCGAAATATTGCTGTGCTCCGGCAGGATTCAAAAAAATCTCAAAGCAAGTGGCTTTCCAAAGATTGTCAGCGCGCGCCGGCGATTGCCAATCTGGGATCGCCAGTTTCTCCTGTCCGTCGATGCTGGCCGTCAGCAGGATTTTATCGGCATCATAGGTCAAAGCTATCCGCACCGCGCGAACCGATGCCGGCGGCGTATCAGGATGGGGTATCAGCTCGAACATATGCTCCTTGTACCCCCGCGAAAGCGGGGGTCCAGCCGGGGTTTCTGCCTTAGCGCGAACACGACAAGGCGCTTATATCGCGATTAGCGCGAACTCGAACCCCATCACCGTGTAGATCGCCAGCCAATAGCCGCCATCGATCAGGAACAGCTTCAGCGATTGCCGCGAGAACAGGTAATTCACGCCGATCGCCGGAATGATGAACCCAAGCGCCACGCCCGAGGCGATTTGGACGATGGTCGACAAGCTAAGCCCCGAATAGGTCGATAGGGTGTGATCCAGGATGAACGCTGCGACCAGATTGAGCACAAACGTCAGGCCAAAAATCAGCGGCATATTGCCATTCTTCATGGTCTCGTCCGACAGTCCTCGCTCTGCCTGCCAGGCCTTGCCGAACAGCGGCCCGTACCAGATACCGCCGATCATGAAGCCGCTAACAGCGGCGGCCAGTATCGCGACCCAGTGAATTGTCGTGCCCATCTTGATGTCCCCCCCCCAGGTTGAAACATCAGTCTAACGCGCCATCCAGCTCAGGTCGATGCGCGCTCTGTTCAAAAGCCACGCAAAGCCCTATGTGCGCCGCTTCTCATGGCAACAATTCTCCCCTCCCCGCCGAAGATCGGCATGGTCTCGCTCGGCTGTCCCAAGAATCTGGTCGACAGCGAGCGTATCCTCACGAAGCTGCGCAGCGATGGTTATGCGATGTCGGCTGATTATGCGGGCGCAGATGTGGTGCTGGTCAACACCTGCGGCTTTCTTGATTCCGCCAAGGAGGAATCGCTGGAGGCGATTGGCGAGGCAATTGCCGAGAATGGCCGCGTCATCGTCACCGGCTGTATGGGCAAGGAAGCGGAGATGATCCGCGCGAAATTCCCGAACGTGCTCGCGGTCACCGGCGCGCACCAATATGAGGAAGTCGTCGGCGCGGTGCATGAGGCAGCGCCGATGCCGCCGAGTGCGTTCCTCAATCTGGTGCCCGAAAGCGGCCTGAAACTCACCCCGCGCCATTACAGCTATTTGAAGATTTCCGAAGGCTGCAACCACCGCTGTTCCTTCTGCATCATTCCGTCGCTCCGGGGCGATCTCGTCAGCCGGCGGCCCGATGCCATTCTTCGCGAGGCGGAAAAGCTGGTCGCGGCGGGCACCCGCGAATTGCTCGTCATCAGCCAGGATACCTCGGCGTACGGCATCGATATCCGCCATCAACCCCGCGAATGGCATGGACGCGAAGTACGCGCGCACATGACCGATCTAGCGCGCGAGCTGGGGTCGCTGGGGGCATGGGTGCGGCTCCACTATGTCTACCCCTATCCGCATGTCGATCAGGTCGTGCCGCTGATGGCCGAGGGGCTGGTGACGCCCTATCTCGACATTCCCTTCCAGCACGCCTCGCCCAATGTGCTGCGCGCAATGAAGCGCCCCGCCAACGAGGCCAAGGTGCTCGAGCGAATCAAGGGCTGGCGGGCGATCTGCCCCGATATCGCGATCCGATCGACCTTTGTCGTCGGTTTCCCTGGCGAGACCGAGGCGGATTTCGCCTATCTGATGGAATGGCTGGAAGAAGCCCAACTCGACCGCGTCGGCGCGTTCAGATTCGAGCCCGTCGAGGGCGCAGCGGCGAACGACCTGCCCGATCCGGTGCCCGAAGCGGTGAAGGAAGAGCGCTACGCCCGGCTGATGGACCTGACCGCGCGGATCTCAGCGGAAAAGCTGCGTGCCAAGGTCGGCCGCACGCTCGACGTGATCATTGATGCGGTCGATGAAGAAACCGGCGGCGCAACCGGCCGTTCGCAGGCCGACGCGCCCGAGATCGACGGCGAGGTGCATCTGCGCGACGCCGGGCACCTGAGCCAAGGCGATATCATTGCGGTCGAGATCGAAGATGCCGACGAACATGATCTGTTCGGGGTGCCGGTCCGCCGCTGAAAAGTGCCTCGCCAGTGCGCCGCAAAGGGTCTAATCGCGACACTGCCGAGATCGACCTGCTTCGGCCGCGAGGATCATCGCATTGCCAGACCTCAACGCGACCGACGTCCAGTCTGATGAAAGGCCAAAATCCGCGCTGAAGGGCTTTCTCGCGCGGCTTGGCCCCGGTCTGATCACCGGTGCTGCCGATGACGATCCCAGCGGGATCGGCACGCATAGCCAGGTCGGTGCGGAATTCGGCTATGGGCTGGCCTGGACCTTTGTGCTCACCTTTCCGCTGATGGTCGCAATCCAGCAGGTCGCCGCCGAAATCGGGCGGGTAACCGGGGCCGGCATCGCGCGCAACTTGCGGCGGCATTATCCCCGGCCGGTGTTGTGGCCGATGGTGTCGCTGCTGCTAATCGCCAACATCATCAATCTCGGCGCGGATCTGAGCGCTATGGGTGCCGCGCTGCAACTCCTAACCGGCGGCAATGCTGGGCTTTACACGCTGCTGTTTGGCATCGTCTGCGTCGTGCTTGAAGTGGTGCTGAGCTATGCGCGGTATTCGTCGGCGCTGAAATGGACGACCTTATCGCTGTTCACTTATGTCGCAGTGGTAATGGTCGCTGGCGTGCCATGGGGCCGTGCGCTGCGATCGCTCGTCGTGCCCGAAATTCAGTTGAACGCGGCCTATGCCACTGCCTTTGTGGCAATCCTTGGCACGACGATCAGCCCCTATCTTTTTTTCTGGCAGGCCGGGCAGGAAGTGGAGGAAGAACATCGGCGGCACGCCAAGCCTTTGTGCATCACGCCGCGCGAGGCGGGCCCCGAGATTGCGCGGATCAGGCTTGATACCCTGATCGGCATGGCATTCAGCACAATCGTGTCGCTGGCGATTGTGTTTGCGACCGCGGCGACGCTCAACGCCCACGGCATCCGCGACATCACCACGTCATCGCAGGCGGCAGAAGCGTTGCGGCCGATCGCCGGGCAATTCGCCTTTTTGATGTTTGCGCTCGGGATCATCGGCACCGGCTTGCTCGCGGTGCCGGTGCTGGCGGGATCGGCGGCCTATGCCGTGACCGAGATGCTGGGCGTGCCCGGCAGTTTGGATGCCAAGCCGCTTGATGCGCGTATTTTCTATTCGACGATTGCCATTACGACCTTGGCCGGATCGTCGATCAATATGGTCGGTATCGATCCCGTTCGGGCGCTGTATTGGGCGGCGGTGGTCAATGGCGTGCTCGCTGCGCCGCTGATGGTGATGATGATGCTCATCGTCCGCAATCGCCGGGCCATGGGTCGATTGACCTTGCCGATCGGCTCGACGATCCTTGGCTGGAGCGCGACCTTTGTCATGGCGGCGGCGACCATAATCTTCTTCGCCTTCGCGCTGTAAAGGTGGCGCCATCGCCGATGATGGCGCCTCCTTCGTCAGCCTGCGTTATTATTGCGCGCTGCCGGGGTGGCGGCGGAGCAGGTCAAACGCGACCAGGTGCGCAGTGAAGGTCACCGCGACACCAAACATCGGGATCAGGGCAAAGGGCAGCAGCCGGACATTTGCCATCGACGCTGGATCAGTAAACGAGAAATAGATTCCCGTGCCCATGGCGACGATCAGATCGGCCGCGCCGAACAGGTGCGTCCCCCAATAGCGCCAGCGCGCGAAGGGCAATGCGACCGCGATCAAGGCGAAAATGCCCGCCAGCAGATCCCCGATCCCGCCGTCAAGGACCAGCGTCGGCGGCAGCGCCCCATTGGCGCCAAACACGAAGAACAACCCTGCTGCGCCGATTCGCCAGGCATGGAACAGGGTCAGGCGTTTCAGGCCGACATCCGCAAACCAGCGACGCAGGCTGGGGCTGTTCGCATAGGCCAGCATCGGCAGGGTAATGCCGGTCGCTGTGATCGTCGGGACGCCGATGGTCGGCATGGCGGTAAGCCAACCGGCGATTGCCGCCACAGAAATTGCCACGGCCCAGAGCAACAGCAGAACCAGGATGATCCGCCCTGCCCGTTGTGGTTGTTCGTATCGTGTGGCCATGAATATTCTCCTGTAATTACACATTTATGGGTAAAGAAGGATCAGCTTGCTCCCAGCTGATCGAGAGCGGGCTGGACGGCGTGCCAGTCATGCGGGGAGAGCTTCTTGACGCTGTCTGCCTGAATCGCCGACCACAACGGCATCGCGACTGAAAGCTTGTCGCGCCCTTTTGACGTCAGGGTCAGCCCCCGGACACGCTTGTCGCCATCAGCGGCCGTTGATTGAATGAGGCCAGCCTGCTCGAGCGGCGCGAGATTGCGCGTCAGCGTCGTTCGTTCGAGCCCAAGCGCATCAGCCAGGGTGCCGATATTGACGGGCGCGGCTTGATTGAGCCCCGCCAGGATCGAAAATTGTCCCGAGGTTATCCCAATCGGTCGAAAGGCAGCATCATAGCGTCGCGCGACAGCCCGCGCTGCGCGCTGGGTGTTGAGGCACAGGCAAGCTGCGCCCATTTGCTGCGGAGTCAGGAACTTTGTTTCGCTCATAGCGCTTATTTAGGTGCATCTACACCTATAATCAAGCCCCGCCGCGTCGTTCGCTGCGATAATAAAGGAAGGTCAGGAAGATCGACGTCGCGCCCAGCAAGTGCCAGATCGCATGCCCCTGCAGCAGGCTGGTCGGCGAACAGACAATGCCATGCTGATCGAGGTTCCAAATCGTGAAGGCGACCGCCTTTGCCAAGATACCAAGCAGATAATATCTGACCTGAACACCGGCGCGCTTTGGCCGGGCAAAGCCCATTTCGATGATGATCGCTAGGATCAGCTCCACCGCGAACAGCCAGCGCCGGACTTCCGGCTCGGCGATCAGTACGGTCACCAGAGCACCGCACAACAGCAGGTAAAGTGCGATTGCCGGCTTGTCGGGGATCCGCAGCCAGCGGCTGAGCCCGCTCACCAGCATGAAGGACGCAACCAGATACATGCCGAGCACATCATAAAACTGGCCCCATAGGGTCAGCGTGGCGTGCAACAACACCGATCCCAGTCCGACTGAAATTGCCGTGAGGCCGAAAATCGTCGCCGCGATACGCGGCATCGCCGACGACCAATCGCGTCCCGCCGCCAGCAGGATCATCAGAAATCCTGCAAAAACATAGCCATAAGACGACCAACTATTCGCTGGCTGAACGATCAGCGCGCCGGCGCGCGGCATTTCGCAAAAACAACGCGTCGTCGTGCAGGTCGCAGGGGCATAGACGCTCCAATCGGGCCCGAGCGCCGATAGCAGCGCCACAATGCCAAGGGCGGAGAGTGCCGCAAAAATCAGCGCCGTGAAAATCCGGCGCGCGCCGATCGGCTGCATCCCCTGCCCCCTGGTTTTGTCGTTAGCGGCCACCGTATCGCAAAGCGGCGCGGCGGCAAGGCCCGCCCTCTGGCGTGCGACGGCACGATCTGCAAGAACGCGCCAACGCTGGTTTTCTTAAGGGATTGTTGATGCGCCTTCGCTTCGTCACGTGCGGCCTTGCCTTGCTCGCCACCACTGCTTCCAGCGCTGCAATGGCACAGGCACTGACGCCTGAGGAAACCGCCAAGATCGATCTGATTGTCGCCGAAAACCTGGCGAACACGGGCGTTCCCTCCGCCTCGATCGCGATTGTGCGCGGGGGGCAGATCGTCTTCACCAAAGCCTATGGCAAACAATCGGAAACGATGAAGTCACCCAGCGTTGCTGCCCCTTACCAGATTGCCTCGGTTTCCAAACAATTCACCGCCGCAGCGCTGTTGCTGCTCGAGGATCAGGGCAAGTTGAGCCTTGACGATATGGTTTCAAAATATCTCCCTGGCGTCACCGATGGCGACAAGATCGCGCTTCGCCAATTGCTTAGCCACACATCGGGCCTGCAGGATTACTGGCCGCAGGATTACAGCTTCCAGGCGATGGAAACGCCGACCACGCCGCAGAAGATCGTCGATCGCTGGGGCAAGAAACCGCTCGATTACGCGCCCGGCACCAAGTGGCAATATTCGAACACCGGCTATGTCGTGGCGGGGATGATCGTCGAAAAAGTCGCGGGCATGTCGCTGATCAACTTTCTTGAAGCGAATGTCTTCAAGCCACTGGGCATGAAGGCGATGGATCAGGATCTGGCGATCGGACCCAAATATCCGCAGGGCTATCATCGCTATGCGCTAGGGCCCGTCAGGATCGCGACGCCCGCCGCGCATGGCTGGTTGTTCGCAGCGGGCGAGTTATCGATGTCACCGACCGACCTGGCCAAATGGAACATCGCCCGGATCAACCGTACCGTCCTTCCCGCCGATGACTGGGCCGCACAGGAAACACCCGTCGTGCTGCCGGATGGCAGGAACACCGGCTATGGCCTGGGCGTCGTCACGCGGACCGGTGCCGATGGCCGCCGCTTCGTCGAGCATGGCGGCGAAGCGGTCGGCTTCCTGACCGAGAATATCGTCTATCCCGATGACAAGGCGGCGATTGTCGTCGCGGTCAATGCCGATTTCGGTGATGCACAGGGCACAATCGCCAAGGGCATTGCTGACCTGATCCTGCCACCGAAACCAGCCGCAGCGACCGATCCGGAAGTCGCCAAGACGGCGCAGGCGCGGGCGATTTTCAATGCGATGCGCGCCGGAACGCTCGACCCGGCAAAGATGACCGAGGACTGGAATTACTTCTTCACGGGCACTGCGGCCGAAGATTATAAGGCGTCGCTGGGTCCGCTGGGCGACCCGATCAGCTTTGAGCCCTTGGGGCCGCCCCGGCTGCGCGGTGGCTTCGTCAATCGCAACTACCGGGTGACCTATCCCGATCGCAAGCTGACCGTCATCAGCTATGCCGAACCCGGCGACACCGGCCGATACGAACAATTTCTGGTGATGCCCGCGCAATGACCGATTTCTCGTCCCTGCTACAGCCCGATCTGGGCCAGCCCGCGCGCCTGATCGAAGTCGTCCACCCCGACGCGTTCGACAATTGGCTGAGTGCGCAACCACCGCGCGTCCGGGCGATGGTGGCGGCGCAAAAGCTGTCGGGCAAGGCCGGCAATAAAGCGATCCTGCCCGGCGACGGGCCGGACGATTGGCATGCCTTGCTGGTCTGCGACGAGGTTGAAAGCTCACCCTGGCGGATTGCGTCGCAGGGGGAGAATCTGCCCGAAGGAACTTATCGCCTGAAAGACGGCGACGTTGGCGCGGCGGGACTAGGCTGGCTGCTCGCGCAGCACCGGTTCGATCGCTACCGTAAAGATGACAAGCCGACCGGCGCGCGCATCCTGCTGACCCGCGATGTCGCGCGGATCGAAGAAACCGTGCGCTTGGCCGGAGCCGTTGCCAAGGTGCGCGACCTGGTCAACCTCGGCGCATCGGACCTTGGGCCCGCCGAACTGGAAAAGGAAGCCGAGGCGCTGGCCGCATCCCATGGCGCAACGCTGACCGTCACGCGCGGCGATGCGCTCGAGCAGGGCTTTCCGATGATCCACATCGTCGGCCAAGCTGCCACGCGCGCCCGCGCGCCGCGCCTGATTGAGCTTGAATGGGGCGATCCCGCGCACCCCCGGCTCGCGATCATCGGCAAGGGTGTGTGCTTCGATTCCGGCGGGCTGGACATCAAGCCCTCGTCTGGCATGCGGCTAATGAAGAAAGACATGGGCGGCGCGGCGCACGCGCTGGCGCTGGCCGGGCTGATCATGGGCGGCCGGTTGAAAGTGCGGCTCCATCTGCTGATCCCGGCGGTCGAAAATGCGATTGCGGGCAATGCGTTTCGCCCTGGCGACGTGCTGCCGACCCGGCAGGGCCTGACTGTCGAGAACACCAATACCGATGCCGAAGGGCGGTTGATCCTGGGCGACGCGCTCACCCGTGCAGGGGAGGAAAAGCCCGATCTAATTATCGATTTCGCGACGCTGACCGGCGCGGCGCGGGTCGCACTGGGGCCGGACCTGCCAGCCACCTTCGCCAATGACGACGCGCTCGCGGCAACCCTGCTCGCTGCCGGTCGCGCGGTGCATGATCCGTTGTGGCAGTTGCCGCTGTGGGACGGCTATGATGACATGCTGAAATCCGACATCGCCGATCTGGTCAATGCACCCGATAGCGGCTTTGCGGGGACGATCACCGCTGCACTATTCCTGCGCCGCTTCGTGCCAAAGGGGACGCCCTGGGTGCATCTCGACACCTTCGCCTGGCGACCAACGGCCAAGCCCGCGCGGCCAAAAGGGGGCGAAGCGCTTGGCCTGCGCGCGGTGTGGGACATGCTCAAGCGCCGCTATGCTCGATCATGAACCTATAGCTGCTTGCCTTTGCCTGCGGCTCTTATTTGACTGGTAGCGGAGCCGGTATGCTGTCGGCAGGGGCTGGTGTCGCTTTACGCCGATGCCGCAACCGCAGCAGATCGATTTCTGCCTGGCGCCGGGTGAGATAGTAATCGCGCGTGGCGACATAGGGGTCTGGCGTGTGATCGTGGAGCGCGTGCAACTGTTCGTCAAACTCAGCGCGGGTATCGAGTTGCCCGACCACGCCAACCGGGACGGTAAAGAAGACATTATTGAACGGTGTGCCGAACGAGAGCGGCAGCACCAAGCGATCGACGATTGTCCCCGTCAAATCGCGCAGCGTCGTCGGCCCGATCAGCGGCAAGTAGAAAAACGGACCTGGCTTAATGCCATAAAAGCCCATCGTATTGGCAAGGCTGTTCACGCGCCGCGGCAACCGAAACGGTCGCCTTTTCGCGATATCAAACACGCCCGCCACGCCAACCGTCGAATTGATCACGAAGCGCCCGGCAGTTTCGGCAGCCTTGCCAACTTTTAGCTGCAAAAAATAATTCGCGAAGTTAACTGGTTCACGGATATTGCCGATCAGGTTGCGCAATCCACTGCGTAACGGTGACGGCACACGTTCCTGGTATGCCATCGCCGCAGGGCCGATAACGGCCTTATCGACCTCCTGCGTAATCGCGAATGATCGGGCATTCAGCCGGGCAAACGGATCACCCCGTGTCCGCTCCCTTGCTTTGACGACAATCTCATTCGGGTCGCGGCTCGGGCTTGTCGATATTGGGTTCGGTGTTACGGCTTGGATCGACGCCTCAGGGCTGGCTTGTGGCGCAATCGCGCTCGGCGTGACCTCGCTCGGGGGCGTTTGAGCCGGGACATTCTGGGTCGGTTCAACCGGGCCAAGCGGCGCTGTAGCCGGCGGCGTCAGGGCCAGTGGCACCTGGCTTGGGAGGGCTTCGCTGGACGCCGGCGCAGCAATGGTCTGCTTGGGGGCAACGGGCAGATCGCTGGTCTGGGCCAGCCCACTCGCAATTAAAATCGCCAGAGTCAGCAATGGATTGAGCCCTCGTCCCCATCCAGGGTGATTAGCAAGGGCACGCCGTGAAGCCGTGATGATCCTTGGTCCCTAATCATCCTCAAATTGATCACTGAAAACTCCTATTGCACCAAGATTGGCGCAGCGCTGCAGACCCGGCTTCAGCCTTTTGAACCGTACAACCCTTACGCCAAGATGGAATACGGGATTAGTACGCTTTGGCTAGAGGGAGAAAACATTACGACGCCGGAAATCTAAAGGTCATTTTCCTGGGCAGCATTAGGATGCAGGACATTCAAAATTCTCTAAAGCACCGCAAGAAAAAGGAATTTCTTAGCCATCTGGGCGCAGCTGGCAAGATGATCGATTGGCAAATCGGAACCCCTACCGAAACGACGCGTTACCCCCGGATAGGCAATATCGGCTCATCGCCGACACCACGAAAGGCTATCTGGATGCTTTGGACAATCGTTCTCATCTTGCTCGTGCTATGGGCGCTCGGCCTTGGCCTCCATATTGCCGGCGGCTTGATCCACCTGCTGCTTGTAATTGCCGCTGTGGTCATTGTTGTGCGGCTGGTGAGCGGCCGCCGGGCTATTTAGCTGGTCGTCCCTCGCTGATTGCCGCCGCTGCAGCAATGATCGGCATGAAGCTGCCCGCTGTCAGGCTCGCCCCGCCGACCAGTGCCCCATCGACATTATCGGTCATGAGCAAATCAGCGGCGTTATTGGGCGTGACCGATCCGCCATAGAGGATGCGGACAGCCGATGCCCGCTGCCCAATGCCGGTGGCAAGCGTTGCCCGAATGGTCGCATGCATGGCAGCAACATCGCCAACGCTAGGGACCCGGCCGGTGCCGATCGCCCAGACCGGCTCATAGGCAATCGATAGCCAGGCTCCATCGAATACTTCCGGCAAAGAGCCATTGAGCTGGGCGGTCACTACTGCCTCTGCCCTGCCCGCTTCGCGCTGGGCCAATGTTTCGCCGACGCACAAAATGATCGACAAACCCTGCTCATGCCCTCGCGCCGCCTTGGCGCGAACATCGGCATCGGTTTCGCCTTGATCGGCACGCCGTTCACTATGGCCGACAATCGTAAAGCGCGCGCCCGCTTCACGGACCATTGCCGCCGAAAGACAGCCCGTATGGGGCCCAGAGGGCGCGCCATGCACATCCTGCGCGCCGACCATCAGACCCAGTGCCCTTGCCACTGCCGGTGCGATCAGCGTCGCCGGCACGGCCATTGCGACATCGACCGTCGGTGTGCGAGACGCCGCACCGGCAATCGCATCAAGCTCCACCAGCGCGGCCAATGATCCATTCATCTTCCAATTGCCGGCCACCAGCTTGCGTCGCATTTCCACCCCTTTTTGGCTCTGCCGCCTGTCGATAGCGCGCTCCACGGCGCACACAAGCTTGAAGCCGCCAGCAACGCTGCGTAAAGCGATGCCAAATCACCCGCAGGATCGGTCTCCCCCACGCATGCTTAGCTTTATTCGCTCGATCATCAATTCGCGGACGGGGATTGTCGTCACCTTCATTTTCCTCGGCCTGATCGCGCTGGCCTTCGCCGTCAGCGATATCACTGGCGTTGCGGGCAATGGCAGCGCGACGAGCGGGACCAGCATTGCAAAGATTGGCACGGTCGATGTGGGCGAAGCCGAACTGAGGCGCCGGACCCGGGATGAAATGGAAACGTTCCGGCAGCGCCAGCCGACGCTGGATATGGTGCAATTCGTCAATGGTGGCGGCTTTGAAAGCACGTTGGAACGGCTGATTGGCTCGCTGGCCCTGTCGCAGTTCGGCGAAAAGGTCGGGATGGTCGTCAGCAAAAGATCGATCGATGGTCAGATTGCCAGTGTACCTGATCTGCAGGAAGTGGACGGCAAGTTCAGCCAGAAAAAATATCAGCAACTGCTGGCCCAGCGCCAGATTACCGATGCGCAGATCCGATCCGACATTGCCCGCAGCACGATCAGCCAGCAACTGACCGTCCCGACCGAAGGCGCAAGCCAGGTGCCATTTGATCTTGCCGCACCCTATGCCGCACTGCTGCTCGAAAAGCGCGCTGGCGTGGTCGGCTTTGTGCCAACCACGGCGGTTGGCGCTGGTGCGCCGCCCACAGAGGCTGAAATTGCCACCTATTTCAAGCGCAACGCCGCCCGCTACACCATCCCAGAACGGCGGGCGATCCGCTATGCGCTGATTACCCCGGCGATGGTCAAAGCAGCGGCGACGCCGACCGAAGCAGAGATCGCGGCGGCCTATAAGGCGCAAGCCGGGCGCTTTGCGGCAACCGAGAAGCGATCGCTTTCGCAGGTCGTCATTGGGGATCGGGCCGCTGCTGATGCCCTGGTTGCCAAGATCAAATCAGGCACCGGGATCGACGTCGCAGCCAAGGGAGCAGGACTTCAGGCAGCAAAGCTGACGGGAATCGAAAAGCTGGCCTATAGCGCACAAACGACCACAGAAATTGCCTCCGCTGTGTTTGCCGCCGCGCGCGGCAGCGTGGTCGGGCCAATCAAATCTGCCTTTGGCTGGACGATCATTCGGGTCGATTCGGTTGATCAGGTCGCTGCCAAAACGCTCGATCAAGCGCGCGCTGATCTCACCCGCGAATTGGGCGCCGATAAGCTCACCAAGGCGCTTGGTGCGCTGCATGACAAGATCGACGATTCGATTGGGGACAATTCGACTTTTGCCGAAATTGTTGCAGACCAAAAGCTGCAGCCCATTACCACAGTGCCGGTGATCGCGGATGGCCGCGACCCCGACAACGGCTCCGTCCTCCCAGATCCTCAGCTTGCGCAGGTCTGGATCGCCGGGTTCGCCGCCGAACAAGGCGATGATCCGCAATTGGTACCGGTGGGCCAGGATGGCAGCTTCGCGCTCGTTTCGCTCGATCGGATCGTCCCTAGCGCGCCACCGCCGATCGCCAAGATCGCCGATCTGGTGAAGCGCGATTTCACGATTGATCGCGCCCGACGCGCCGCGCGCACGATCGCTGCGGAGATCGTCGCCAAAGCCAATAAGGGTATGAAGCTATCTGATGCCGTAGCCCAAGCGTCGGCCAAGCTGCCCGCTGTTCGCCCGATCGCTGCGTCGCGCGCGCAGCTCGCTGCCAATCCAAAGGGTGCCCCGCCGCCCCTGGTGCTGTTGTTCAGCATGGCTCCCAAAACCGCCAAACTGCTCGAAGCCCCTGAACGGGCAGGCTATTATGTCATCTATCTCGGTCAAATCGAACGGAGCGCCGCCTCTAACAATCCCCGACTCATTCAGGCGATGCGTGGGGACCTGAGCAAGGTCATCGGCCGCGAATATATCGGCCAGTTCGTCCAAGCTGTGCGTCGCGACGTCGGCGTGAAGAAGAATGATGCGTTGATTGCCCAGACCCGCAAGGACCTGGCGGGCGAGCGCTGAGCGAGCTGATGTACGCGGGATCGGCTATCGAGGGGACTGACGCTGCGCGCTTGGCGCTGGCAGCCGGGCGTCCTGCTTTGCTTTGGCAGCGCCAGATTGCCGATACCGAAACGCCCGTGGCGGCAGCGCTAAAGCTGATCGAGCCCGGGCGTGGCGATTTTGTGCTCGAATCAGTTGAGGGCGGCGCGGTGCGCGGACGCCACAGCCTGGTCGGGCTCGCGCCCGATCTTGTGTTCCGCGCCCATGGCGCCACCGCCGCGATTAACCCGCATTGGCAAACCGATCGCGCTGCTTTTGTGGCGTGCGCGCAGCCCACGCTGGATGCCCTGCGCGCGCTTGTCGCCAGTTGCCTGATGGACGTGCCCGATGCGCTGCCGCGCGCCTTGGCCTGCCTGGTGGGCTATTTCGGCTATGAAACGGTCGGGCTCGTCGAAAAGCTCGATCGCCCCGCCACTAACGCACTTGATCTGCCGGACATGATGTTCGTGCGCCCCACCGTCATTCTGATCTTTGATCGGCTGACGGATGCCCTGTTCATCGTCGCGCCGGTCTGGCCCGATCCTGCACGGCACGGCGACGCCCTGATCGAGGCGGCAGCCGAGCGGATCGACGACATCGCCGCTAAACTGGCAACCGCGTCCCTGCCGGCACCCATCCGTGCCGAGCCGAGCGACGTCACGCTTCAGCCGGTTCTGCCGCCGGGGCGCTATGCTGAAATGGTTGCGGCAGCGAAGAACTATATTGTTGCGGGCGATATCTTTCAGGTGGTGCTTGCCCAGCGTTTCACTCTTCCCTTCACCCTGCCCGCTTTTGAACTTTACCGGGCATTGCGGCGAATCAACCCCTCGCCCTTCCTCTATCATCTCGATTTACCGGGCTTCTCGCTGACGGGATCGAGCCCGGAAATATTGGTGCGGGTGCGCGATGGCGAGATCACCATTCGCCCAATCGCCGGCACGCGGCCGCGCGGGCGGACAGCGGCAGAGGATGAAGCCAATCGCGCCAGCCTGCTTGCTGACCCGAAGGAACGCGCCGAACATCTGATGCTGCTCGATCTTGGCCGCAACGATACTGGTCGCGTCGCTGCGGCAGGCAGCGTCCAGGTCACTGATAGCTATACCGTCGAATTTTATAGCCATGTCATGCATATCGTCTCCAACGTGGTGGGGCGGCTGGATGATAAACATGACGCGATCGATGCCCTGTTTGCTGGTTTTCCCGCAGGCACGGTATCGGGCGCACCCAAAGTTCGCGCCTGCCAGATCATCGCCGAACTCGAATCCGAAGTGCGCGGGGCCTATGCCGGGGGCGTTGGCTATTTTTCGCCCGACGGATCTATGGACAGCTGCATCGTTCTGCGCACGGCGATTGTGAAGAACGGAACGATGCACGTTCAGGCCGGTGCCGGCATCGTTGCAGACAGCGACCCCACTTATGAGCAGCGCGAATGCGAGGCGAAGGCCGGCGCGCTATTGGCTGCAGCGCGCGAAGCGATCAGCCAGGCGGGCAGTGCCCGGTTCGGGCAATAGCTGGGCACTCGAGCCAATAATCGTTCTGAATTTGGCCAATTATCGGGCTGATTTGTGCTGAGCGACCGATTATTTTGGCGCGCGCCGCTCTGCCCGCCAGCGATCGAGCAACTGTTGGGTGCACCCGCTTTGGCCACCCGTGCCCGATGGCGAGCAGGTATTGGGCAGGCCGCCCCCTTCGCGCCCCGCCTCGTCCAATCCTTCAACCCGGTTTGCCCAGGGTTGATTGGCAGCGGTTGGCACGCTTTGGCGTAATGCCTTGGGGATTCGATAGGGTTCCTCAAGGGTATTGCAGACGACGATTTCGCCATCCGTCGATGGCGGACATTGCTCCCCGGGCGTCAAGGTAACGCTGCGGATTTTTGCGGGCGGCTTGCCGGTTTCTGGCGCATCCTGCGCAAAAGAAGTGGTTGCCGACAGCACCATCAGCGTGCCGATGACGAACGAACGAACCATGATACTCACTCCCACACCGATGATCCGCACGCCGCAGCGACGCCCAAATCCTACAGCAGCCATGCCGGAAGTCCAGTGACTTGCAGCAAGCTGGGCGGCTTAGAATCGCGAAATGATCGCCCGCGATTATCGGGTCGCCCGGTTGCGCTTGAGAGCGCATCGACTACAAGCGCGCCGCATGATCCTCGTTATCGACAATTATGATAGTTTTACCTGGAACCTCGTCCATTATCTGATGGAGTTGGGGACAGAAGTGCGCGTCGTCCGTAATGATGCGCTGACAGCTGCTGAAGCGATGGCCAGCAATGCCCATGGTTTTTTAATCTCGCCCGGCCCCAAAACGCCGACCGAGGCCGGGATATCGCTCGATCTGGTCGCCGCCTGCGCCGCTTCGGGAAAGCCATTGCTTGGCGTTTGCCTGGGCCATCAGGCGATTGGGCAGCATTTTGGCGGCCAGGTGGTGCGCGGCGGCCTGATGCATGGAAAGACGTCACCAGTATCGCATGACGGCACTGGACTGTTCGCTGACCTGCCCTCCCCTTTCACGGCCACCCGCTATCACTCACTGATCGTCCAGGACATACCAAGCAACTTAATCGTCAATGCAACCGCCGACGACGGATCGGTGATGGGCTTTCGGCATGCATCGTTGCCGATCCACGGCGTCCAGTTCCACCCGGAGAGCATCGCCACCGAACACGGCCACGCCATGCTCGCCAACTTTATGGCGCTCGCCGGCCTCACGCCCGGCGTATCGGCGTGACGACCATGGTTCGATTGCCGGACACAAGCGTGCCGCTCTCGGCAGAAGCGGCGGCGCAGGCATTTGCCGATATCCTCGATGCACGTACCACTGAGCAGGCAATAGCTGATTTTCTGATCGGCCTCAGCCAGCGCGGCGAGACCAGTACTGAGATTGCCGAGGCCGCACGGGCACTCCGCGCGCGGCTGATCCCGATCGAAGCCCCGACCGGCGCGATCGATGTCTGTGGCACGGGCGGCGACGGACACCACACGCTCAACGTCTCGACAGCCGTCTCCCTGATTGTCGCGGCAGCCGGGGTGCCGGTTGCCAAACATGGCAATCGCGCAGCCTCCAGCAAGGCCGGCGCAGCCGATACGCTCGAGGCCCTTGGCCTTGATATGGCCCGGGCGGGCACGCTCGCCGAGGCAAGCCTGCGCGACCTGGGCATCGCTTTTCTGTTCGCCGCCAACCATCACCCAGCGATGAAGCGGATTACGCCCATTCGCCGCAAGATTGGCACGCGAACCATCTTCAATCTGATGGGGCCGCTGGCAAATCCAGCCCGAGTCACGCGCCAGCTGATCGGTATCGCCAGGCCAGATTATGCACCGGTCTATGCCGATGCGCTCGCTCAGCTCGGCACCGAGGCAGCGCTGGTTGTATCCGGCGAAGAGGGGCTCGACGAGCTGTCTGGCGCTGGGCCAAGCATTATTGTCAGCGTTGGTGATATCAGGCTGCCATCCACCGTCGCGCCCGAGGATGGCGGCCTGGCTCGCCAGCCTATTGCGGCATTGCGCGGCGGGGACCCCGCCTATAACGCCGCCGCCCTGCGTCGGCTTCTGCTTGGCGAGACGGGGGCGTACCGGGATGCCGTATTGCTCAACGCGGCTGCAGCGTTGATGCTGGCCGGACGCGCTGCATCGCTCACTGACGGGGTAGAAGAAGCTGGCGAAGTGCTCGACAACGGACTTGCCAGCGCGCTGCTGGATTGCTGGATCGCCTATTCATGACGACGATTTTGACTCGTATTTTGGAAACCAAGCGCGCCGATGTTGCAGCCCGCAAGGCCTGTATTTCGATGAGCGACATTGATGCGATGATCGCTGAACAAACCGCCCCGCGCGGCTTTCGTGCGGCGCTGGATGCAAAGGCGGAGCATGGCCCGGCGCTGATCGCTGAAATCAAAAAGGCCAGCCCATCAAAGGGGCTGATCCGCGAAAATTTCGATCCGCCTGCCCATGCCACGGCGTATCAGGCTGGGGGCGCTGCCTGCCTGTCGGTGCTCACCGACGAACATTGGTTCCAGGGTGCCGACGCCTATCTGACGGCGGCTCGCGGCGTCGTCAGCCTGCCGGTGATCCGCAAGGATTTCATGATTGATCCCTGGCAAGTGCCCGAGTCGCGCGCACTGGGGGCCGATGCCATTCTGCTCATCGTTGCTGCGATCGACGACGATCTGCTCGCCGAAATTGAGGCTGCAGCCATCGAATGCGGGATGGATGTGCTAGTTGAAGTCCATGATGCCAGGGAACTTGAGCGCGCGATGAAGCTCAAATCGCGGCTGATCGGCGTTAATAACCGCGACTTGCACGATTTCAGCGTTGATTTTCAACGCACCTATGATCTGATTTCACGCGCGCCGACGGGCTGTACATTCGTCGCTGAAAGCGGGCTTTCGGGCCGTGCTGATCTCGATGCAATGGCCGAAAAGGGCGTTAAATGCTTCCTGGTTGGCGAAGCGCTGATGCGCGCCGACGATGTTGAAGCGGCCACGCGGATGCTGCTGGGTCAATGACCGGGCTCACCCATCTCGACGCCAGCGGTGCCGCCCACATGGTCGATGTCGGCGGCAAAGCGACGACGATGCGCGAAGCCGTTGCGACAGGGCGGATTACGATGTCGCCAGCCGCGATCCTCGCTGTTCGGGAGGGTAGCGCCAAAAAGGGCGATGTGCTGGCCGTCGCGCGGATCGCTGGCATCATGGCGGCCAAGCGGACGAGTGATTTGATTCCACTCTGTCACCCATTGCCGATGACGCGGGTGGCCCTCGATCTGGCCCCAGACAAGGACGGCGTTACCGTCACCGCAACTTGCGCGACAGAGGGCAAGACGGGTGTTGAAATGGAAGCGATGACGGCGGTGTCGGTTGCGTTGCTGACCATTTACGACATGGCCAAGGCGATTGATCGCGGCATGACGATCA
This sequence comes from Sphingomonas sp. 28-62-20, assembly GCF_002281505.1. Lineage (NCBI taxonomy): Bacteria > Pseudomonadati > Pseudomonadota > Alphaproteobacteria > Sphingomonadales > Sphingomonadaceae > Sphingomonas > Sphingomonas sp. 28-62-20. The sequence continues at coordinate 269,157 of NZ_NCGH01000002.1, forward strand.
CCGCGGTTCATCTGCTGGAAAAACGTGGCGGCAAATCTGGCGACTGGCGGGCACCGCCGCCAGCAACTTAGCACTGGTACCGCACTGCAATATCGCGCAACAGGTGCGAAGGCCGCATTTTCTGGAGACATCAAAGCCATGGCGGATACCGCTTTGGACAATCGAGACGTAGCGGACACCGGCACCGAGGCGCGCGTCGTCTTACGATCGCCCAAAAAGATCCAGATCGTCGTCATTGGCGGTGGGGCCGGCGGCCTTGGCCTGGTCGCGAAGCTGGGCAAGATGCTCGGCCGCAAGAAGTTCGACATTATCCTGGTCGACCGCAATCAGACGCATATCTGGAAACCGCTGCTGCACGAAGTGGCGGCGGGATCGCTCGACGCCAATCTCGATGAAGTCGGTTACCGCAGCCATGCCTATCGCTGGAATTACCGCTTTTTCGACGGCTCGCTCGAATCGATCGATCGCGACGCTCGCCAGGTCATCATTGCGCCAATCCTTGATGAAAGCGGCAATGAAATCGTCGGACGACACCGCATTCGCTATGATTATCTGGTGCTGGCGGTTGGATCGGTTTCCAATGATTTCGGGACACCCGGCGTCCGCGAAAACGCGATTTACCTTGATGATCGCACCCAGGCCGATCGCTTTCGCAAGCGCCTGCTCAATCAGTGCCTGCGGGTATCCCGCACGATGAGTGCGGATCCCAGCGCCGATGCCCGCGTGCGTGTCGCGATTGTCGGCGGTGGCGCAACTGGGGTCGAACTATCGGCCGAATTGTTCAACGCTGCCAAAGGTCTCGCCTATTACGGGCTTGAGGTGTTCGACGAATCGCGGCTGGACGTGACGCTGGTTGAGGCTGGCCCGCGCATCCTGCCAGCGCTGCCCGACTATTTGTCAGAGGCAGCAACCGAAGAGCTGGAGGCAATTGGCGTTCATGTGATGACCGGCAGGCAGGTTACCGAGATTACCGATAAAGGCATTGCGACGTCAGACGGCAATTTCATTCCCGCTGATTTGCGCGTGTGGGCCGCAGGCGTGAAGGGGCCCGATTTTCTGCAAGGCATTGGAGGGCTTGAAACAACCCCCGGCAACCAGCTTGTCGTTACCGAAACGCTGCAAACAACCCGCGACGAGCGCATCTTCGCGATTGGTGATTGCGCGCGCTATATCCCGGCCGGTGCTGATCGGCCAATCCCACCCCGCGCCCAGGCGGCGCACCAGATGGCCGGGACAGCCTATCATAACATCCGCGCGCTGATCGCTGGCAAGCCCCTTAAGGCTTTCATCTATCAAGACAAAGGATCGCTCGTTTCGCTGTCCCGCTATTCGACGGTGGGCAGCCTGATGGGCAATCTGGTCGGTGGGCGCATGGCTGTGGAAGGGCGAATTGCGCGGCTGATCTATGTCTCGCTTTACGGCATGCATATCGTCGCCATCCATGGCTGGCTAAAGGGCGTGGCGTTGATCGCGATGGGCCGGATCAACCAAGTCATCCGCCCCCGCCTGAAGCTCCACTAGACAACGGAACAGGATGATGGTCGCGCTGCTGCCGGTCGCCGATGCCCAGGATCAGTTGCTCGCGCTGGCGAGCCCGGTCGCAAGCGAGTCAGTCGATCTGCGCACCGCTGCCGGGCGCTGGGCAAGCGCCGACATCGTCGCCCAGCGATCCCAGCCGGTGACCGATCTGTCGGCCATGGATGGCTATGCGATTCGCTTTCAGGACCTGCCAGGGCCGTTGACGCTGATTGGCGAAAGTGCGGCAGGTCGCCCATTTGCTGGTACCCTGAGCGAGAGCGAAACCGTGCGCATCTTTACGGGCGCAGCGCTGCCCTTGGGTGCCGATACGGTGATGGTGCAGGAAGAGGCTGCGCTTCAGGATGGCCGCGTGGTGCAGGCTGGTGCGGGGCCATCAGCAACCGGGCGCAATGTGCGGCCTCGGGGCCTTGATTTCAGTGCCGGCCAGGCCCTGATCGCGCGGGGTGATCGGCTCACCCCGGCCCGGATTGCGCTGGCGGCCATGGGTGGACAGGGCATGATCACCGTCAACCGGCGAATTCGTGTGGCGATCGTGACAACGGGCGATGAACTGGTGCCGCCCGGCGCGCCGCTTACCGACGCGCACCTGCCCGAATCTAACGGCGTAATGCTTGCCGCCTTGCTCGCTGATTTGCCCGTTGATGTTGATCTAACGCCGATCCTGCCCGATCGGCTCGACGTCATCAGCGCCGCCCTTGCGCATATCCAGGCTGACATTATCGTTACGATTGGCGGCGCATCGGTTGGCGATCACGATCTCATCCGTCCTGCCATCGACGCCGCTGGTGGTAGCATCAACTTTTGGCGGATCGCACTGCGGCCCGGCAAACCCATGCTGACGGGCATGATCGGGGAGACGGTGATCCTTGGGCTGCCGGGCAATCCCGTCTCCGCCTTTGTCACCGCGCAATTGTTCCTGCGCCCGCTGATTGCGGCGTTTGGCGGGGCGCACACGCCAGTCCCCGAACCGATTACGGCAATGTTGGGTGAAGCGCTGCCCGCCAATGATCAGCGGCAGGATTATTTGCGCGGCAGCTGGCATGAAGGAAAGGTCGTGGCGGCCGCAAAACAGGATAGTTCGCTGCTGCTTACCTTATCCAAAGCCGCCTGCCTGATCATCCGGCCACCCTTTGCGCCGGCAGCCGTGGCGGGCGATTCCGTCAGCATTTTGCCGCTTGCTTGACTTGGCGCTTACCGTTGCCTAAACGTTCGTCGTCTGTTCTGGACGGAGGAACATAATGCTCACGCGCAAACAGCACGAGCTGATCTGCTTCATCAACGATCGCCTGGCCGATTCCGGCGTTTCCCCCTCTTTTGAAGAAATGAAGGAGGCGCTCGACCTGAAATCCAAATCGGGCGTGCACCGCTTGATCAGTGCATTGGAAGAGCGCCAGTTCATCCGCCGGTTGCCCAATCGCGCGCGCGCGCTGGAAGTGCTGCGCATGCCCGATCGCCCGGAACCGGCCCGTAAGGCGAAGACGTCCGCCCCAGCCGTGGCTGGCAATGTCCGCAGCATGCCGCAACCGGCCAATGATGTGATCGAAATTCCGCTGCATGGCCGAATTGCCGCCGGTGTCCCGATTGAGGCGTTTGAGGATCATGCAATGCTGGCGGTACCCGCTGCGCTCTTGGGCGGTGGAGAACATTATGCACTGGAAGTTGCCGGCGATTCGATGGTCGATGCTGGCATATTGGATGGCGATTATGCGCTGATCCGCCGGACGGATGTCGCGCGTGATGGCGAGATCGTCGTCGCGCTGATTGAAGATAGCGAGGCCACGCTGAAATATTTCCGTCGCGAAGGTGCGATGGTTCGGCTCGATCCAGCCAATCGCGCTTATGACCCACAGCGTTATGATCCGCGTCAGGTTCGCGTCCAGGGCAAGCTGGCCGGGCTGCTGCGCCGTTACGACTGATTGCTAGGCATCGCGCTCGGCGTTGCGCCGGAGACGCCGCTGGGGACGGCTGCATAGAACCAGCAGTTAATCGAGAAGCGGGAATCGGCAAAACGCCCTGACGGGCAGTGTACCGGCAATACCTCATGCGGCATCCATGAGGGGAAGGCAGCGAGCCGGTTATGCACGGGTGCGATATCGACAAAGCGCGCAGGGCTCAGGTCGGTGGAAGCGGCATGTCGCCGGGCAGCGGCATGCAGGCGAAGCGCACCACCGGCGAACGCCGCAGGCTCGGCGTTGAAATAATAGACCAGGCTGAGGACACGTCGCCGTTCCAGATCAACGGGCCCTGTCCGCATGTCGATATGCTGGCGGTAAAAGTCACCGTCATTATGGCTGGCAACGTCCATTTCGGTGCCCGCGATTTCAAACGGGGTCACCGCCAGTTCGCCAATAAGCAAGGCGACCAATGGCTTGAAATGCCCCTTTAGGCACCGCCGCCAATCGGTAAAATCGACGTTGCGCAGCTGCCGGGAATGGCGGACGTCAGACCGAAGCGCGCCGTCACGCACGCGCGACGACACAAAATTGGCTTCGTGATCGATAGCCCAAGCCAACAACGCCTGCGCCTCTGCTGGCGGCAAGACATCGTCCCGAACCACATAGGGACCGACGCGATCAAGCACGGATGGCGGCAACGTCATAGCTGCCTTTGTTTCGCCAAGCCCTGCATACTGCAACATAAATTATCGCTTCCCTGAGCAGCGCGCGCGGGCACGCGCCACGGATGGCGATCATCCGGTTGACGCACGGTCACCACCTGTCGGGTAGCCAAGGTGATCGCGACTCCGCCCGTCTGCGCCAACATGGGGCGATCAAGCCGCAACCACCGTGGCTGACATCGCAAGGGCAGGCGCCGCTCGCTCACCACAATGTCGGCCCCGCGACACGCGGCGATCAGATCGGTGGCGGGCAGCAGATAGGCACTGCGGGTCGCAACGATGCGCCACTGCCTGCCTGCAATCACGCGGTCGGCTATGCACAGATCTCGGCTGCACCGGGCGAAGCGATGTTCAGAGAGCAACCCCGGTTCACCGTCAAACCCGCCATTTTCGGCCAACATCATACGGGTATAGTCCCCTGCTCGGTCGCGCAGCAGTGCAATCTCGCCGTCAATCGTGCGCAGCGCCAGATGCCGACCGTCGGCGGTCACCAACAGATCGGGCGGCGGCGTCGAGACGGCCCAGAAAGCACCGATCGCCAGTGGCACCACCCCGATTAATCGCGCAGCCGACCGCCACAGTGCGATCCAAAGCCCGCCAAGGACTATCAGGGCAAAGCTGCCCTGCGGCATCGCCGGCAACGCAGTGACAGCGCCCGGCGCGGCCGCAATGGCATGGGCGATGGCCAGAACCAACCTTAAGGCCTGCTCAACCACCCACCAGAAAGGCGTACCCAGCCCGACGAGATCGAACAGAAGTGCCAATGCTTCGGCGGGCATAACCAGAAAGGTAGTCAATGGGATGGCGACGATATTGGCGAGCGATCCGTAGAGCCCTGCCTTGTGGAAATGATATAGCGCGATCGGCGACAGGGCCGCCTCGACAACGATCCCCGTCAGCAACAACGAGGCAAGCTGGCGCGCGAGCCAGGGCATCCATCCCTCATCACGCGCTGCAAACCACGCCTTGACGCGTGGCGATTCATGCAGGGCGATGATCGCTGTTACGGCCGCGAACGAAAGCTGAAAACTCGGGCCGGCCAGCGCCTCTGGCCAGCACAACAGCACAATGATCGCGCCCGTCGCCACCAGCCGCAGCGTCATCGCGGCGCGGCCAAGCGCGACGGCCAGCAACACCATCAGCGCGGCCACGCACGACCGGACGGTAGGCACTTCAGCCCCGGTCAGGATCGTATAGCCAATCGCCGCCAAGGCCCCTGCACCGGCAGCGATCAGCGGCAATCGCCAATGCAGCGCCAACCATGGGCTAAGCGACAGCAGTCGAAGCACAACCAGCATCACGATGCCGACCACGGCCGTGATGTGCAGACCGCTCACCGACAGCAAATGGGAGAGCCCGGCGCGGCGCATCGCTTCTGCATCGTCAAGCGGTATCGCGCCCTGATCCCCTGTTGCCAGCGCCGCCGCAATCGCGCCGGGCCCACCCGCAACCTGCGCACGAACATGCATCGATAGACGTGCCCGCAGCTCGCCGCCGCTGGCATCGCCGGGCGCAATCAGCTCAATTGGTCCAAAGCCCCTGCCCGTCGCCCCAATCCCGTCAAACCAGGCGACACGCGCAAAATCATAAGCCCCGGGCACCGATGGCGGCGGTGGCGGCACCAGCCGGGCGCCCATTTGCACAACAGCGCCCCGTGACAAGCCCATCGGCAGATCCGCAATCGGCAGATTGACCCGCAATTGCGCTGGCAGAGCCGCAGCTGAGCGACGGCCAGGCCGATCGATCATCCTGATTGGCACCAGCCGCAGCCGGACGATGCCGCGCGGCGCCAACATCTCGATCCGCTCTACGCGCGCTTCGAATTGTACAGCACTGGGCTTTGTCAGTGCAGGACTGGCAACCCGCTCCGCCTTTGCCCAAATCAAGCCCAAACCGATCGCTACGCCAGCGCACCCAATGGCGACTGCCCGCGATGCTCGCCCCCCACGATCCGCCGCCAGCGCCAGCAGCGCAACGGCGACCAGCGCCAGCATAATGCTCGTCCAGGCTTGCGGATCGGGCAACCAGAGCCAGGCGCTGACGCCCAACCCCAGCATGACGGGCACCCACAAAAACAGTTGGTCACGCTCAAGATCGAGCCAGTGCTCAATCGGCTGCTGGGGCCTCTCCACGCGCCACCACGCCGCAGTTTGAAGCGGGGCAAGGGCCGTGCTAGAGGCGCGCGTGGCTGAACTGGCCATTGAAGTTGAAGAGTGGGAGCAGCCGCATCGTGGCGCAAGTTAAGAAATTGTCGCAGCCATGAATGCGGTGTCAGCCCAACCCCCTGTGGTCACGCGATTTGCGCCCTCACCCACCGGGTTTTTGCACATTGGTGGTGCCCGGACCGCGTTGTTCAATTGGCTGTTTGCCCGCGCCCAGGGCGGCACATTTCTGCTGCGGATCGAAGATACCGATCGCGCCCGGTCAACCCAGCCTGCCATCGACGCGATCCTCGATGGGATGCAATGGCTCGGGCTCGATTGGGACGGCGAGGTTACCTATCAGTTCTCGCGCGCGGCGCGCCATGCCGACGTCGCGCACCAGCTGCTCGCGGCGGGCCATGCCTATAAATGCTTTGCGACCGCCGAAGAGCTGACCGCGATGCGCGAGGCGCAACAGGCCGCCAAGCAGCCGGCGCGCTATGATGGTCGCTGGCGTGATCGCGATCCGGCCGAGGCCGCTGCCGGCGCGCCCTTCGTTATCCGGCTCAAGGCGCCGCGCGAAGGCGCCATGACGATTCAGGATCGCGTGCAGGGCGACGTCACCGTCCAGAATGCCGAGCTGGATGATATGGTGCTGCTGCGTTCGGACGGCACACCGACCTATATGCTCGCTGTTGTCGTTGACGATCATGATATGGGCGTCACGCATGTCATTCGCGGCGATGATCACCTGAACAACGCCTTCCGCCAGATTCCGATCATGCAGGCGATGGATGCCATTGAAGGCGGCTGGCCCGTGCCCGTCTATGCCCATATCCCGCTGATCCACGGCACCGACGGCGCAAAAATGTCGAAGCGGCATGGCGCGGTCGGGGTCGACGCCTATCGCGACACTCTGGGCATTCTGCCCGAGGCGCTTGATAATTATTTGTTGCGGCTCGGCTGGGGGCACGGCGATGATGAGATCATCAGCCGGGCGCAGGCGATCGACTGGTTCGATCTTTCGGGCGTCGGCAAATCACCCTCCCGGTTCGACATCAAGAAACTGGAAAACCTGAACGGCCATTACATTCGGCTCGCCGATGATGATCGGTTGGCCCGGCTGGTGGCGGACCGGTTTGGGGACGATATTGGCGCGGCTGGATATGATCTGTTGCGCCGCGCTATGCCCTTCCTGAAGCCGCGCGCCGCCAATTTGCTGGAATTGGCTGACGGTGCCGGCTTTCTGTTTCGCGAACGGCCATTGGCCATGGATAGCGATGCCGCGACGCTTTTGGCGGGCGCCGCACCTGCCCTGCTCGCCCAGATACACGCCGCGCTTGACGCCCTGAATGACTGGGATACGGAAGGCCTTGAAAATGCCGTCCGCCAGGTGGCTGAGGCGGCCGGGGTGAAACTCGGTGCGGTTGCGCAACCCTTGCGCGCGGCGCTGACCGGACGAAAGACATCGCCGGGGATTTTCGACGTGCTCGTTTTACTCGGGCGGAATGAAAGTCTCGGCCGAATTGCTGACCAGATGGCGGGCACATTGGCCGCTGGCACAGAAACGCTTTAGACAAGAAGAGGGACCTATGACTGACACCGCAAAGCTGATCATCGATGGCGCCGAAAACGACTATAAGGTGGTCTCTGGCAGTGTCGGTCCCCAGGTTATCGATATCCGCAAGCTCTATGCGCAGACCGGCAAGTTCACCTTCGACCCCGGTTTCACCTCAACGGCGAGCTGCGAATCAGGCCTGACCTATATCGATGGCGATGAAGGCATCCTGCTCCATCGCGGCTATCCGATTGGCCAGCTCGCCGAACAATCAAGCTTCATGGAGGTATCCTACCTGCTGCTCAACGGCGAATTGCCGAGCAGCGACGAGCTGAACAAGTTCACCTATACGATCTCGCGCCACACGATGCTGCACGAACAGCTGATGACCTTCTATCGGGGTTTCCGCCGCGACGCGCATCCGATGGCGATCATGTGCGGCGTCGTTGGCGCGCTCAGCGCCTTTTATCACGATTCGACCGACATCACCGATCCCTATCAGCGCATGGTTGCCAGCCACCGGCTGATCGCCAAGATGCCGACGATTGCGGCGGCGGCTTATAAATATTCGGTCGGCCAGCCTTTCGTCTATCCAAAGAACTCGCTGTCCTACACCGGCAATTTCCTGCGCATGACATTTGGCGTGCCGGCCGAGGAATATGAGGTCAATCCGGTCGTCGAAAAGGCGCTCGATCGCATTTTCATCCTGCATGCCGACCACGAACAAAACGCGTCAACATCGACGGTGCGCCTGGCAGGGTCATCGGGCGCCAATCCGTTTGCCTGCATCGCGGCGGGCATCGCGTGTCTCTGGGGACCCGCACATGGCGGCGCCAACGAAGCCGCGCTCAACATGCTGCGCGAGATCGGCACGCCAGACCGTATTCCGCACTATATTGCGCGCGCCAAGGACAAGAATGATCCGTTCCGCCTGATGGGCTTTGGCCACCGCGTGTACAAGAATTACGATCCGCGCGCGACGGTGATGCAGCAGACAGTGCGCGAAGTGCTTGGGGCGCTCGGCGTCACTGATCCGATCTTCGACGTGGCACTTCAGCTCGAGGAAATGGCGCTTAACGATCCCTATTTCATCGAAAAGAAGCTGTTCCCGAACGTCGATTTCTATTCGGGCGTCATCCTGTCGGCGATCGGCTTCCCGACCACGATGTTCACGGCATTGTTCGCGCTCGCGCGTACCGTCGGCTGGGTTGCACAGTGGAACGAAATGATCGCCGATCCAGAACAGAAAATCGGCCGTCCGCGCCAGCTCTATACTGGGCCCGCCCAACGCGATTATCCGGCGCTCAGCGGACGCTGATCACGCTTACCCTTTTCAAGCCGCCTCGGGTAACCGGGGCGGCTCAGAGGGCGCGATACGGCAGGGTAAAGACAAACCGCGCGCCCTGCCCTGGGGCGCTATCGACTGTCACGTCGCCGCCCATCGCCCGCGCCAGACGCCGGGCAATATACAGGCCGAGCCCACTGCCGCCCGGTTCGGTCGCGTCGATCCGCTCAAATTTGTCAAAAATGCGCGCCTGATCCTCGATGGCGATGCCCTTGCCCTGATCAGCAACAACGACGGCGGCGAAATCGCCATCACGCTCGGCACGGATCCATACCATGCCATCATCGGGCGAATAGCGCACGGCATTGCCGATCAGATTAACCAGCACCTGCAAGGCGCGGCGGAACTCACCCGTGGCGGGCAGACTCTCCTGAACGCTTGGGCGATCGATCCGAACTTTGACGGCGGCAGCGCGCACCCCAAGCAAGCCAGCGGCGCGGCGCGCAACATCGGCCATGTCGATTGGTTCGGCGGCAACCACGAAATCGGGGCGTTCAATCGCCTGGAGATCGACCAGATCATCGACCAGGCCCAATAAATGCCGCCCAGCCGTCGCGATATCTGCGGCATAATCGGCATAATCCTGGCGCAGCGGCCCTTCCGATTGGGCGTTGATGCTGTCAGCGTTGGCAATGATCCGCCCCAGCGGCGCCCGCAACGCCTTGTCTAACCGAGTGCTGAAGGCTGCGGGCAGGCCAAGTTCTGCTGTCTGCGGCACAATCGGCGCAAGCGGTTGCGCCGTCTCCATCATCTGGGTCGCCCCCGCAAAGCCAGCAAAACTGCCCTCGATATCAAGGCGCGGGGCGGCAGAAAGCAGCACCGGACGGCCGGTCGCGCGGATTTTGGCTGGCTGCTCGGCGAAACGCTGGCGCATCGCAAGCGCGCCCAGAATTGGAAAAACACCGCTGGAATCTTCGGCCAAGATGAACAGCCGGGTCAGCGGCTGACCCAGCAGCGGCGGCGCATCAAAGCCATGCCGCACGCCCGCGTCTGCCGACAGAAACGTCAGCCGCAACGCCGAATCCGTTTCCCATAGCCAGTTGGCGGCGCTGCGAACAAAGTCGCGCTCCCGCACACCATTTTCTGTGGTCGGCTGCCAGGGCTGACGCAGTTTCCATCCCGTGATCGCCAATCGGACGCCGTCATCGCCGACGGGTTCGGCGCGTACCCACATATCGACATCGTCGTCACCATCGGCAGCAACAATACCGCGCGACACCAAAATCCGCAGCCGCTGCACCAGTCGAACCAGTGTCGCCAGCTGCGGCACGGCAAGCGGGGCTCCAATCTCACCGCCCGCCCGAGCGTTGAGCTCGTTCAGCCGGGCATCGGCCTCGATCAGGCGCCCGGCGGCGTTGACCAGGCCGTACACCGGCGGCAGGCCAGGATCGATCACATTCATGCCCGTTGCGCCTTGATCAACGCCATCAGCGCCTGGCGGAAATCGGGATGCAAGCTCAGGGTCGACAGTGCTTGGCGCGCGGCATCGGGGCTTACCGCCATAATCGCGTCAATCTGGTCAGCGAACGCTTCCACATCGCGGCACGGATCCGCTTCACAAAGGGAAAGCCCAATGGCAGCGATCGCCGCACGATCGAGCGATGCCGCTCGCAGCGCCAGCCAGAGCCGATCGGCAATAGGATCAAGCACGATGTCACGTGTAACATCATAGCTGAAATCCAGTGCCTGCGCGAGCAATGCAACGAAAAGCGCCACACGCCGGTCGCCAAGGGACTCGACAAGTAAATCAGGCAATTCATGGGGTTGAGCGCCAATTGCAGCAGCCAGCCGCACGGCCGCTGCCTCCAGCCGATCCCCTTCATCATGCGCGGCCAGGCTGCGCAGGGCGGCCTCGGTCAAGGCGCGGTCGAGCGCTGCCAAGGGCGGTGATAGGACCAGGCTGCGCAACGCCGCCGCCGACCACCACACCAGGCGATGATGCAATTCGGCCGGCAAATCGCTGCGGGGTGCGCCACCCGTGTCGATCGCAGCCCGCCGCCGCGCATCCGCCGCCAGCAAGCCGGTCGCTGCGGTTGCCACAACGCCATCTGGACTGCCGACCAGCCGCGCCACCAAACTCGGTCGGTCCGGATCATCCGGTGCGGCCGGGGACAAGGCCTCGCCCAAAACTTCCTGGCGTACCCGCGCCAGCAGCTCACGCATTAACTCGCCATCCTGCAGCAGACCTGCCTGGCGAAGCGCCGCCTGCACCATCAGCGGATCGTTCACCAGCCGCTCGGCCAGCTCGGGCTCGCCGCGACCGATCAGCAACCGGGCGGCATATTGGCGCAATTCGCCCTCGATCGCGCTGGTTAGTCTGGCGAGCGCTTCGGCCAATCCACCGCGCACACGGTCATCAAGCCGTGCCGTTTCGGCGACAAAAAAGTCATCGATCGCGGCCATGACCCGTCGATCCGCACAGACATTATCAGCCGCGCCGCGGGCAAGCAGCTGGCTGGCACCATGAGCAGTGCCATCGTTCACGCGCGATGGGTCGATCGACATGGTCCCAGACGTAAGGATACAGCGTTAAATTCAAGCTAAGGCTTTTCTCGCAACCGCTCAATAACGGCGGCAAGTGACACGACTGCGTAACTCGCGCCGGCCCAGAGTCCGAGCAAAGGATAGCCCATCCCGACAAAGGGCAGCAAAATCAATGGATAGGCAGCCGGACTGCCCCACCACCGCTGTCGCTGGCGATCATTGGTACTGCGTTCGAGCAGTGCCGCAAGAACCACAAAAGCCACCGCAATCGTCAGGCCAGTGCCGGTTCCCTCCGCACGGCTGATCGACTGGCCGAGCAACAGCACTGCCGCCGCCGATCCTCCGGCAATGACGCCCCGCTGGACAAGTGCTTCGCTTTCCGCATCGCGCATCCACGACAAAACCGCCCCCGTTGCCAATCCGGCAATCGATGCCGTTACCAGCGGCAGGCCAATGATCGGCAAGCCCCAAGCCATCAGCCCAAGCCCCAGCGCCATCACGCCCGCCGAACAGCCACCGACCACCAGCCCCGGCACCGCTCGTCCGATCAGCCACGGAAGGGCCAGCCGGGCCATCGGCGCGATCACGAAGCGATCCACCCAGGATACGCGGTTGGACACAAAGGCGCTGACGACTTCCTCATTGCGCGCGCGCAGGCGGGCAGAATCGCGTTCGATGCCATGGCCGTCCCGTGCCGCGCCGCCGGGCAGCAGCAGATGATCGGCCCCTGCCTGCGCGGCGACCCGCAACAGCGTTGATTCGAAATCATAATCCTTGGGCAAGGCCGCGACATCAGTGATCCGTTGCGCTTCGACCCGTGCAAGCCCCGCCCAGATTGCATCGGCACCGACGCGCTCCAATCCCGGCAGCGCATCAGCATCTGCGGTCACCAGCAGGGTATCGCTACCCTCGCTGCTCAACAGGGAGATTACGCTATCCGTGGTGACGAGCCCATCGGCGATCACTAATATTCGGGCGAGCGGGTGCAGCTTTTCCTCGGCCTCACGGGCGGTGCGCACGATATCCACACCAATCCCACGCCGCTTCATCCGATTGACGGCACCAACCAATTCGGGGGTCAACCGGGTGACCACGATGATCAATTGCCCCGCCCCCGCTGTCACCAGCAATCGGGCCTGGAATTCGATCAGCGTCCCGCCGCCGAACGGCAGCGTTGCGGCGAGCATGTCTGGACGATCATGAGCGTCGTCGGTTGCGAATATCAGCCCTGCAAGCATGGCAGGCGCTTACGGCCTCAATCGCTGCTTGGCAAAGGGGCGTAACGTTCGCCCCCAAACGAAAGATTTAAGTCCGTTCGACCGCGCGACGGACGCGCTGGAGCATCTGCGGCGCATGCGGCAGGCTTTCACTTGCCTCTGTCGCGATCGCCAGCAGGCGAACGGCCCCGAAACTGGCGGCGAGCCCCTTCAGCCGGAGCGCCGCATCGCGCCATTCACTGGGCGCAACGGCAATCTCCATCGCCTTCACTGCGCGATGGGCGCTATCGATAAAGGCTTCACGCAATTCGGCGATCAGAGCGGGCTCATCGCCCACTGCTGCCGCCAACGTCGCATCAATTGCACCGGGATCATATGCCATTGGGCAGATTTACAACTCGACCCGTTAACACAAGGTTATGCTATTCGCTTTGTTCCGCCAGAAATCGTGGTAAACCTGCCGCATGAGCAGAAGTTCGCGGATCATCGACCTCATGCCGAACGTGGCGGAAACTGCGACGGTCGATGAGCTGTTGCTATCAGCCCCCCAAGCGGAAACCCAACCCGAAATAACGCTTCTGGATGAAGATCTTGCGCCCTCGCCGCCGAAGCGCAGCGCCTGGGCAATGGTCATCCCAGCTTTCGCCTTGATTGCAAGCGTGGCGTGGTTTGGCGGCATGATCTGGCTCAGCTGGTCGCGGCTGGAAATTGGCATTGGCCCGCTTGAGCTTGTGCAATTCGTCGCTGCGCTGTGCATGCCTCCGGCATTGATCGGCATTTTATGGTTGCTGGCGATGCGATCCAGCAGTGCCGAGGCGCAGCGTTTCGGCGCGACCGCCCGGCAAATGCGCGCCGAAGCGGCAGCACTCGAACGCACGCTCGCGATCGTCTCCCGCCAGCTTGATGCCAACCGCCATACGCTGGCGAAACAAACCAACGAGTTGATGATCATCGGCGACGGGGCAAGCGAACGCCTGGTCGCGATCAGCAATGGTATGGGCCACGAAATCGCCACCGCTGACGATCAGGCGCGGCGCTTGGCCGACGCGATCAGTACGGCGCAGAACAACCTTTCTACCTTGCTGGCTGCCTTGCCCAAAGCGCATGGCGAAACAGCCAGCCTGACGAAGACGCTGGAAGCGACCGCGCAGATCGCCAGCGATCACGCCGCCGCGCTGGACGGCCAGATGGTTGCGCTGGCTGAACGCGGCCGTGAAGCCAATGCGGTTGCCGGCATGGCTGCTCAAAAACTCGCGTCCCATATCGCCCGGATGGAAACAACCAGCGAAACAACGGGCGCACGGCTTGAAACCGTTACTGCCGAAATGTCCGGTGCAATCGATGGCTTGGTTGATCGCACCACCAGAGCAATTGACGAAGCGCGCCAAGCCATCGCCACACAGGGCGAAGAAATGATGGCCGTCGTTGCAACCAATCAGGCTGCACTGGACCGCACTGGTCGCGAATCCGTTGAAACGCTCGGCAACCGGATCGCTGATATCGAAACAGTGATTGATCGCATTACTGCTCGGCTCGACGAGCAGCGTACCGTCAGCGAGGCGATGGTCCGCACTGTCGAGGCTGACTTTACCGCGGTCGAAGCCAAGGTCGCCGCGTTCCACAGCCAGGGTATTGATCGCACGCAAACCCTGGCCGCATCAATCAGTGCATTGGGCGGGTCCGCCGATGCGATGACGGAGGCGCTCAAGACCGGCGACTCAATGGCCAAAACAGTTATTGGCACAACGGAAGAACTGCTTGTCGCGTTGGATGCCGCTGCGCGCGAAATTGACGAGACCTTGCCAGAGGCGCTCGCCCGGCTTGAGGCAAAGATCTCCACCAGCCGCGGCGTGGTTGCCAGCGCCAAGCCCGAATTGCTCGCGCTTGTTACTGCTGCAGAGAGCACGCATGACGCCATCGAGGCGATTGCCCAGGTCATCCAGACTCAGCGCCTCACGCTCGATCAACTGTCTGCTCTGCTGATCCAAACGCTGGAGGATGGCCGCGACAAGGCCAGTGCGATTGGCGGAACGCTCGACGAGGCAATCAGCCGCACTCATGATTTTGCGGAACAGGCCGCGCCCCGATTGGTCGAAGCGCTGATGCGGGTCCGCGACACTGCCGCCACCGCCGCTGACCGCGCGCGCGAAACATTGGCCACGGTCATCCCAGAGGCGGCGCGGTCGCTGGAACTGGCGAGTGCCCAGGCGATGCAGCGCGCGGTTGGGAATGCGGTGGAGAGCCAGGTCCACGCCATCGCCGCTGCCGCCGACAATGCAGTGGAGGCCGCTGCGCGCGCCTCTGATCGGTTGACGCAGCAGATGCTGACAATCGCGGAGACAACATCGCTTGTCGAGAACCGCATCGAAGATGCCCGCGCAGAACGTGAAAAGGCCGACAGTGATAGCTTCGCACGGCGCGCCTCACTGCTCATCGAAGCGCTTAATTCCGGGGCGATCGACATTGCCAAAGGCTTTTCGTCGGAAGTGTCGGATAGCGCCTGGGCGGCGTATTTGAAGGGCGATCGGGGCGTTTTCACGCGCCGCGCTGTCCGCCTGCTCGATGCCGGCGAAGCGCGCGATGTTGCCCGCCTCTACGACGGCGACGGCGCATTCCGCGAACAGGTCAATCGCTATATCCATGATTTCGAAGCGATGCTGCGGACGATTCTTGCCCAGCGCGATGGCGCCCCGATGAGCGTGACCCTGCTATCGTCAGACATGGGCAAACTCTATGTCGCGCTTGCCCAGGCCATTGAGCGGTTGCGTACCTAACGCTTTCGGGACGCCACGCAGGAGCCCCTGCACAATCAATCCCCCAGCGACTCGCCCTGCTTCCGTGGCAACGGGTCACATTGCAGCCATCAATTGACGGCCTGATGCTCGGCGGCTGGCGCGACGCTGCCAAGTCAATTTCACGGGGCAGATGCTGGACCAACGTTCGGTGATAAGCAAAAGAAAGTGCCATTCCGTCGCCATGCAAAACAAGGCAGTGGCATGAGCGCAAATCGGCCGGCATCGACAAGTCATCGCCGTTCAGTCCCCGATTTCCGCCGGTCCAGCCGATACGGACTAATTGTGGCGACACCTATTGGTGATGCCATCGCGGGTACCGGCCATCAACAATCCCGCTTCAGGAATCGCATTTCACTCCGCTTTGGTTGAGATTACGGATCAAATATGCGTTAGTTGTCCGATGACAAACGCGAGAGTCGAACTGCTCACGGACCGCCAGCGCGGCTGTCTTCGGCTTGTCGCGCGCGGTCACTCGTCAAAAGAGATTGCGGCAGAGCTCGGCATTTCTCATCACACCGTCGATCTTTACCTGAAACGGGCCATCAAGACGCTTGGGGCAAGCAGTCGGCGCGATGCTGCTCGCGCACTAGAGATTTCAGAGGCGCAGGATAACCAAGAATTGGTTACCCAGTCACCGGACCTTGCCGAACCACCCCCCGTGCTTGCCATATCGTCCTCAGTCCGGACGGAAACGGCGCCTCGCCTTGCGGTGCCCTTCCGCCGGCAGGGGAGGCAGGAAAATGACCTGACATCAATCCAACGACTGGGCTGGATCTGTGCCTTGGCGCTGATCATCATGTTCGTCGTCGCCAATTTCCTAAACGGGGTTTCTGCGCTTTTCTTGATCACCAAGTAAGCAGCCGAATTAGTTCGAAAATTTAAACCTTTAGCTCGCGATCGGATTGATCGCGTGGAGGAGATATCATGACTTCTGCAAAGACAACTGCCGCCGTTCGCATCGCTCGGTCCCTGCAGCCTGCTGAAAAAGCAGTGAACGAGGCCGCGCTCAAGGTACTTGCTATGGGCACTGCGGTCCTGACAGCACGTGCCGATGGGACCTTTCATCCGCTGGAGGGCCAAGCTGCCGTCGATTTTGTCGGCGAAGCGACTGCCAAGGTATTTGGGGCAATGAAGGACATTCAATGTGCCCACAAGGAATTGCGCGCGACTGCAGTCCATCACAATGTGCTTGGCTTGGGCGACATCTTCGAAACACCGCCCCATGACACGCCCCGTGCAACCGTCGAACCGGCTGCACCGCTTGTCGCTGTCGCCTGATACGGTCATTGATACCAGCGATCATCATTGCTCCGGTAAACGCTTATGAATGTTTTGGTGTATCTCGCGATCCTCGTGGTGAGCTGCCTCTACGCAGGGATGCGCGGCGGCCCACCCGAGCGGTTAGCTGCGCTAACGTTGGTCGCAGCAATCATCGCAAGCGTATTTGCCCCAGCATCCAATGCCATCCGATTTCAGGGAATCGAATATGGCATCATGGCCGTCGATACGGCCTGTTTGGTCGCTGTTGTCGCAATTGCCATTCATGCACAGCGATATTGGCCAATGTGGATGGCCGCCATCTTGCTCGACATCGTACTGACCCATGCCCTGATGCTGACGCCGTCACTCATGCCATGGTCATATTCAGTAATGATTGCCGCGTGGAACTACCCCATCCCTATCATTCTCGCGATCGGCACGTGGCGGCATCGGGCCCGGCTGCAAACATACGGCAGCGATGCCGCCTGGAATCGCTAAAATTATCCGGAGACGACAATGTCATATGAGCACCGCTCAATCCAAGGAGCGTTGGCGGAGATTGAAGAACTGGAAACAGTTCTGGCCGATGCCCGTTCCCGCATTCTTTCGCTAGAAGAACCGCAGGACATCGCTGCCGAAGCTTATCAAGCTCGGCGGATGCGCGATGCCTGTTTTGGTGCCGACGCAATATTGTTCGGCGAACCGGCCTGGGACATTTTGCTTGCCCTCTATTCGGCCCGTGCCGACGGTCGAGAAATATCGATCTCGACCGCCTGCTCGGCCGCAAAGGTACCCAACACAACCGCCCTGCGTCACCTTGGCAACCTTGAAGCGCGGGGCATGATTGTTCGCCGGGCGGATTCCGAAGACCGCCGGCGATCAACCGTAAGACTCAGCGACAAAGCATCAGTGATGATGAGAGACTGGCTCGATCGCTATGGCCGTTGAGCTTGAACCGGGCGGTTACCGCCGCTTACGTGGTTTAGTGCCCAAGCCGATTTTCTTGGCCAGATCGCGGCGTTGCTCGGCATAGTTCGGCGCGACCATCGGATAGTCAGCAGACAACTTCCACTTGGCGCGGTATTCGTCTGGCGTCATCTTATAGTGAGTCATCAGGTGGCGCTTGAGCATCTTCAGCTTCTTGCCGTCTTCAAGACAAACGATATAATCCGGTTTGATAGACGATCGCACCGAAACCGCTGGCTCCTGAACAACCACTGGCGCGGCAATTGGGCTACCCAGCCCGGCAAGCGCGCCATGAACAGACTCGATCAATCTCGGCAGGTCCGAAACGGATGTACTGTTGTTGCTGACATGTGCGGCGACAATATCTGCCGTCAGCGCAACAAGCGCATCATCGGAACCAACTGGTGCGTTCATTCATTCATTCCTTCTACCCAAAAACACCGAAGTGCATTGCCAATATTCATCCGATTTGGATCAATGGCAAGTCGGGCAAAAGCTATGCGGTTTGATCAAACACAGCGGTGATGAGCCAGTTTTGAAATTTCCTTAGACTTTAATAGTTTGCGGCACACAGCGTGCCAATTTCGAAGTATACTCCGCTAAGGTCATGCCGTTCATTATCTAGAATGCACAAGGACGTGGCCACCCGAATCAATTCGCGACTCGACTGTTTTGAGTCAAAATAGCGTCGGCGGCGCGCCGCGATTCGCGATAAAAACGTCCAGGCCGCGGGTCAATTTACTGGCTTCATGCCGCCAAAAAAATCGAACGTCTCCGCCCGCACCCAGCCAAATTCGTAGTTCAGCATGAACAGCGCAAACATGATTGTCGCGACAATAGTGGTGCGCAGAATGAAGCGGCCTGGGCTGAAAACATGCGGCGCGCTCTCGGCCTGGCCGGGGACACGTTCGGCGCCCGCTTCTTCAGTCGTGCGGACGCCAAAAGGCAGCACCAGGAACACCGAAAAGGCCCACATCAGAAAATAAATGGCGACCATTGAGGTGATCTGCATGGCGATCAGGCCTCGATCATCAGTACATCGACGATCGGCTTTTTGCCGGTCCAGCGCGAGGCGACGCGGCGAACCGCAAGGCGGACCTGTTCGCGGGTCTTTTCGCGATCCTTGCCGCCGTCACGCACCGCCTTGGCAGCCGCATCGACCGCTTCGTCGATAAATGGGTCGCGATCCTCCTCGACCGGGACGCCCTGCAACTTGATCTGCGGATCGCCCAGCAACCCACCATTCTTGCCCAGCGCAACCGCGACCGAGATCTGGCCGTTGAGCGAAAGCTTGCGGCGCTCGTTGATGGTCGTACCGTCAGCGGGAAGGATCACATCGCCGTCGAGCACCAATCGCCCAACGGGCGCATGGCCGATCTTCTCAGGCGCACCCGGCGCGAGCCGAATGATATCGCCGTCGCTTTGCACCAATGCACGCGGCACACCCTGCTGAAGCCCGAAACGGGCATGTTCCATCATATGGCGCATCTCGCCATGCACGGGCATCAGCAGTTCGGGCCGGATCCAGCCATACATTGTGGCGAGTTCCGGGCGACCCGGGTGGCCCGACACATGGACATGCGCTTGTCGGTCGGTGATCATGATCACGCCCTTTGCCGCCAGCGCATTTTGGATACGCCCGATGGCGACTTCATTGCCGGGAATCTGCTTCGATGAGAAGACCACCGTGTCGCCGGCATCGAGTGAAATCTGGTGCGAACCGAACGCCACGCGGGCGAGTGCGGCGCGTTCTTCGCCCTGCCCGCCGGTCGCGACGATCAGCACCTTGTCGCGCGGCATCCGCATCGCCGCGTCCCAATCGACTCGTTCAGGAAAATCGGTGAGGTAGCCGGTCGCCTGCGCGACCTTCAGGATGCGATCGAGTGATCGGCCAGCAACGCAGATGGCGCGACCGCTGTCGCGCGCAACGTCGCCCAGCGTCTTCAGCCGCGCCGCGTTGGAGGCAAAGGTGGTGACCAGCACGCGCCCCTTGGCGGCGGCGACCACGTCAAACAAGCCCTTGCGCACCGAGCTTTCCGAACCCGATGCTTGCGGGTTGAACACATTGGTTGAGTCGCAGACCAGCGCGAGCACGCCCTCATCGCCGATTGCCGTCATCACATCGGCACTCGCCGGGGCACCGATGACGGGTTCGTCATCGAGCTTCCAATCGCCGGTATGGAATACCTTGCCATAAGGCGTTGTGATCAACAGCGCGTTACCTTCGGGGATCGAATGCGCGACCGGCACAAAGCGAAAGCCAAATGGCCCAAGCTGGAATTCCTTGCCGGGCTTGACGATGTTGAGTTTGACCCGGTCAGCAATGCCCTCTTCGTCGAGCTTGCCGCGGATCAACCCGGCAGTGAAAGGCGACGCGAACAGCGGCACGCCGAGATCTTCGGCAAGATACGGTAGCGCGCCGATATGATCTTCATGCCCGTGGGTGAGCACAATGCCGAGCAGATCGTCCAAGCGCTCCTCGATAAAGGCCAGGTCGGGCAGGATCACCTCAACGCCAGGGTAATTGGGATCGGCAAAGGTGATGCCGCAATCGACCATCACCCATTTGCCGTCGCAGCCATAAAGATTGACGTTCATGCCGATTTCGCCCGACCCACCAAGGGCCAGGAAAAGCAGTTCTTTCTTTGGGGTAGTCACTAAGGTCCTGTTCTTTCAATTTCGGCCACCGGCACAGGCGAGCGGCCATGGAAGGTGCGCGGTCAGGCGCAGAATATCATCGAGATGGGGGAGCGAAGCGGCGCGGTTGGGCGCGCTCCGATGCAACTCTACGCTGCTATATGGGCGCGATCCCACATCATCGCCAGCCCCTGAATAGTCAGATCAGGCTCAACGACATCGAAAACATTGGTTTGTTTCTCAAAAAGCGTTGCCAATCCGCCGGTCGCGATCACCTTGACCGGGCGACCGACCTCCGCCTTGATCCGCGCAACCAGCCCTTCGAGCATGCCGATATAGCCCCAATAGATGCCGATATGCATCTGGCTGATCGTATCGCGGCCGATCACGCTGGTATCTGCGGGCGCTTCAATGGCGATGCGCGGTAGCTTGGCAGCGGCGGTAACCAGCGCGTCGAGCGACAGGTTGATGCCGGGGCAGATGATCCCGCCCTTGTACGCGCCGGTATAATCGACGACCTCGAAGGTGGTGGCGGTACCGAAATCGATGACGATCAAATCGCCGGGGTGCAGCGCGTGCGCGGCAATCGTGTTGACCGCGCGGTCGGCCCCCAGCGAATTGGGCTCCTTGACGTCGATTTCGATGCCCCATTCGACCGGCGGCTGGCCCGCGATCAGCGGCTCAGTATCGAAATATTTGCGCGCCAGGGTTTGCAGATTGTGGAGCGCGCGCGGCACCACCGTTGCGATGATGACACCGGCGATATCCTTGCGATCATGCCCCTCAAGCTGGAGCAGCTGGCTGAGCCACACCGCATATTCGTCCGCCGTGCGCCGCGGATCAGTTGCGATCCGCCAGCGCGCGATGATGGCATTATCGCGGACCAGCGCGAATACGACATTGGTATTTCCGGCATCGATCGCGAGCAGCATGTCTGCCTCCATTAGCCTACCCCCAAGCCTACCCCCGTTCGGGCTGAGCGAAGTCGAAGCCCCGGCGCTGCGCCTGCCCTTCGACTTCGCTCAGGGCGAACGGCGGTTGGGTCTTCAAATCAAAAACACATCGCCCGCGTGAATGACACGGGTGCCGCCGTCCGCCAAGCGCAGGATGAGCGCGCCGTCACCGTCCAGCCGATCGAACAGCCCTTCCACCGCAACCCCATCGGGCAGGCGAGCGGTCAGCGCGGTGCCGGGCGGGTGCGCGCGCGCCATCCAGCGGTCTCGGACGGCGGCGAGCCCCTCCCCCCGCCATTTGCCAAGCCAGCGCGCGAATCCGTCCGACAGCGTGACGAGGAAGTCGTCCGGATCAACGCTAACACCGTGCGCGGCTAAGCTTGTGGCGACCCGATCGAGATCGGTCGGGTGGTGCGCGAGGTTGACGCCAAAGCCGATAATGATGGCGTCGCCCGACCGTTCAAGCAGAATGCCCGACAGCTTCGCGCCCGCCAGCAGCAAGTCATTTGGCCATTTCAGCTGGACGCGCCCCGCACCAAGATAGGCCGACACCGCCTCCTCCAGTGCCACCGCTGCAACCAGCGCCAACGTCGCCGGCGCGGGATCGGCGGGGCGCAGCCGGACGAGCGTGCTGGCGTAGAGATTGCCCAGCGGCGAAACCCATTCCCGCCCCTGCCGTCCGCGCCCCGACGTCTGGCGTTCGGCACGCAGCCACAACCCCTCGGGCGATCCCGTTGCCGCCAGCGCGATCAGGTCGGCATTGGTGGAGCCCGTCTCCGCAACAACGCGGATTGTCGCGCTTATGGGAACAGCCCCTTGGCCGCTGTCATGCTCCAGATGCTGAGCGTCGAGAGCAATATCCAGCCAACAGGCGAGATGAAGATCGCCGCTGCCGCAATCAATCCGCCCTCAACCACATCACCGCGGCCGAACGGCTCGGCAGGCTCGTCGAGATACATGATCTTGACGACGCGCAGATAATAATAAGCCCCGATCACCGACGCGACGAAGCCAATTACCGCCAGCGGGAATAGCCCGGCCGACACAGCAGCATCGAACACCGCCAGCTTGGCGTTGAAGCCCAGCATGGGCGGAATCCCCGCCAGCGAGAACATAAAGATCGCCATCGCCAGCGCCAGACCCGGCCGCGTCCGCGAAAGGCCCGACAGGCTGTCCATCCGCTCGATCGGCTGCCCGTTCCCATCGCGCATTTGCAGGACAACCAGAAAGCTGCCGAGCGTCATGACGACATACACCACCAGGTAGAACAATACTGCCGCCACGCCCTTTTGCGTTCCCGCAGCCAGACCGACCAGAATGAAGCCGACATTGTTGATCGAGGAGTAAGCCAGCAGCCGCTTGATATTGGTCTGGCCAATCGCGCCTGCCGCGCCGAGGATGATTGAGGCGAGCGCCGCGAAGATCACGATCTGACGCCATTCGAGCAACGCCGGCCCCATCGCCTCAACCGCTACCCGAACGGTGAGCGCGATCGCGGCGACCTTGGGCGCGCTGCCGAAAAACGCCGTTACTGGCGTCGGCGCGCCTTCGTACACGTCGGGGGTCCACATATGGAACGGCACCGCGCTCATCTTGAAAGCGAGCCCGGCGAACACGAACACCAGCCCGAACAAGAGCCCCTTTGAATGGCCGGCGACATAGGCCGTGGCGACGGAATCAAACCCCGTCGTGCCGCTAAAGCCATAGACCAGCGAAATGCCGTAGAGCAGGATCCCGCTCGCCAGCGCACCGAGCACGAAATATTTAAGCCCAGCCTCAGCTGACCGCGCATCCTGCCGCATGAAGCTTGCCAGCACATAGGCAGCGAGACTCTGCAGTTCGAGCCCGACATAGAGTGTCAAGAAATCAGTCGCCGATACCATCATCCCCATGCCGACGGCTGCCAGCAGGATCAGCACGGGATATTCGGGACGCAGATTGTCGCCACTCGTTCGTTCGAAAAACCCGGGTGCCATGATGATCGCGACCGCTGCCGCGCCAAAGATCAACACCTTGGCAAAGGCGGCAAAGCCATCGGCCCGGTACAGGCCGTAAAAGGCGACGCCGCCACTCGAGGCTGGTCCACTCAGCGCGATCCCTGCGCCGATCAGCACGGCGATCGAGGCCCAGGAAATCGCCCGTGACGCGCTCTGCCCGCCCCATGCCGCAACGAGCATCAAGAGGAGCGCGCCGACCGACAGGACGATCTCCGGCAGGGTCATCACCAGATTTGCGGTATAGTCCATCAGTGCGCCTCCGCATGCGCGGCAATTGGGGCAGCGACCGGTGCGGGGCGCCCCGGCGTGGGCAGTGAATCCCCTGCCGGCTGGGCCCGCGAGACGCGCGCAACCAGTGTCGCTGCATCGCCGCGCATCGGCGCCAGGAAGCTTTCGGGATAAACCCCCATCCACATCACCGCTGCGGCAATCGGCACCAGCAAGGCCATCTCGCGCATCGACAAGTCGGGCATCGCGCGGACATCATCATGGACGATCTCCCCAAACGCGACCCGGCGATACAGATAGAGCATGTAGCCCGCGCCAAGGATGATCCCCGTCGTGCAGAGCAAGGTGGCGACGGTAGAGACTTGATAGGTGCCGGCCAGGCTCAGGAATTCGCCAACGAACCCGCTTGTGCCGGGTAGGCCGACGCTTGCCATCGTGAACAGCAGGAACAGGATCGCATAGCGCGGCATGTTGATGCTGAGGCCGCCATAACGGGTGATCTCGCGGGTATGCAGTCGGTCATAGATCACGCCGACGCACAAGAACAACGCCGCCGATACCAATCCATGGCTGAGCATCACGATCATCGCGCCCTCAATGCCCTGCTGGTTGAAGGCGAACAGGCCGATCGTCACAATCGCCATATGCGCGACGGACGAATAGGCGATCAGCTTCTTCATGTCCGACTGCACCAGCGCGACCAGCGAGGTGTAGATGACCGCGACGGCAGACAAGCCAAGGATCAGCCAGGTAAAGCTCGCTGAGGCTTCCGGAAACATCGGCACCGAAAAGCGTAAGAAACCATAGCCGCCCAGCTTCAGCAGCACACCCGCCAGAATCACCGATCCCGCCGTCGGCGCCTGGACATGCGCGTCGGGCAGCCAGGTATGGACTGGCCACATCGGCATCTTGACCGCAAACGAGGCAAAGAAGCCGAGCCACAGCCAGAATTGCGCCTCACGCGGGAAATCGGTGGTGAGCAAGGTCGGGATGTCCGTCGTGCCCGCATAATTCGCCATCCACAGCATCGCGACCAGCATCAGCACCGATCCGAGCAAGGTGTAGAGGAAGAATTTATAGCTCGCGTAGATTCGGTTCGCGCCGCCCCAGATGCCGATGATCAGATACATCGGGATCAGCCCGGCTTCGAAAAAGATGTAGAACAGGAACATATCCTGCGCCGCGAAGGTGCCGATCATCAGCGTTTCGGTCACGAGGAACGCCGCCATATATTCGGGCACGCGCTTGGTAATCGCGGTCCAGCTCGCGCCGATGCAGATCGGCATCAGGAACACGCTGAGCATGATCAGCATCAGCGCGAAGCCATCAATGCCAAGCGCCCAGCCGAAGGTGCCAAATGCTGGAATTTGGGCATGCTCGACGAATTGCCATTGCGGGCCGCCGACATCGAAATTGGTCCACAGCGCCGCGCCGAGCGCCAGGTTGACCAGCGTGGCGATCAACGCCAGCCAGCGTGCACCATTCGCGCCGACAAACAGGCACAGCATGGCCGCAATAGCGGGCACGGCGATCATGATCGAGAGGATGGGAAGGCCGTTCATCGTCATCAGCTCGCAATCGCCCAGGTGACGACCGCGGTCAGGCCGATCAGCATCACGAACGCATAGGTATAGATATAGCCGGTCTGCATCCGCCCGGCCAACCGGCTGCCCGAAGCGACGAACGCCGCCGCGCCATTGGGGCCGAACCGGTCGATGGTTTGCTCGTCACCCCGATGCCAGAAGAAACGACCGATCGTGAAGGATGGCTTGACGAACAGCAGGTCATACAGCTCGTCGAAATACCATTTATGCAGCAGCCAGTCGTAAACCACGCTGAAGCTGCGCGCTATCTGCGCTGGCAGCTCTGGCGCGCGGATATAGGCGAAATAGGCCCCGGCCAGCCCGATGATCCAGGCGATGGCGGCGCTCAGCTTCACCAACAACGGCACCTCATGCGTGGCGTGGGCGAGGTGCTCGCTGAACGCGATGGCGCCCTTCCAGAACTCCTTGCCCGCTTCCGGTTCGATGAATGCGCCGTGGAAAATGAACCCCGCCGCGACCGCGCCCGCCGAGAGCAGGCCGAGCGGCAGCAGCATCGTCCAGGGGCTCTCATGCGGATGGTAGCCGCCGGTGCCGTCGCCATGGTCTGCAGGCGCGTGGTCGTCGTGATTGGCATGATCGTCATGGCCGTGACCATGGGCATCGTGCAGCGCGTGCTGGATATGCTCGGACGTCGCCCAGCGCGGCTTGCCCCAGAAGGTAAGGAACATCAGCCGCCACGAATAAAAGCTCGTCAGCAGCGCGACGATCATCCCGACGATCGACGCGCCCATATTGCCCGAGGCCCAGGCCCCTTCGATGATCGCGTCCTTCGAATGGAAGCCGGCAAAGCCAATCGCGGGAAGCCCCTCGATCACGCCCGGAATGCCGACGCCAGTGATCGCCAGCGTGCCCATCATCATCGCCCAGAAGGTGAGCGGGATCGATTTCCGCAAGTCCCCATAATGCCGCATGTCCTGCTCATGGTGCATCGCATGGATCACCGAGCCGGCGCCCAAGAACAGCAGCGCCTTGAAGAAAGCGTGCGTGAACAGGTGGAACATCGCCGCGCCATAAGCGCCGACGCCGGCGGCAAAGAACATATAGCCCAGCTGCGAACAGGTCGAATAGGCGATCACACGCTTGATGTCGGTCTGCACCAGCCCGACCGTGGCCGCGAAGAAACAGGTCGCGGCACCCACCGTCATCACCACCGTCATCGCAAAGGGGCTCGCCTCGAACATCGGCGAGAGGCGGCAGACCATGAACACCCCCGCCGTGACCATTGTCGCGGCGTGGATCAGCGCGGAGACGGGCGTCGGCCCTTCCATCGCATCGGGCAGCCAGGTGTGGAGCCCAAGCTGCGCGGACTTGCCCATCGCGCCGACAAACAGCAGCAGGCAGAGCACCGTCATCGTATCAGCGCGGAACCACAGGAAACCGATCGTCGACCCGCTCATCCCCGGCGCGAGCCGCAGGATCTCATCGATCTGGACGGTGTTGAAGACAAGATAGGTGCCGAAAATGCCGAGCATGAAGCCAAGGTCGCCAACGCGGTTGACGACGAACGCCTTGATTGCAGCGGCATTGGCGCTGGGTTTGCGGAACCAGAACCCGATCAGGAGATAGGACGCGAGCCCCACCCCTTCCCAGCCGAAGAACATCTGGACGATATTGTCGGCGGTCACCAGCATCAGCATCGCGAAGGTGAAGAGCGAGAGATAGGCGAAGAAGCGCGGCTGATCCGGGTCCTCCTCCATATAGCCCCAGCTATAGAGGTGGACGAGCGCCGAGACGGACGTGATGACGACCAGCATCACCGCCGTCAGCGCATCAACGCGCAGCGACCAGACGATGTCGAGCGATCCCGATCGGATCCAATCGAACACCGGGGTGACGCTTGGGCTGGCGGTGCCGGCCACGAAAGGTAGGAAAATCGTCCAGCTCAGCACGGCGGAGGTGAACAGCGCGACCGTGGTCAGGATCTTTGGCAACGTCGCGCCAAACGCCTTGTTGCTGAACCCAGCAACAAACGCGGCCACCAGCGGCAGAAAGACGATGAGAAGGATCGGATTCATTTAATTACCACCGTCATCCCCGCGACGGCGGGGAACCAGCTACATTTTTCGACCCCGCAAAGAAGCGGGCGCCCTACCTTTGCGGGGGTGACGAAAGGGGTCTGGGACAACGTCATCACCCCTTCATCCGATTGACATCGTCGACCGAGATCGTGCCCCGGCCGCGGAAATAGATGACGAGAATAGCCAAGCCGATCGCGGCTTCACCGGCTGCAACAGTCAGCACGAACATGGCGAACACTTGGCCGACCAGATCGTGCAAATAGGCCGAAAAGGCGACGAAATTGATGTTCACCGCGAGCAGGATCAGCTCGATCGCCATTAGGATGACGATGATGTTCTTGCGGTTGAGGAAGATGCCGAGCACCCCCATCGTGAACAAAATGGCCGAAACCACCAGATAATGGACAAGGCCGATCACAGCTTCACCCCCTGGCCGACCGGCGCATCAACATTGCGCGTAGCGTCCTGCGGCCGGCGCGCGACCTGGCGGGCGATATTCTGTGGCTTTACCCCATTGCGTTGGCGATGCGTGAGCACAATCGCCCCGATCATCGCCACCAGCAGCACAAGTCCGGCGCCTTCGAAGATATAAAGGTAGCGCGTGTACAGCAGATCGCCGATCGCCTCGATATTGGGGGTCGTATCCGGCGTCGGCGCAATCCGGCGCGCCAGTTCGATCCCGCCGGCCGTCCAGGCGTTGACCGCAATGAACAACTCGATCGCCAATGCCACCGCCAGCGCGAGCCCCGGCCATAAATAGTGCACAAAGCCTTGGCGCATTTCGGCAAAATCGATGTTGAGCATCATCACCACGAACAGGAACAGCACCGATACTGCGCCGACATAAACGATAACGAGCAGCATCGCGATGAACTCGGCGCCGACCAACAGCATCAGCCCGGCGGCGTTGAAAAAGGCGAAAATCAGCCAGAGCACCGAATGCACCGGGTTGCGCGACGCAATCGTCATCGCACCCGAAACGAGCACGATCGATGCGAAAAGATAAAAGGCGAAAACCTGAATCACGATGTGTGGAGGCCCCTTGGAATCGGTGTGCGCTTAACGGTACGGAGCATCGGCGGCAAGGTTCGCGGCGATCACCCGCTCCCACCGGTCGCCATTATCGAGCAGCTTCGCCTTGTCGTAGATCAGTTCCTCGCGCGTTTCGGTCGCGAACTCGAAATTCGGCCCCTCGACCACAGCATCGACGGGGCACGCTTCTGCGCACAGGCCGCAATAGATGCACTTGGTCATGTCGATATCGTAGCGCGTCGTGCGGCGGCTGCCGTCGTCGCGCGGTTCGGCTTCAATCGTAATGGCCTGGGCCGGACACACCGCCTCGCACAGCTTGCACGCGATGCAGCGCTCCTCGCCATTGGGGTAGCGACGCAGCGCATGTTCGCCCCGGAAGCGCGGGGAGATGGGGTTCTTCTCATAGGGGTAGTTGATCGTCGCCTTGGCGCGGAAGAAATACCGCAAGGTCAGCGCATGCGCGCGGACGAATTCCCACAGCGTGAAGGCCTTGATGGTCTGGCCGATATTCATGCCGACACTCCCACGCGAACGAGCATCAAATACCCGCTCACTAAAAACACCCAGAACAGCGACAAGGGCAGGAAAACCTTCCACCCAAGCCGCATCAGCTGATCATAGCGGTAACGCGGCACGGTCGCCTTCACCCAGCTGAACAGGAAGAAGAAGAAGCACATCTTCAAAAACAGCCAGACGATGCCGGGCACATAGTAAAGCGGTGCCCAGTCGACCGGCGGCAGATAACCACCCCAGAACAATGTCGCGTTCAGCACGCACATCAAGATAACATTGGCATATTCGCCCAGCCAGTAGAGCGCGAACGCCATCGACGAATATTCGGTCTGATAGCCCGCGACGAGCTCGCTCTCCGCTTCGGTCAGATCGAACGGCGCCCTTTGCGTTTCGGCAAGCGACGAGATGAAGAACACCACCGCCATCGGGAACAGCAATGGATTGAACGCAAAGCCATTGATGGGGAATGCGGCAAAACCCCACACATCTTTCTGGGCCTCGACAATCGCGGCGAGATTGAAGCTGCCCGTCCACAGCACCACCGAAATCAGCACAAAGCCGATCGCGACTTCGTACGACACCATCTGCGCTGCCGCGCGGATCGCGGAGAAGAAGGGGTATTTCGAGTTGGACGACCAGCCGGCCAGAATGATGCCGTAAACCCCGAGCGAACTCGCCGCGAGCACATAGAGCAGCCCGACATTGATGTTCGACAGGATCAGATCGGCCTGGAACGGCACCACCGCCCACACGATCAGCGCGACCGTAAAGGTGATGATCGGCGCAAGCAGGAACAGGCCCTTGTTCGCGCTCGACGGGATAATCGTTTCCTGCAGGAACACCTTCAGCCCGTCAGCAAAGCTCTGCAGGATGCCGAACGGCCCGACCACGTTCGGCCCGCGCCGGAGCGCCATCGCCGCCCAGATTTTGCGATCGGCATAGATGATCAGCGCAACCGCCAGCATCACCGGCAGAGCGATGAGCAGGATGTCGATCAGCGTGGCCAGGAACCAAGCGCCCTCAAACGACATGCCGAGATAGGTGAACCACCAGGTCATTGATGCGACGTCCTATGGCTCATCACCATTGCCCCTGGAATATCCGGGTTTTGGGGGTTCGGGATTAATTGTTCGCGCC
Organism: Sphingomonas sp. 28-62-20; assembly: GCF_002281505.1. Taxonomy (NCBI): domain Bacteria; kingdom Pseudomonadati; phylum Pseudomonadota; class Alphaproteobacteria; order Sphingomonadales; family Sphingomonadaceae; genus Sphingomonas; species Sphingomonas sp. 28-62-20. The sequence goes on from NZ_NCGH01000002.1 coordinate 299,198, forward strand.
TTGGATCGATCAGCACATCCATTGCCTGCATCGGAATCGCCCCGAGCAGAACCATATCTCCCATTACCATCGCCCCCGTAAAAGCATGGCGACCAAACACTTCCACCCTGATGGGACCAACGTAATCGACAGAGACCTTCCGGCCATCAGCGACCGTCACCACCCTCTGCTCGATGGGCGCGAGCCGAAGCTGCTTTGCCAACAGAGGCCGAATGCAAAGGTCGATTGAACCGGAATCGACCAGCGCTCGTGCGTCAATCTCTTCCAGATCAGGCTGGGCCGCATTGGCCAGCCGGATATGCTGAAAAATGGTGCCCATCACTCGGCCGCCTCCGCAAAGCTTTGGCCGTGCACCAGCTCAGCCGAGCAGCGCTGCATTGTCGGGCTGGCGCGGCAAATGGCGTTGGTGAGGTAGAAATCCTTGATCGGATAGGTAATCTCGCCCTCCCCCTTTGCCTCGAGTGCAGGGGGGGCCCAATCGAATCGTGTTAGGCCGAGCATGCCGAGCGTGGGCACGTCCTTTGCCATTTCAGCGCGGAGCTGATCGAGCGTATCGAACGCCAATGTCTTACCCATCACCGCCGACAGCGCGCGCAGGATCGTCCAATCCTCGCGGGCGTCACCGGGCGGGAACACCGCATGTTCGCCGCGCTGAACCCGTCCTTCCAGATTGACCCAGGTGCCCGATTTCTCGGCATAGCTGGCCCCAGGCAGCACGACATCGGCATGCGCCGCGCCCTTGTCACCGTGATGGCCGATATACACCTTGAAGCTTTTGGCGAAGTCCCAGAAATCCACCTCGTCCGCCCCCAGGAAAAACGCCAGCTTTGGCTTTGCAGCGGCAATGTCTGCAATGCCGCCAGGCTGCGCATAGCCGAGCATCAGCCCGCCCATCCGCGCGGCCGCCATATGGACGACGTTAAAGCCGTTCCATGCCGTGCCATCTTCCAGCGTGCGGACCAGTTTGTGTTTTTTGGCAAAGGCAAGCGCCGCACCATGCCCCGATTTCAGCGCCGCGCCGCCAACGATGATCATCGGGCGCCGCGCATTTTTGAACGCCGCTGCCGCCGCCTCGGGCAGCTTGGTCATCGCGGAAAGGCCATTGCCCAACCATTCGACCTTGTAGGTCAGATCGGTCTCTGGCCCAATCGCAAACACCTTCGCCCCGCGCTTGATCGCCTTGCGGACGCGGGTGTTCACCAGTGGCGCTTCCCAGCGCAAATTGGTGCCGACCAGCAGAATCGCATCTGCCATTTCCGTGCCGGCAATTGTCGTATTGAAATTGACGGCGGCCAGCGACGTCACGTCATAATCCATGCCGGTCTGCCGCCCTTCGAGCAGCGACGACCCCATTTTCGCGAGCAACGCCTTGGCCGCATACATGGTTTCGCAATCGACCAAATCGCCCGCAATCGCCGCGACGTTCTTGCCCGCCTTAACGGCGGCGATCGCGGCAAAGGCCTCGTCCCATGTCGCTTCGACCAGCTTGCCGCCCTTGCGCACGAACGGCCGGTCGAGTCGCTTGCGGACGAGCCCGTCGATCGCGTGACGCGTCTTGTCGGTCGCCCATTCTTCGTTCACGTCTTCATTGATGCGCGGCAGGCAACGCAACACTTGCCGCCCGCGACTATCAAGCCGGATGTTGGTGCCGACCGCGTCCATCACGTCGATCGTCAGCGTCTTCTTCAGCTCCCATGGCCGCGCTTCGAACGCATACGGCTTCGACGTCAGCGCGCCGACCGGGCAGAGATCGACGACATTGCCGGAGAGCTCGCTCGACACGGCATGTTCGAGGTAGCTGGTGATCTGCATATTCTCGCCACGCCCGATCGCGCCGATCTCCTCGACGCCAGCGACTTCCTCGGCAAAGCGGACGCAGCGCGTGCACTGGATGCAGCGCGTCATCACCGTCTTGACGATGGGGCCCATATATTTTTCGGTTACCGCGCGCTTGTTCTCGTCATAGCGTGACGATCCCCGGCCATAGGCGACTGACTGGTCCTGCAGATCGCACTCGCCGCCCTGATCGCAGATCGGGCAATCGAGCGGGTGGTTGATAAGCAGGAACTCCATCACCCCTTCGCGCGCATTCTTGACCATCGGCGAATTGGTGAAAATCTCTTGGTTCTCGGCAGCAGGGAGCGCGCACGACGCCTGCGGCTTTGGTGGTCCGGGCTTCACCTCGACCAGGCACATCCGGCAATTGCCCGCGATGCTCAGGCGTTCGTGATAGCAGAAGCGCGGGATTTCCTTGCCCGCGATCTCGCACGCCTGGAGCACGGTGGCACCAGCGGGGACTTCAATCTCGACGCCGTCTACTTTGAGCTTAGGCATCAGCGGGCCCCCGCTTGCGAAGCGGTTAGAGTTGCCGAGCGAAACAGCGCCAGCGCCAGCACCGACCGAAAATATGATTTGTTCAGTCGGCTGGAAGTTCCCGGAACCATGCAGCTCGACAACTCCTCGGCGAGCGGCTTGATTGCGTCCAGCTCCTGTGCGCTCTCAATGCGCGTCCCGAGCAGATCATGCACGGCCTGAGGCTTCTTCCGAACAACGCATGCCAATGCAGCTTCATTGCTATCCAACGGCAAATTCGGCGATACATTTTCTGCCAGTAACACTGGATCCAATGCCCTACGACCGGCGAAATCATGCTTATAGGCTGCCTCAGCCAAGCCACCGAGCAACAAGACATTCGACATTTTCAGGCGCCCGGGCAGTCGGCAGCTTTCAAGATCATTGATCAATTTGTTCATCTTCGAAAAATAATCAGTGGAACGCGCATCCATCGTTAGCAGCTGACGGACGGGTTGCGGACGCCGTGCGACGAGGCAAGACGCATATTCTATCAACGCAACACGGGCTTGCGCTGTCGGCACTGCCTCAAGCAGACCGTCGCGCGATGACAATTGCGCTGAAACGGCATTGGGGATGAGCCCGGCCAGAACCGCGATCGCGACCTTCTGAAAACTCGTCACTCCGCTGCCTCCTGCATCGTTTCCAACCCACCACCGCGCTTCTCCGCAATGCGGCGCTCCATCTCGGGGCGAAAATGCTTGATCAGGCCCTGGATTGGCCACGCCGCCGCGTCGCCCAGCGCGCAGATCGTGTGGCCTTCGACCTGTTTGGTCACCGAGGGCATCATCAATGTTCCGTATCCATCAGGCCAAGGCGCTTTTCGATGCGATCGACGCGCATCTTCAAATCAGCGATGTCAGACTGAATGCCATAGATCGTCCCGACGAGGCCGCGAATATGATCTTCGAGCGCCAGCAAGCGGATGCCCTGCGACACCTGTTCGCGCTTGATCGCGGCGACATCGCTCTGGATGCCTTTCAGAATTTCCAGCATCAGATTGGCGCGTTCGTCGGTCATTCCGCTGCCTCCATCATCGGCTCGGCACCACCGCCGCGCTTTTCGGCAATGCGCCGTTCCATCTCCGGGCGGAAATGCTTGATCAGACCCTGAATCGGCCAGGCGGCGGCGTCACCCAGCGCGCAGATCGTGTGCCCTTCGACCTGCTTGGTCACCTGATACAGCGTATCAATTTCGCTGATGTCCGCATCGCCGGTGCGCATGCGTTCCATCACGCGCCACATCCAGCCGGTGCCTTCGCGGCACGGGGTACATTGGCCGCAGCTTTCGTGCTTGTAGAAGTAGGACAATCGGCTGATCGCGCGGACGATATCGGTAGACTTGTCCATGACGATGACGGCAGCGGTGCCGAGGCCGGAGCCAAGCGCCTTCAGCCCGTCAAAGTCCATCGGCGCGTCCATGATCTCGGCGGCGGGCACCAGCGGCACCGATGACCCGCCGGGGATGACCGCGAGCAGATTATCCCACCCGCCGCGCACGCCGCCGCAATGCACCTCAATCAGTTCGCGGAACGGGATGCTCATCGCTTCCTCGACCACGCAGGGGCGGTTCACATGGCCGCTGATCTGGAAGAGCTTGGTGCCCTTGTTATTGTCGCGCCCGAAGCTGGCGAACCATTCGGGGCTGCGGCGCAGAATGGTGGGCGCGACCGCAATTGATTCGACATTGTTGACGGTCGTCGGGCAGCCATAAAGCCCTGCCCCCGCCGGAAAGGGCGGCTTGAGGCGCGGCTGACCCTTTTTGCCCTCCAGGCTTTCGAGCATCGCGGTTTCTTCGCCGCAGATATAGGCGCCAGCGCCGCGGTGGCAGAAAACGTCGAAATCATAACCCGATCCGCACGCATTCTTGCCGATCAGCCCCTTATCATACGCCTCGGCAATCGCGGCAAACAGCACCTCCGCCTCGCGGATATATTCGCCGCGAATGTAGATATAAGCGGCGCGCGCGCGCATCGCGAAACCGGCAACCAGCGCGCCCTCGATCAGCTTGTGCGGATCGTGGCGGATGATCTCGCGATCCTTGCAGCTGCCCGGTTCCGATTCATCGGCATTGATGACCAGGAAATTGGGCCGGTCCGGCTTCGGTTCCTTGGGCATGAACGACCATTTCGTGCCGGTGGGGAACCCTGCCCCGCCGCGCCCACGCAGGCCGCTCGCCTTGATCCGGTCGATGATCGTATCCGGGCCCAGCGCCAGCAGTGACTTGGTATTATCCCAATCGCCACGCTTGAGCGCTGCCTCCAGCTTCCATGACTGAAAGCCGTAGACATTCGTAAAAATGCGATCCTTGTCGGCAAGGGTCACGCCTTATTTCCTCCTGACCGGTTCGCGAAAACGCCGAATCCGCCAAACAGAAAGCCCAGGATGGCCCAAACGACCCAGGCTTCGCCATTGATCAGCTTCATTACCGCCAGCAGCAGGAAAATGACGCCGAGCACGGGCACACCAGCCATTGCAGACTTGGGCATCACCAGGCTCCCCGCCAATTGCTGTCGATAACGGTGCGCATCAACGGCCCTGTCCGATCAGCTTTTCCATAACGAAATAGGCCGCGACGCCCGTACCGAGCACGAGCGCAAGCACGATCAACCCAAAGGCAAGCTTCACCAGCGCCACCAAGACAAATACCGCGAGTAGCGCGAAGCCGATTGCGATCAGGATGTTCATTTCATTCCTCCACCAGTTCGAGCCGTTGTTTCACCCGGCGCATGTCGGTTTTAACGCTATCAACCCCGTGCTGAAGTGCAGCCATGTGCGTATCGATCCCAAGCAGTCGATGCTCGACCGCTGTCAGCCGCATGCCCTGGTTGAGCTGCTCTTCCCGCAAATCGCGCAGCTCCGATCGGATGCCTTGCAGCATCTCGGTAATGAAGCGCGTTTCCTCAACCGTCATGCCCATTCCCCGCGATAATCGTGGTTCTCGGTCACCATGTCCTTCAAACTGGTAGGGCCACCCTCTGGACAGCTTGTTTGCCGTCCGATCTGCGAACCCGCTTTGGGGCTCTCCCCCCGCGCCAGTGCTTCGAGCACTGCCGTGGTGCGATCATAGTCCAGGTCTTCGAAATTGTCGTCGTTGATCTGCACCATCGGCGCATTGGCGCAGGTGCCAAGACATTCGACCTCGGTCAGCGTGAACAGCCCGTCGGGCGTGGTCTTGCCCTTGATCAGGCCGTGGTTCTTGCACGCGGCGAACACATCGTCCGAGCCCGCCAGCATGCACGGCGTCGTCCCGCAGACCTGAACGTGATAGCGGCCGACGGGCGCCATGTTGAACATCGTGTAGAAGGTCGCGACCTCGTACACGCGCATGTACGGCATGCCGAGTTCGCGCGCGACGAACTCGATCACCGGCACGGGGAGCCAGCCTTGCGTCTGCGTCGCCGCGCCGACCTGCCGCTGGGCGAGATCGAGAAACGGGATCGACGCGGATTGCTGGCGACCCGGCGGATAGCGACCGACGATTTCCTTCGCCTTCGCGGCGTTTTCGGGCGTCCAGGCGAAATCGCCCCAGCGTGCGCGGGTTTCGGCTTCGTCGGGGATATGGGCGTGGTCGGCCATCAGTGCGTATCCAGCAGATCGAGACGACGCTCGATGCGTTCTACCCGGTCGGCCAAACGATCCAGCCTATGGTTGATCCCGGAAACCGACATAACCAACGTGGCAAGGTGTTCCTCGTTCGCCGTCATGCGCAGACGCATGTCTGACATATCGGCCTTCATTTCCGACATGTCGGACTGGAGGCGCTTGAGAATCTCAAGCATGATTGACGATTCAGCTTCAGTCATCAAATGACCTCCAACTTTTCGCGCGTCAGGTGCGAGGGGTTGAGGCCCGTGTTGGGCTCGCCCTCGCGGTCCATCAGCAGGATGTGGCATTCGGCGTCGGCAAAGGGCTTGTGCTCGGTGCCCCTGGGCACGACGACCATCTCGCCCGGGCCATAGCGGCGCACGCCATCGCGATACTCGATGCCGAGCTCACCCGCGACGACAAGGAAAAGCTCGTCGGTATCGGCATGCGCGTGCCAGCTGAAGTCGCCCTGCACCTTGGCCACACGGATTTCATTGCCGTTATAATGGCCGATGATGCGCGGGTTCCAATGATCGGCGAACTGCGCGAGCTTGTCGGCGATGTTGAGGGTGGCGGGGGTGGACGCTGGTTCAGCCATTGTGCTGTGCCCCTTCCTTGGTCCGATTTCGGTTCTTGTACTGGAATTTGTGATTGAGCTCAGCCGCAATCCAAGGCGGACTAGATACCAGCATGCCGACCAACGCCAGCCCCCCGTAAATCAGGATCGGCCATTTCAGCGGCAAGAAATCAATGCCCATCAGGCGCAGCAAGAGCGGAGCGATCGCCGCCGCGCAAAACATCACGGCGCAACTGCCGAAAATAACCCGCATCCCGGTCAAGCCCTTCACCGGTCACACTCCCCAAACACGATATCGCGCGCGCCTAGAACCGTCGTCGCATCGGCCAGCGCTTGCCGACGCGAGGACCTGCGCGGGTTCCAGCGATCGGCAAATTGCACCAGCTTGTCGGCGAGGTTGAGGGTGGCGGGGGAACCAGACATCGGTTTACTTGCCTCCCGCTGGACGCAGCGGGGCAATGAACACTACCGGACGTTCACCCCAACTTATCCTGCTAATCTTGTCGCCGTTGAACCAGAAAGAAGCGGTGCGCTCGTCCCAAACCGGCTTACCATTTATGATTTGAAAGCGATTGCAATTCCAAGTTGTAGATATCGGAAGCCCAGAATTTCTAGAAGCAACGGCTTCGATCTTCTGCAACTTACATTCGGTAGCATAAGAAAAAAATTGATCGAGCGTTCGAGGTTGCTGCGACTTTGAATCGATTAAAACAACATCGCTTGTAACCATGCGTCGCAGGTCAGCTTTGGAGTCGCGGAGTGCCACCAGATATACAGCGACACGCGCTATGTCTGCACTCTGGTCATTCGCTGGCTGGGCCAAAACAACGGATGGCAAAGCAATGGCGGTGATGGCTTGCAAAAACCTCACCGGTCACACTCCCCGAACACGATGTCGAGCGCCCCCAGGATTGCCGTCGTGTCCGCCAGCATGTGCCCCCGGCTCATGAAGTCCATCGCTTGCAGATGCGAAAACGCCGTCGGCCGGATCTTGCAGCGATACGGCTTGTTCGTCCCGTCGCTGACCAGATAAACGCCGAATTCGCCCTTGGGGCTTTCGGTCGCGACATAGACTTCACCGGCGGGGACGTGAAACCCTTCGGTGTAAAGCTTGAAGTGGTGGATCAGCGCTTCCATCGATCGCTTCATCTCGCCCCGCTTGGGCGGCACCACCTTGCGATCGAGGCTGGCGATCGGCCCCTCGGGCATTTCGTTCAGGCACTGCTTCATGATCCGCACCGACTGGCGGACTTCCTCCACGCGGACCATGAACCGGTCATAGCAATCGCCGCGCGTGCCGACCGGGATTTCGAACTTCATCCGGTCATACACGTCATAGGGCTGCGACTTGCGCAGGTCCCACGCAATGCCCGCACCCCGGATCATCGGGCCCGAAAAGCCCCATTTGATCGCATCCTCGCGGCTCACCACCGCAATATCGACGTTGCGCTGCTTGAAGATGCGGTTGTCGGCCACCAGGCTGATCGCATCCTCGAACAGGCGCGGTAGGCGGGTGTCGAGCCAGTCGGCAATGTCGGTCAGCAGCTTGAGCGGGGTATCCTGATGCACGCCGCCGGGCCGGAAATAGGCCGAATGCATCCGCGCGCCCGACACGCGCTCGAAGAAATTGAGGCAATCCTCGCGGATTTCGAACAGCCACAGGTTGGGCGTCATCGCGCCAACATCCATCATATGGCTGCCGAGGTTTAGCATGTGATTGGAAATGCGCGTCAATTCGGCAAAGAACACCCGCAGATATTGCGCGCGCAGCGGCACTTCCAGATCGAGCAATTTCTCGATCGCGAGCACATAGCTATGCTCCATGGACAGCGGCGAGCAGTAATCGAGCCGGTCGAAATAGGGCAGCGCCTGCAGATAGGTCTTGTGTTCGATCAGCTTTTCGGTGCCGCGGTGGAGCAGGCCGATATGCGGATCGAGCCGCTCGACGATCTCGCCGTCCAGTTCCATCACGAGGCGAAGCACGCCGTGCGCTGCGGGATGCTGCGGGCCGAAATTGATCGTGTAATTCTCGATCGCGACGTCACCCGTGGTGGGATCGGCGGCGTCGGTGAGCCCTTCGAGCTTTTCCATATAGTCGCTCATTTCTTCGCCTCCGGTGCGGGCGGCGGCGACGCCTTTTCGTCACCGGGCAGGATATAGTCCGCCCCTTCCCAGGGGCTCATGAAATCAAAGGTGCGAAAATCCTGGGCGAGCTTGACGGGTTCGTACACCACGCGCTTAGCCTCTTCCGAATAACGCAGCTCGACATAGCCGGAGAGCGGAAAATCCTTGCGCTGCGGGTGGCCGCGAAAGCCATAATCGGTCAGAATACGGCGCAAATCGGCGTTGCCGTCAAACAGCACGCCGTACATGTCGTACACTTCGCGCTCCAGCCAGCCCGCAACCGGCCAGATCACGGTTACCGACGGCACCGGCTTTTCCTCATCGGTCGTCACGCGCACGCGGATACGGTGGTTCCGCGTCAGGCTGAGCAGATGATAGCAGACTTCGAACCGCTCAGCGCGATCGAGATAATCGACCCCAGCGATTTCCATCAGCTGCTGATATTCAAGGCCGGGCGTGTCGCGCAGCAGGACCATCGCGTCGATCAAGTGAAGCCGATCGACCGTCAGCGTCACTTCGCCATGCGCATCGAGCGTATCGACGATCAGGCCGCCAAGTGCGGCGACTGCAGCGTCAATGACCCCATCATTCGTCGCATAGGCAGGAGCAGGGCTACGCATGAGCCACTCCTCCGCGTCTCCGCAGCTCCGCGTGAACCCAATTTTTGCGCGCGCGGAGGCGCGGAGACGCGGAGAATAAAAGACTGATCGCTGCGCGGGCCATCACCGTTCGATCGTCCCGACGCGGCGGATTTTACGCTGGAGTTGCATGATCCCGTAAAGCAACGCCTCGGCGGTCGGCGGGCAGCCGGGCACATAGATGTCGACAGGCACGATCCGGTCGCAGCCGCGCACCACTGAATAGCTGTAATGATAGTAACCGCCGCCATTGGCACAGCTGCCCATCGAGATGACGTATTTGGGCTCGCTCATCTGATCGTAGACGCGGCGCAGTGCCGGGGCCATCTTGTTGCAGAGCGTGCCGGCCACGATCATGACGTCAGACTGGCGCGGCGATGCGCGCGGGGCGGCGCCAAATCTTTCAAGATCATAGCGCGGCATGTTCACATGGATCATCTCGACCGCACAGCACGCCAGGCCAAAGGTCATCCACCAGAGCGATCCGGTGCGTGCCCATTGGAACAGCTCTTCGGTCGAGGTGACGAGGAAGCCCTTGTCGCCCAGTTCGCTGTTGATGTCGTTGAGGAAACCGACGTCCGGCAGGGTGCCAGCCGCAGGTGCCCGTTCGAGTTCTACTCCCAATCGAGCGCTCCCTTCTTCCACGCATAGGCCAGACCAAGCGCGAGTTCAGCGATGAAGATCATCATCGAAATCCAAGCGACCCAGCCGAGTTTGAACACCGAAACCGCCCAGGGGTAAATAAACGCCGCCTCCAGATCGAAGATGATGAACAGGATGGCGACGAGGTAAAACCGCACGTCGAACTGGCTGCGCGAATCTTCGAAAGCCGGGAAGCCGCACTCATATTCGGTGAGCTTCTCAGCAGTCGGCTTATGCGCGCCCGTCAGCCGCGAAACCGCCATCGGCGCGAACACGAATACGCCCGAAAGCGCAAGCGCGACCCCCAGAAACAGCAGGATCGGCAGATATTGGGATAGATCGACCAATGGGCTTCTCGCAGATGCGGAATTTAACTTGGCGCGCTTCTAGGACGATGGATTGGCAGGGGCAAGGGCAGCAAACAGCTTAATCCGATCAACCCGGTCCCCGATCGACTGCGCCGGATTCAAGCGCCAATGTCATGTACCGGTTATGCGGACTTTCGACATAATCGGCATAGGGGCCGCAATCGACAAAGCCGAAACGGCGATACAGCGCATGCGCCGGAATAAATGACGCATTGGTCCCCGTTTCCAGATTGAGTCGGTGCCACCCGCGTGCCCGCGCCTGTCCGATCAGATGGCCGAGCAACAGCCCGGCGACGCCGCGCCGCAGATGCGCGGGGTGCGTGCGCATCGATTTCACCTCGCCCTGCCCTTCGCCGAGATCTTTGAGGGCCGCGCAGCCGAGAAGGTTTGTGCCCTCCCACAGGCTCCAGAGTGTAATGCCGGGCGCGCGAAGCGCCTCTACGCCCAACGCAAACCTATACTCGGCGGCTGTGCCGTCATCTACGGCCGCCAGGTGCAGCGCGATCAATGCCGTAATTTCAGGCCCCGTCACGTCGTCTTGAATGATTGTGAACCGAGTCGGCGTTGTCATCAGGACAATTGTTCGCCTTGATCGACACCCCAAATGCGGTTCGCCTCGATATAACCGGCCCGGCCGCGCACATCGAACCAGCACCAGCCCCGCGCGCACCGGCTGATTCGGCCGACAACACCGGGTGCCACGCGCCACAGCAGCGGCGCGTTGAAGCGCGGTGCCTCCAGCAATTCAGCGCTATTGCCCATGACGATGCCAGTGCGGGTTTCGCTCAGCAAATTGCCTTGCATCCAGCCCTGGGTGCCGTCCGGATCCTCGATCTTGCGCCATTCCTTATAACTGTCGATCACCTTGATCGGCAGATCGGCGCGCTGATACAGCCAGCTTGCGGGATAATTGCGGCCCGGTCCGGTCCGCATCCGCGCCTTGCCCGCGGCGATCGACGCAAAATAGGGCGTCTTGCGCTTTTGCGATTGCGCGGCATCATCGGCTAGGCCAGCGAACAGCAACGTGCCCGCAATCGCTATCATCCATGCCCAGAAACGCATCTACGACCCCTTATTTGGTTATCGCCCGTTTACCGTGTTCCGTGGCCGATCTTCAACACCGTTGACGGCGCAATCGAGACCCGCCAATCCATATCCATGCCCGAAATGAGACGTCCCATGCCAAAGGTGCCCCATCCCAAGGTGATCGTGACGCGCGAGCTGTCCGATCAGGTGATGGATCGCATGGAACAACTGTTCGACACCACCAATAATCGCCGCGATGTTCCGATGACGCGCGAAGAGCTTGCCTCGGCCATGGCCGATTGCGACGTCTTGGTGCCAACGGTGACCGACGATATCGATGCGGCGCTGATCAAAGGGGCGGGCGAACGGCTTCGGCTGATCGCCAATTACGGGGCGGGGGTAAACCATATTGCGCTGCAAGCGGCGCGCGCGCGCGGCATTATCGTCACCAATACACCGGGCGTCCTGACCGAAGACACTGCCGACATGACAATGGCGATGATCGTGTCGGTGCCGCGTCGGCTGGCGGAGGGCGAAAAGCTTGTCCGATCCGGCCAGTGGAAGGGCTGGAGCCCGGGCGGGATGCTCGGCCACCGCATTGGCGGCAAGGCGCTGGGGATCATCGGCATGGGCCGCATTGGGCAGGCTGTGGCATTGCGCGCGCGCGCTTTTGGCCTGTCGATCCATTATCACAACCGCCATCGCCTGCCTGCGGTGCTCGAAGCACAGCTCGCCGCGACCTGGCACGAGTCGCTCGACGAGATGCTGGCCGCCATCGACATCCTGACGATCCACACACCCCGCAATGCTGAAAGCGAGGGCTTGCTGGACGCCAGGCGGATCGGCCTGATGCGACCGCACGTCTACCTGATCAATGCGGCGCGCGGCGGCATCGTTGACGAAGATGCCTTGGTCGATGCGCTTGAGGCTGGGCGACTGGCGGGTGCAGGTCTCGACGTGTGGAAGCATGAACCGCAAATCGACCCTCGCCTGCTCGCCCTCCCCAATGTCGTGATGCTGCCGCATATGGGCTCCGCGACCTTTGAGGGGCGATTGGCGACCGGAGATAAGGTCATCACCAATATTCGCGTTTGGGCCGATGGCCACCGCCCGCCGGATCAGGTGCTGGAAGGCTGGATTTAGCGACAGCGTACCCTGGCTGAAATCTGGTATAGGCAGATCGCATTAGGCCAATAGAGCACAGGGCAAGCCGCATGCAGCCAGATGAGCCGACGGGACAAACGACCAATGAGCGCATCAGCAGCTATGCGCTGACGGGTTTTCACCTCCTCGAACACGGCCTGCTCATCATCATCGCGGTGCTGACGCTCGGCGCGGTGGCGCGCGAAGTGAACACGGTGATCATCACGCAGGTGGTCACCCTGGCCGATATCCTGCAGATGTTTCTTTATACCGAAGTCATCAGCATGATCGGCGTGTTCTACACCGGGCGCGGATCGGCATCGCCCTTCGTGTACCCGATCTTCATCGCGATCACTGCGCTGGCCCGGCTGATCGTGCTGCAGGGCAAGGACATGAAGCCCGAAAACATCTTGTTTGAAGCGGGATCGATCCTGCTGCTTTCAGTGGCCGTTGCGATCATCCTGCGTTCGCGCAAGGAATTTGGCAGCTGAGCAGTCTGGCGGTCGTCTTATCTGTCGCAGGAGGGTCGCGCTTAGGCGTTATCAGGGGAAGTTAAGTGGTCGAGTTGCCGTGACCTGCGCTTCTCTTGAAAAGAATTAAATGGCTCTATAGCGTTAGTAATGCGCTTAACTCTTCCGATTCTTGCCAGTCACCTTTTTGTGGGCCTGGTTGCGATCTGCGCCCTTGGATCAGCGGCAATACCCATGACGCCGCCCCCCGACGACCGCGTCCGACTGGTGCAACCTTTCGAGAGAGTTTCGGCAGAAAATTCATCGGGCGATCTAAAAGGCAAGCTCAAAAATCTTGCCGAAATCGGTCCTGATCATTTGCTTGCCGATGAACGGGCCAGACAAAGGGCCAGCCAGACCCTAAGCTTGTTTGGCAGAGAGGATCTGATCGCTGCCACAAGCGGTGACTACAAGGCAAATGGCTGCGCGCCACTGCAAACGACGTCGACTGTGCTCAATGAGATCGCGAGCAGGGCGCGCCAAACGTCGATCGTGATCATCAGCGAAAGCCATGAACGGTCGCAACATCGTGGCTTCATCGCCGAGGTTGCAAGCCGATTGCGGCCGCTGGGGTATGACACGCTGGCGATTGAAACGCTTTCCTACTCGCTCCCCGGCACACCGGAACGATCCCTACCGACATTTCGCAGGCAGCCGAACCTGCCCTTTTTCAGCGAGGATGACGGTTACTATCTCTACGAAGCGGGGTTCGGCAGACTCGGGCGGCGCGCCAAGGTGCTCGGCTATCGCCTTTTGCCTTACGAGTTCATCGCGGAACAACATGGCGTTGCCGCGCCAGACGCGACACGGGAACAGCGAATTGCTGTCCGCGAGGAGGGGCAGGCCAACCATCTGGCGACTTTCTTGCGCGAGCACCCCGGCACCAAATTGCTGGTGCATGTCGGTTATTCGCACGCGGCCGAAGTGCCGCAGCCTAATGGTGACAAATGGATGGCCGCGCGCTTGAAGGAAAAGACCGGCATCGATCCGCTCACCATTTCGCAGACAATTTGTCGCGGTGGCGGAGACACGGTGCGATTTTCGGCGCTGCCTGCCGATCAGCCAGCGGGGGCGTTCGATTTGCTCATCGACCATCCCAGTGCCCGCTTCGTCCAGGGTCGCCCCGAATGGCGGCTATTGGCAGGGGACATAGCCGTTAGCATTCCGCAAGCGCTGCTTCCGTCAACGGGTTGGCGCGTGATCGAGGCACGGCCGGTGGGCGAGCCGGCCACCTCCGTCCCAATGGACCGGGTGGCCATCCGTCCCGGCGAGACGATTGCGCTGATGCTGCCGCCCGGACGGTACAATTTACGCGCCATTGACGTGGGGGGTAGCGAGCAAACTCATCTGCCCCATGCACGCTGACCATCCTGCAAATTGGGGTTGGCGCGAAACCAGCCAACCAGCCTTCGCTCAATCCCCCGTCAAAATCCGGTCCACCAGTTGCTTCACCGTCGGCACGAACCCGTTCGAATAAAACGGGTCCTTCTTGAAATTATAAGCGCCGTGGCCCGCGAACATCAGATTTTGTTCGGTATCGCCACCGTGCGCGATGTCCTGCAGCGTCTTTTGGATGCAGAAGCTGCGCGGATCAGCGAGGCGGCCGGTGGAGTTAGTCTCGCTGTCCATCCAGGACGAGAAGGCACACTGGCTGAGGCAGCCCATGCAATCCGACTGGTCCTGGCGAATCTCGGCCTTTTCGCTTGGCGTGACGAACACCAAGGTATTGTCCGGCGTCTTGAGCGCATCAGTGAAACCAGCGCCGTACCAGGCACGGGCGCGGAGCAGATCGCCCTTGGTCACCCAGAAATTCTTGCCGCGCACGCCGACATCGAGCTGGAACTGGTGGTCGCCCGCCACTTCGGTCGAATAAGGGATCTGGCGCTCGGACCGCGCTTCGAGGTGGCGCAGGAACGGATTGCGCACCGCGCTTGAATAAAAGCCGGTCGGGGAGAAGCGGTGCAGCAGCACCTCACCTTCCTCGATGTGCGTCAGCTTGTCTTTCCAGCCCTGCGGAATCGGGCTTTCCTTGGTCAACAAGGGCCGCGTGCCGAACTGAAAGGCGATCTGGCCGAGCTCGGGATTGTCGATCCAGTTGTTCCAATCGCGCAGATACCAGACGCCACCTGCCATCACGATCGGCACGTCATCCGAAATACCGCCTTCGCGCATCGTCTCGCGCAACGCCTTCACGCGTGGATAGGGGTCCTGCGGCACGCGCGGATCTTCGGCATTGGATAGGCCATTATGCCCGCCTGCCAGCCAGGGATCCTCGTAAACGACCGCTGCCAGCCATTCGGACGCCTTTGAATAGGCCCGCTTCCACAGCGCACGAAAGGCACGCGCCGAGCTGATGATCGGCAGGTAGCTGACTTCATAGGACGCCGCGATTTCGGAAAGTTTATACGGCATGCCCGCACCGCAGGTAACGCCAGCAACCATGCCGCGCGTCCGTTCCAGCACGCCGTGCAGCACGCGCTGCGCCCCGCCCATTTCCCACAGCACATTGATGTTGATGGCGCCCTTGCCACCGGCGGCTTCAAAAGCGCGGCGGACCTGCTCGACGGCCCCGTCAATGGCATATTGAACGAGTTCTTCGTGGCGATCACGGCGGGTGAGCGCGCGGTAGATTTGCGGGATGATCTTGCCATCCGCGTCATAGCTGTCGGCATTGACCGCAGAGACGGTACCGATGCCGCCTGCAGCGGCCCAGGCCCCTGCGCTGGCATGGTTGGTCGCTGCCACGCCCTTGCCGCCTTCTACCAGTGGCCACACTTCGTGGCCGCCATAGATAATCGGCTTTACGCCCTTGAACACGCTTCTCTCCGTTTATCTCAATCTTGCTGTTATACGCGTTACGGCGCTCGGCGCGAGAAAATTACGACTCAGGCGAACAGATCGGCTTTGCCAATTGCGGCGCCATAGAGGCGAGCATAGGCCGAAATCATGGTTTTTTCATCATAATCTGCCATTGCCCTGGCCTGATTCTCTGCCCCGATCCGGCGACGTAGACCCGCATCATTGACCAGCATTTGAAGAGAATCGCGCAAAAAGACCTCGCCCGGATAGGAACAAATCAGCGGCGCATTGGCGGCCGAGACCATCACCGGCACATCGCCGACCGGGGGAGCGACAACGGGCAGCCCTGCCGCCATCGCTTCGACCACCGAGATTGGAAATTGTTCGCTGCGCGACGAGAGCGCGAAAATATCGAACAACCCGATATAGCGCGCAGGATCAGCTAAAAAGCCCGGCAGGTGGAGCTGATTGGCGATCCCCATCGCCATCGCTGCCTGCTTGATATTTGCCCTTTCAGGCCCCTCGCCCACGATCACCAGCTGCAATCGCCCCGATACGCCGCCAACGGCGCGCACCAGCATCGGCAGGTCTTTCACCGCGCGCAGGCCCGCCAGGCTGCCGATCACGACCTCGCCCGGCTTGCGGCGAAAGCCCGGAATGGCGCGCGCGGCGGGCTTGGCCGCGTAGCGCTCGATCGGAATGCCATTGACGATGCGGTGGACGCGCCCGCGTGGTTGCTTCCAGATGTCGAGCGCGATCGTCTCAAGCGTCTGCGACGGCACGACCAGCGCCTGCGCGGCGCCCAGCGCCAGCCGACGATAGGCGTTGCGCTCCGCCTTCAGTCCACCCGCCTCATCCTCGTTAAAGCCGTCTTCGTGGTGGATGAGCGGCGGCACGGCTTTCGCGAACACCCGGCGTGCCATCACGCCATCGATCGCCCCCCAATTATAGCTGAGCACCAGATCGAAGCGCCGCATATACCGCGCAATTGCTTCATAGCGGCTGACCGAAGGCCGGCCCGTGAGCGGCGGCGAGTCCTGCGCGATTTCATAGGCGATCCCAGGCGCAATAGCGTCGCGGGCGCCGAGCATGCCGGGCACACCCGAGACGATGGTATGCCGGGCGCGATCGCCCCAGGCATTCATCAGCCGGATGGCGCGCGCTTCCTTGCCGCCAAGATCGAAGCTGGAATGAAGGTGCAGGATATGGACCGGCTGCGGCATTCCGCCGACTTTAGCCCAGTCCGCCGATGAATCCAGCGCTCGCCCGGCGGGCATCGCCGATATTAGTCGTCATCAATCGAGACCGAGCGCCTGGCGCGCAATCTTTTCGAGCGCTGGATCAAGCGGCGGCGGGTCCATCGGCACGGTTGCCTCAAGCCGATTGGCAATCGCCGTCAATGCAGCGATTCTGCCCGCCTTTTTGTTGTTGCCATCAATCACATGCCAGGGAGCCCAGCGCTTGTCGGTCCGCCGGAACATCTCCGCCATCGCATCGAGATAATCGCTGCGGCGGGCGCGATTGCGATAGTCGTCAAGCCCGGTCTTCCAGCGCTTCCACGGGTGATCGAGCCGATCCTTGAGCCGCTGGTCCTGCGATTCCTGGGTGACATGGATGAAGAGCTTAACGATCGTCGTGCCCGAATCGGCCTGTTGCGCTTCAAATTCATTGATCTCGTCATAGCCGCGCCGCCATTCGGCCTCGGTGGCGAAACCTTCGACCCGCTCGACCAATACCCGGCCATACCAACTGCGATCAAACACGGCGATGTCGCCATTCATCGGCAGTCGCTTCCAGAAGCGCCACAGGAAATGCCGGGCCTTTTCCTCCGGCGTCGGGGCCGCAATCGGCCAAACGGTGAAGTAACGTGGGTCCCATTCGGTCGTGAGGCGCTGGATGATGCCGCCCTTGCCGGCCGCATCCCATCCCTCAAAAACAATCGCGGCACGCCGACCATGGCAGATATGCGCGGCCTGAATATGCGCCAGCCGCTCCTGCAAATTGGCGAGATCCTGATCATAATCGCCGGGATAGGCAGCGCCCTTTTCAAAATCGGCCAGATCGATGCTCATCGACAACTCACTTTATCAGGGACGGGACATGAACGTCCCAAACTCCTCTGCGCCGCAATACCAGCCAATAATAGGCCGCCGAAAGCAGTATCTGCGCGCCCGTCATCATCAGACCCGGCCGACCTTCTTCCACATCGAGCCAATTCAGGCAGATAATATACCCCAGCGCGAGCAACGTCAGGAACGGCATCAGCGGGTAAAGCGGGCTCTTGAAAGGCGCATCGGCCAGCATGCCGTTGCGCCGCCCGGCGATCAGCGCCAGCGCGATACCGGCATAGATTACGACCAGCCCGGTGCCGCTAAGCACCAGCAAGAGTTCCAGTGGCAGGAAACAGCAAGCGACCCCTGCCCCGCCAGCGATCAGCGTGCTGATCCACGGAGAGGCATAACGCGGATGAATGGCGGTCAATAGCTCGTCGATCGGCCGCCCCCAGCATCGGTCACGCGCGGTCCCATAAAAGAAGCGCGAACAGGCCAGGATACAGGCAATGATCGCGTTGACGATGGCCGTCGCCACGCCGATCGATATCCAGCTCGCCGCTGCATCGCCAGCGCGCAGGCGGACCAGCAACCCGAACGGATCATCGCTGTTGAACAGCGTAACGAGATCGGGGGCGCCAACCAGAATGGCGACCATCGGCACGCCTTCGAGCAGCAAGGTCAGCGCCACCGCCCAGAAAATCGCCTTGGCAATCTTGCGGGGCGCTTCATGCATTTCCTCGCCGAAATAGACCGCCGCGCCGTAACCGTTGAGCGCGAAGATGGCGATCGACGTGGCCAATCCAATCGATGCCGCCGATGCCGGTACAAGGGTCGAACTGGTTGCCCCAAGCATCGTCGGATTAGATAGCATCTCAGCAAATGGACGACTTATCTCGCCAAAACCAAGCGCCACCACCAAAACAACCGCCACCAACTCGATGAGCAGGAAAATGCCGGTAACCCAAGCGTTGACACGGATTTGCAGCAACGCAACCAACGTTGATCCAATGATCACGGTTACCGCGAGCGGCACAGCCGGCAGGCCCGGTATCACGGTCGATAGAATCGCCGCTAACCCCAGACCGATTGCGGGTGGAAACAGCAGGTTATTGAAGACATTGACGCCGAGCATGACAAAGCCAGCCAACGGCCCGAGCGTTCGGGCAACCATCACATATTCGCCGCCCGCGACTGGCCAGACCGACGAGAGCTCAGCGTAGACATAGGCCGTCGCCACACAGACGATCCCAGCGAGCAGCACCGCCCAGATCGCCCCCGTCCCCGCCACGCGCAACATGCCGGGGACGATCACGAACAAGGAAGAGACCGGACTGGTCACCGACAAGGTCAGCAGCAATACGCCCACCACACCCAGGCTGCGGACAAGCGCAGTTGGCGCGGCCGGTTCCAGCTGGTGATCGAGCATTATTCCCCTAACCCTGTTGGTTGCCTCGCTATACAGCAGGCTTTGGTGCGGCAACCTCTAAGGTACGGATGTTAAGTTCTCGCAACTGCTTTGCTGTTGCCACATTGGGCGCGCCCATCATCAGGTCTTCCGCCTTCTGATTCATCGGGAAAGTGATGACTTCACGGATGTTCGGTTCATCGGCGAGCAGCATGACGATGCGATCGACGCCCGGGGCAGATCCACCATGCGGCGGCGCGCCGAATTTGAAGGCGTTGATCATGCCCGCGAAATCACGATCGACATCGGCCTGACTATAGCCCGCAATTTCAAAGGCTTTGTACATGATTTCAGGACGATGGTTCCGGATCGCGCCCGATGACAGCTCAATCCCGTTGCAGACGATGTCATATTGATAGGCGAGGATATCGAGCGGGTCCTTGCTCTCCAGCGCGGCCATCTCCCCCTGCGGCATGCTGAAGGGATTATGGCTGAAATCGATCTTCTTGGCGTCCTCATCATATTCAAACATCGGGAAATCGACGATCCAGCAGAATTCAAACCGGCTCTCGTCGATCAGGCCGAGCTCCTGCCCAATTCGGGTACGTGCCAGCCCCGCCAGCTTTGCCGCCTGCGCTGCCGAACCGGCCGCGAAGAAGATGCCGTCATCAGGACCAAGGCCAAGCGCGTCGGCGATCGCCCTCATCCCGTCTTGCCCGTGATTATTGGCGATTGGCCCGCCAAACACGCCCTGTTTCTGCGTGGCATAGCCCAGGCCGGGAAAGCCCTCGCTCTGCGCCCAGCTGTTCATGTCATCGAAGAATTTCCGGCTTTTCTCCGCGGTGTTGGGTGCCGGGATAGCGCGGACAACGCTGCCGCTATCGACCATTGAAGCGAACCGGCCAAAGCCCGATCCCCTGAAGTGATCCGACACGTCAGTGATCAGCAGCGGGTTGCGCAGATCGGGCTTGTCATTGCCATATTTCAGCATCGATTCGCGGTAAGGAATGCGCGCGAACGGCAGTGCGGAGACCGTCCTGCCCTTGCCCTGCCAATCAGCGAATTCTTCGAACACGCCGTGCAGCACGGGTTCAATTGCCGCAAAAACATCGTCTTGCGTGACGAAGCTCATTTCGAAATCGAGCTGGTAAAATTCGCCGGGCGACCGGTCCGCGCGGGCATCCTCATCCCGGAAACACGGCGCGATCTGGAAATAGCGATCGAAGCCGGCGACCATCAGCAACTGCTTGAACATCTGCGGCGCCTGCGGCAGCGCATAGAATTTGCCCGGATGAACGCGGCTGGGCACCAGATAATCGCGCGCGCCTTCGGGCGACGACGCGGTCAGGATTGGGGTCTGGAATTCAGTGAAGCCCTGCCCGATCATCCGCTGGCGCAGCGATGAGATCACATGCGAGCGCAGCATGATATTGGCGTGCAGCCGTTCGCGGCGCAGATCGAGGAAGCGATAGCGCAAGCGGATATCCTCAGGATATTCCGCATCGCCCGCCACCGGCATCGGCAGTTCCTGAGCATGGCTTTGGATCACCGCTTCCGTCGCGCGGATTTCAATCGCGCCGGTTGGCAAGTTGGGATTGATCGCTTCGGCATCGCGCGCCGTGACGACGCCGGTGATCGTGACGACACTTTCGTTCTTTAGGCGCTCAATCACGCCAAAGGCCGGGCCGCTGACGTCGGTGACGATCTGGGTGATGCCATAATGATCGCGCAGATCGATGAAGACGAGATCGCCATGATCGCGCTTTTTATGGACCCAGCCCGAAACGCGGACGGTTTGCCCGACATGATCCGGGCGGAGTTCGGCGCAGCTATGGGTGCGATAGGCGTGCATGGCGTTAAACTTCTCAAATAGCGTCGCCCCAGCGCAGGCTGGAGCCTGTTGGGGCAAGGGTGTTCGTCCGTTACCGCGCAATGCCGACTTTCATCGACAGGAGGGCATGAGCGAGGGCTCGCGCTTCCCCGCCAACCCCGGCTTTGTCAAGACAGACATCCCTCGCTATGGCATCATTCATGCACATTCACGACTTGATCGACGATTCCGCGTCGCTCGCCAATCTCTGCCACCGCCTCTCGCAGTCACCGTTCGTGGCGGTCGATACAGAATTCATGCGCGAAAACAGCTATTGGCCCGAACTCTGCCTGATCCAGATCGCCGATGCGAATGAAGCGGCAGCGATTGATCCGATGGCACCCGACATCGACCTGAAACCATTGCTCGATCTGTTGACCGAGAATGATGAGGTGCTGAAGGTCTTTCATGCCGGCGGGCAGGATATCGAGATCGTCTATAACCTGACCGGCAAAACGCCGTTTCCGATGTTTGATAGCCAGGTGGCAGCGATGGCGCTGGGGCAAGGCGAACAGATCGGCTATTCAAATCTGGTCGAAAGCTATCTGGGCATCAGCGTCGACAAGGGCGCACGCTTTACCGATTGGAGCCGCCGTCCGCTCGACAAACGCCAGATCGAATATGCGATCGGCGATGTCACCCATTTGTCGACGATTTTTCCAAAAATGCTCGATCGGCTGCGCAAGACCGGGCGTGGCGACTGGCTCGACCAGGAAATGGAGCGAATCGGCAATCCGGCCAATTACGAAAATGATCCTGAACAAGCCTGGCGTCGGGTGCGGATCGCCAGCCGCAAGGCCGATGTGCTTGGCCGGTTAAAGGCGCTGGCGAAATGGCGCGAGCTTGAGGCACAGGGCAAGGATCTGCCGCGCGGCCGCATCATCAAGGATGAAACCCTGGCCGATCTGGCCGGCACCCCGCCCAAGAAGCAGGCCGATCTGGCGCGCGTGCGCGGGCTGTCGCCCGCCTGGGCCAATAACGATATCGGCGCGCGGTTGATGGCCTCGCTGGAGCAGGCAACACCGATGGCGGCAGCCGAGATGCCCAGCCGCGATGATCGCAAGCCGGGCATGGGCAAGGAAGGCGCGTTGGTTGCCGATCTCCTCAAACTGCTGTTGAAAATCAGGGCGCGCGACATCGATGTCGCGGCAAAATTGCTAGCACGCACCGAGGATCTTGAGGCGCTGGCCGCCGGTCAGCGCGAGGGGCTGGCGATTTTGGATGGCTGGCGGTTCGAACAATTCGGCCGCGATGCGCTGGCCTTGGTCGAAGGACGGCTGGCCTTTGCGGTCAAGAACGGCAAGCTGAAGATGACGCGGGCGGAGGATGCAGGCTAGAGCGTAATGGCGCAAGGGCGATAGAACCTCACCCCCGTTCGGCCCCGGATCAGGTCCGGGGGAAGTCGAAGCCCACGCGCTGCACATGCCCTTCGACTTCGCTCAGGGCGAACGGGGTTTGGGTAGGTCCCATTCGAAGTTATCACACTCTAGGCCGTTACCCGCGCACCACCGCCTGACGCCCCAAGGCGTTGGCCAGCCCCTTGTGACGGCGCTCGACCGCTTCGCTGTACAGCGCCGAATCGTCCTGCGCCAAGGTGACCGCGATTGCGGCACCGTCATCGTCGAGCCGGGAGCGTTGCAGCGGCCCGGCAAGGCCGCCGCTAAGCCGTTGCCCCAGCCGCATGGCCAAGCCCCACGCCGTCGCGCGTTTAATGTCTGACGGGCTGGCAAGCGGCGGAATCAGCGGCGACGAATCGGTGCCGCCGCCGAGCGAAGTGAACAGCGCTTGGGCAAGCAGCACGCGGCCGCGCGCATCAATCGCCACCCAATTGCCGTGCAACGCAATTTCGACGCCGCGTTCAGCGCGAAATTCAGGATTGGCGCGCCAGCCGACATCAGCGAGCAGGCAGGCGGTATGGCGCAGGCGGGCGAGTTCGGGGGGCTCGCCGGCAAACAGCGGCGAAATCCAGCGATCGAGCAGATCGCCATGTTCGGCAAAGCGCCCAAGCCGCCGACCTTCGTCGCGCGCGGCCACAATCAGCGGGTCCTGTGCGCGCTGCTCTGCTGTCAGCGCGCCAAACAGCAAGCCTTCGCGCAAGCCAAAGGCGGAAACAATCGTGGTCCGGGACTGAAGGTGGCGCAGCAAGACCCCGAGCAGCGCATTGGCATCCCCCAACGTCGGAACGCGCGCCGATGACAGCGCTGAAATCTCGCGCAGCTTTCCCTTGGCGACATGGCTGAGCGTGCGGCCGATCCGAGTGATCGCCGCGGGCGACATTTCATATTGGTGGATAACGGGCAACGGATAGCCGGTGATATGCATATCGAGCCGGGCGAGCGAGCGCCACGATCCTCCAACTAGATAAAGCGGCAGGCCAGTCCCCTTGCCCGTCCAGCCCGCTTCATCAATCATCGTGCCGACCCGGCGATCAAATAATCTCAGTCCCTTGGCTCTGAGCGCGGCGATCCGCAGCACGCCAAGTGGGAAAGAGGCTCGGTCTTCGACCTGCCCCTTGGCGATGCGGACCAGCTCCAGACTGCCACCGCCAAGATCGCCGACAATGCCATCCGCCAGCGGAATGGCTGACAGCACGCCGAGCCCCGCGCCAAGCGCTTCCTGCTCGCCCGACAGCAGTTCCACTTCCAGGCCAAGTGACCGGGCATTGTCGATCAGCACATGGCCATTGGTGGCATCCCGCACGGCAGCCGTGGCGACGGTGCGGAGCTGGGCAACCTCCATTTCGCGCGCCACCGCTGCAAAGCGGCCAAGCGCCGCCTGTGCCGTCTTCAGCGCCTCTGCATCAATAGCGCCGGTGGCGGCAAAACCCCGCCCCAGTCCGGCCATGACCTTTTCATTGAACAGGATCGCCGGCAGCCGCGCCGGCCCCTGGTAAACCACCAGGCGGATCGAATTGGAGCCGATATCGATGATCGCCGTGCGCGGTTCGGCGACGCTTTCTACCTTGGGCTTGCGGAAAAGCAGGGTGGCCATGGGGTTATAACGCCGGAGATGGCATTAGGTACGCCGCCGCAGCGACAGCTTCGGCACGGAATCGCTGCCCTGCAACGCGGCACCGCGCCCGGAAAGCGAGGGGTTGGTCATAAAATAGCGATGCAGGTTGAACGGACGCGTGCCCGCCTCAACGCGCACATAACTGCCATCGGCCTGCAATACCCAGCTTTGTTCGTTGTCGATCAGGTTGGCGACCATGACCTGATCGAGCACCTGATCATGCACGGTCTTGTTTTCAATCGGCAGCAAATATTCCACGCGACGATCGAAATTGCGCGGCATCGCATCGGCTGAAGAGATGAATACCTTTGCGCCATCATTGGGCAACGCCTTGCCATTGCCAAAGGCCCAGATGCGGCTGTGCTCCAGGAAGCGGCCAATGACCGATTTCACGCGGATATGCTCTGACATATCGGGCACACCGGGTTTCAGGCAGCAAATGCCGCGAATGACGAGATCGATTTCCACGCCGGCATTGCTGGCCTCATAGAGCTTTTCGATCACTGCCGGATCGACCAGCGAATTCATCTTGGCCCAGATCGACCCAGGCTTGCCGGCCCGCGCAAAGGCGATTTCGGCATCGATGCAATCGACCAGGCGTTTGCGCAGATCGCGCGGCGACAGGCTGACCAGCGCCATATTCTCCGGCTCGACATAGCCAGTGACATAATTGAACATCTGCGCCGCATCGCGCCCGATCCGAGGATCGGCGGTGAAGAAGCTGAGATCAGTATATATTTTTGCGGTGATCGGGTGATAATTGCCGGTGCCGAAATGGCAGTAGGTGCGGTACTGGCCGCCTTCCCGGCGCACGACCATGGAGACTTTGGCGTGGGTTTTCCACTCCATAAAGCCATAGACGACCTGCACCCCGGCGCGTTCCAGCGCGGAGGCCCAGAGCAGGTTCTGCTCTTCATCGAAGCGTGCCTTTAGCTCGACAACGGCAGTGACTGACTTGCCCGCTTCAGCGGCCGCGATCAGCGCGTTGATGACGGCGGGCTGTTTGCCGGCGCGGTAGAGCGTCTGCTTGATCGCGACGACATCAGGATCGCTCGCGGCCTGGCGCAGGAACGCGAGCACGACGTCGAAACTCTCATAAGGGTGGTGGACGACGATGTCCTTGGCCTTAATCGCGGCGAAGCAATCACCGCTATATTCGCGGATGCGCTCCGGGAAGCGCGGCGAATAAGGCGGGAATTTCAAGTCAGGCCGGTCTTCATCGACGATCGCTTCAAGATCGCCAACGCCCAGAAACGCAGCGCCATCGGTAACGAACGCATCTGCGCCGCCCAGCTCATCGCGCAACGCCGCGCTCAGCTGATCGGGCATCCCCGATTCGAGTTCCAATCGAATCACGCGCCCGCGCCGCCGCCGCTTGATGGCATTGGCGAAATAGCGGACCAGATCCTCGGCTTCTTCCTCAATCTCGATATCGCTGTCGCGCAGCACGCGGAATTCCGCAGCGCCAATCACCCGGTATCCCGGAAAAATCACTGACGAGAAGCGCTTCACCAGCGATTCGACCGCAATGTAGCGCACCGTCTCCCCGGGCACGCGCACGAAGCGCGGCATCGGGGCGGGCAGCATCACCAGTTCCTGGATCGGCTGGTCGTCCGACAAGCGCACCAGATCGAACATTACCGCCAGCCCCTTATTGGGCATGAACGGGAACGGGTGCGCCGGATCAAGTGCCTGGGGTGTCAGGATCGGGAAAATCTGTTCGCGAAAATGTGTTTCGAGCCAGGCGAGATCGGCAGCCGGCAATGCCTCATCGATCATCTTTGACCCGAGCACGGCGATGCCGGTTTCGCCCAGCAAGCGCCGCAATTCGCGCCAGACATTGCGTTGGCTTTCAACCAGCGCATCGGCCCCCGCCACGATGGCCGTCAATTGCTGGCTGGAATTCAGCCCGTCAGCGGAAAGCCGATCGACATCCTGAAGCTGCTGCCCCTTCAATCCCGCGACGCGGACCATGAAGAATTCGTCCAGATTCGACCCTGAAATCGACAGAAAGCGGAGCCGTTCCAGCAACGGATGCGCAGGGTTGCACGCTTCCTCCAGCACGCGCCGGTTAAAGGCGAGCCAGGATAGTTCGCGATTGAAATAGCGTTCGCCCGCACTGCTGCCAACAAACAGGTCGTCGTCATCGACTTCCGCGATATGGGCGGGGCGGTTCATGCTGCATCATTCCCTGTGATCATGGCGCGATCGATGATCAGGCCGGCTGGCGCTAATGTGCCCCGTGCGAGCGGAATCGACAAGCGTTTGCGGGTCTGGCCAACCTCCTGATCAAGTGCATCGACAGCGCGCACTAGGGCGACGTGGCTGCGCTCCAGCCTGGCCAGCAACCATTGCACCAGTTCGGGTCGGGCATCGAGCCCGCGCCGGGCGAAATCGCGCTCCAGTAACGCATGCATCAAGGCTTCATCGGGCGGCTCAATCGCGATGATCGGCGTCGCGGCCAGCCGTGAACGAAGATCGGGCAAGGTCACCGGCCAGTTGGGCGGCGGGGCATCCGCCACGATCAACAACGGGCGGCGATCGGCCTGGGCATTGTTCCAGGCATGAAAAATCACTTCTTCATCGACGCGTTCGGCATCGTCGATGATCGTGCCCCCACTTTGCGCGGCAAAAATCCGCGCGAGCAGGCTGCGCCCGGATTTTCGCGGGCCGACCAGCATCGCCGCCATGACCGGCCAGGCACCCCATCGCTTGAGCGCCTGGGCAGCGCGGCTGTTAGAGCTGCTGATCAGGAATGCCGCTTCCCCGGCCTCCTCAGGATAGGGCAGCGGCAGGGCGAGTTGCTTCATCCCGCGGTCGCGTTTTCCGGCTGCACATCAGGGGGCGGCAAGGACGCGCGCGGCCGCTGGATGCGGATTGCGCCGCTGCCGAGCGTCACGACAAAGCCACGCGCTTCCAGCGCGGCCTTGAGCGTCGCGACATCGCCATCATAGCCGACCCGCATCACCGAAATACCGCCAAGCGCCAGGCTGGTGGTCACCGCCGACCGGACGCCCGCAATGCCGCGCAGGGTGCGCTCAGTCGCCTCGACCGCGCTGGCACTGGGCGTATCGAACTGGACGCTGAGATTGCCCGCGCCCGCCGATTCGAGCACGCCGGCATCAGCCGCAAGCGATTCGTCAGTCTCGGTCGGTGCGATTTCAGCTTCAGGGAGGCGGGCATTCAGACCCGGATCGACGCGGAGCATGCCGTTCGCCAGTGCCGCTTGATAGGCCTGATCGATACGCTTGATGCCGGCATTCAGCAGCGCGGGCAGCGCATCCCCGCTCGCCACGCGCAACGAGAATTGCGTCAGCAAGCGGTTGTCGGGACCAAATCGCGCCTGAAATTTACCAACGATCGGCCCGCCTGGGTAAAGCCGCGAAAGGTGCACGATCGGAATCAGCACATCCGACGCACCATATTGCGCCAGCAATGCCTGCCACCAAAGCCGACCTGGCCGATTGATTTGGCCAGCATTCAGCAGCAGCGAATCGGGACCAGTGCCGCTGGGGCGGACATAATCAATTGCGCTGTTGCCGGTGCGAAATGCCGCCCAAGCATCTTGCCAATCGGTACGCTGTTCAAACACACGGCCCGCGCCGCCCGACCATTCGACGGGGATGACGAGCATCGGCGGCGAGCGCAGGATTTTGCCCGAAACGCCGAGAATCGCAGCAGCACGATTGCGATCGAACATCACCCCCAACCGGGCGATGTAGCGATTCGGCCCGATCTGTTCATTTTCAACGACAATGCCCGACACGATTGCATCAAGCGCCGAATCAGAAAGGCCGCCGCCACCGCCGCCCATGCGGCGTGACAGCATCTGCCACCCCTTGCGCTGGGCAAGCCGCCAGCCCGCCAGGCGGGCCGCCGAGGCGTTCTTGCCC
The DNA here is from genome assembly GCF_002281505.1 of Sphingomonas sp. 28-62-20. Taxonomy (NCBI): domain Bacteria; kingdom Pseudomonadati; phylum Pseudomonadota; class Alphaproteobacteria; order Sphingomonadales; family Sphingomonadaceae; genus Sphingomonas; species Sphingomonas sp. 28-62-20. The sequence continues at coordinate 327,197 of NZ_NCGH01000002.1, forward strand.
GTGGCATCAACCTCCACACCGCCGATTTCAAAGCTGCCGGCCGTGCCCACCGCAGGCCGACCCGCCCCATTGCGACTCTGAGCGCTATCGCCCTGTGCGACGCTGCCGCCGCTGGCGAGCACTGCGGCCATTGCCAGAGCGGCAGGGAAAAATCGGAGGAGGTTCTTGGCCATGTCGGCGCCCTTTTGGCGAAGCAAGCGTGGAAATCCAAGCAGGATATGGCTACCGCATCGTCCATGAACGACACCAACGCCTCCGCCAAGCCCTATACCTATGCGCAAGCCGGGGTTTCGATCGCTGCCGGCAACGCGCTTGTCCGGGCGATTGGGCCCATGGCCAAGGCCACCCGGCGCAAAGGCGCAGACGCCGATCTTGGCGGTTTTGGCGGTTTCTTTGATCTGAAGGCGGCGGGCTTTGTCGATCCGTTGCTGGTCGCGGCCAATGATGGCGTCGGCACCAAGTTGAAACTGGCGATAGAGCACAACGCGCATGACGGCGTTGGCATCGATCTGGTCGCGATGTGCGCCAATGATCTGATCGTCCAGGGCGCCGAGCCATTATTCTTCCTTGACTATTACGCCACCGCCAAATTGGTGCCCGACGTGGCCGAGCGCGTCATCGCGTCGATCGCGCAGGGCTGCCTGCTCGCTGGCTGCGCGCTGATCGGCGGCGAGACGGCTGAGATGCCCGGCATGTATGCCGAGGGCGATTATGATCTGGCGGGCTTCTGCGTCGGCGCGGTCGAGCGCGACAGGGTGCTGACCGGTGCCGAGATCGCGCCGGGTGACGTCATCTTGGGCCTTGCCTCTTCAGGCGTACACTCCAACGGTTTCTCATTGGTGCGCAGGCTGTCGGCGGATCGCGGCTGGCGGCTTGATCGCCCTGCCCTGTTCGATCAGCAAACCCTGCTGATCGACGCGCTGATGGCACCGACCCGAATTTACGTGAAGAGCCTGCTCCCGCTGCTCGCCGAGCGCCGGATCAAGGGACTGGCGCACATCACCGGCGGCGGCTTGCTCGAAAATATCCCGCGCGTGTTACCCGATGGGGCGCACGCCATGGTCGATGCAGCGCGCTGGGAACAACCAAGGCTGATGGCTTTCCTGCAAGCGCAGGGCAGCATCGAGCCCGAGGAAATGGCGCGAACCTTTAATTGCGGGATCGGCATGATCGCGATCATGGCAGCGGAACAGGCAACCGCAGTGGCCGATGCGCTGACGGCCGCGGGCGAGACCGTCTTCACCATCGGCCATATCGACGCCGGTGCGCGCGGCTGCACGGTGGCGGGACCTGCCGATGTTTGGGGCGCTCGCGCTGGCTGGTCGGCGACCCACAATCATGGCTAGGAAAAAGGTCGGCATCCTGCTGTCAGGGCGCGGATCGAACATGATGGCGCTGGTTCAGGCAGCACAGGCGAACGACAGCCCTTATGCAATCGCGCTGGTCGCCTCCGACAAGCTCGAAGCACCTGGCATCGCCTGGGCTGCCGCGCAGGGGCTGTCGGTGTTTACGCAGAGCCCGAAGGGCATGGCCAAAAGCGATTATGAAGCCCTGATCGATGCCGCGCTGCGTGACGCCGGTGTCGAGATCATCGCACTTGCCGGGTATATGCGGTTATTGTCCGATGCCTTTGTCGCGCGCTGGCGTGGACGGATCATCAATATCCACCCCTCACTGCTGCCGAAATATAAGGGCCTGGACACGCATGCCCGGGCAATTGCTGCTGGCGATGCTGTGGCTGGCTGTTCGGTGCATATCGTGACCGAAGAGCTTGATGGCGGCGCGGTGCTTGGCCAGGCCGAGGTGCCGATTCTGCCGGGCGACACGGCCGACAGCCTAGCCGATCGCGTGCTCGCCGCAGAGCATCGCCTTTACCCGCGTATTCTGGCAGAATTCGCCACACAATGAGCCCCGATCCCGCCATCGAGCTAGCGCGAATCCGCGCGATCTGCCTCGCCCTGCCAGCGGCGGACGAGCGATTGTCCCACGGATCGCCCGGTTTCTTCATCACCAAGGGCAAGTTTTTCGCCTATTTCTGGCATAATCATCATCATGACGGGATCACCGCCTGCCATGTGAAGACCAGCGGGCGCGAGGAACAAGCGATGCTTGTCGATATGGACCCGGAATTCTATTTCGTGCCGCCCTATCTGGGGCCAAGTGGCTGGATCGGCATGCGGCTCGACCAGCCAGATACGGATTGGGACCGGGTCGCGGACCGGATCGCCACGAGTTGGGAACTGGTCGCGCCGCGCCGGTTGCTGGAAATGGGTGGACGATGAACGACCTGCCCGACACCCCCGCCGAAAAAGCTGAAGCTGCAGCGATTCGGCGCCGCTGGGTCACGCTGGGCGAGGTTGTTGCGATCGCCGGGCTGATCATTTCGGCGCTCGCGCTGTGGAGCAGTTGGGCCGATCACCGCGCCGACGAAGCTGATCGACGCGCCGAAAAGGCGCTGGCGGCCAAGGCGAAAACGGTCGTCCTGCTAACCAGCACGCCGCAGCGTGGCGGCGAGGAATTGGCGCTCGCCGATGCGGCGCACCCGGTGCAGAGCATCACCGTCACTTTTCCCACCGCCTTTGGCCTTTCCCCCCAGACCAGTGCGCCCACACCGACAATTTCAGCACGCTGGTTCGCCGCCAAGCTGATGGCGATGACCGATGGCGGGGCTGATCGACGCACCGGTCGGCTCCCCGTCATGATCGCCAGCGATTATTGGGATGGCGACCAGCACATCACCGATCGCGCCATTTACGATATCGTTTGGCGAACCGAAGGGCGCGTCATTCTCGGTCGCTCGCTAACATTGGAAGGGCTAATCCTGCGCGAACGCGGAAAGCCTGATCAGGCGCGGGTCAATGCCCTGTGGTCCAGGGTCGCACCCGCCAGCCGAAATTAGGCCGGTAGCGGCTGACTGGCGCTTCAGTCTAGCTGGCTAAACGCCTTTCAACGATCACGCCACCCCGCAAACTTGCGTGCAATCGGTTAGTCGACACCTCGCACGGCCCGTCATTTCACAGTGCAGGCAAAATCACGTCCGTCATCCATGATGAAATCTTTCCCGATTGATGACGTAAAAATGTCAGTTTGGTAAAAAGTAATTTCATATTTTTACATCGGATATGGACTGAATTATCAAGTTGCGACTCCGTTTCTGCTGTTTCAACATGTGGAAGTCGTCCCTTTGAGCGACTCGTTTACCGCAACCCAAAATTGAGAGGAAGCACCATGCCCCAGGAATATATGCTCTGGTCGGATCTTGTCGCCTTGAATTCGAGTCCCAACGCAGTCAGTGCCAGTTTCAATAAAATCTGGGGTACGAATCCGGACGGGATAGCCTTGAATGACACGACTTACTATAACGCTGTCACGCCAGCGATTACGCAGCAATATGGTCATTACTGCTACAAGATACTTGGCCAGATCAACTATAGCGAAGGTACGCAGACGTCGCCGACCCAGGCCATTGTCGGCAGCAATACCGCCTATAACAATAGCGATGCGCCAGCGGCTATTTCGCTCACGGTACAGGGCGCATGGACCGAAACCACGGCCTGGTCGTCCTCCATCACGGCAGGCATGACCTTTTCCAGCGAAATCAGCCTCGAAGGCGTGTTCAAGATGGGGATGTCGTTCAGCGTCTCGACAACCGTCGGCCAGTCGAACTCGAACAGCGTAAACAAGGGGTCATCGGCGACGGTAAGCGTTACCGTACCACCCAATTCGATGATCAAGGTCGATATGGTCGCGACAATGAAGACCGAGACGATGGATTTCTCCGCACCGATCCAGGTCAGCGGGATGATGGGCGCCAATTTTCCGGATCGCGTCCAGGGCCATTATTTCTGGTTCAATGACGTCGGCAGCCTAGTACCGCAAACCTCGGGCAATTTGACTGGCACTATTCAGGGTACGTCGGCGTTCGACGTGCAGACCCATATCGGTCAGGCGCAGCCGATTACCTGACCGGATCACGCCGATCGGAAGCGTGCGACCATAGGGTGCACGCTTCCGATTGTGCATAGTTCAGCCAACCAGTTCTTCGGGCTTGAAGAAATAGGCGATCTCGATCGCCGCATTTTCGTCGCTGTCCGAACCATGAACCGAATTGGCTTCGATCGATTCAGCCAGTTCCTTGCGGATCGTGCCCGGTTCAGCATTGGCGGGGTTGGTTGCGCCCATGATGTCGCGGTTGCGCTGCATGGCGTTTTCACCTTCCAGCACCTGAACGACGACCGGTCCGGAAATCATGAAGGTGACCAGATCGTTGAAGAAGGGGCGCTCGCGGTGGACGGCGTAGAAGCCCTCCGCCTGTTCCCGGGTCATCTGGATGCGCTTGGAAGCAACGACGCGCAGGCCGCCCTCTTCCAGCATCTTGGTGACGGCACCGGTCAGGTTGCGGCGGGTAGCATCGGGCTTGATGATCGAAAAAGTGCGTGTCGCGGCCATGACTGGTGCGGTTCCTGTGTTTGGGCGTGGGTGGATAGGTCGCGCGAGCCTTTAGCGGCGGCCACACGTTCCTGCAAGCAGCGCTCAGGCGGCCTGCTCCCAGCGACCGGCATCGTCCTGTTTCCAATAGCGGCGCTCAACACCCGGTTTGTCCGCCAGCGCGCGCCAGGCAGCGCGCGCCTCGACAATCGCGTCATCGTCAAAAAAATGGAACGCCCGGTCGAAAGATAGCGCATCGTCGCGCCACACCGCATCGGCAATGGCGATATTGCGCGCACCATTTGGGGCATCAGTGCCGGCACCGATCAGCACCGGTTGATCAGGGTCATTCGCCGACCCGATTTGCGCGTGCGGCAGAAAACTGTCCGGCGCGTAGCTCCAGAGCAGCTTGTTGAGCATATCGCGCCGCGCCGGTTCGCTGGCGACAATCAGCAGGCGGCCGCCCGTTTCCACGACCTTTTCGGCGATTTTCGGCAACACGCGCTCAAGCGGTCGGACGGTAAGGTGATAGAAATCGACCTGCATTTCTTCCTCAACCTACCATAGACCGCGCATTGGCCACGGTGGCGCGCTTATTGTTCGAAGTTATCTGCTACCAGCCGATCGAGCAGGCGCACGCCATAGCCGGTTGCGCCCTTGTCATAGGTCGCGCCGGGCTTGTCGGCCCAAACCATGCCGGCAATGTCGAGATGCGCCCAGCGCACGCCTTTATCGACGAAGCGCTGCAGGAACTGCGCGGCGGTAATTGACCCGGCACCGCGCGGACCGACATTCTTCATATCCGCAATCGGGCTATCGATCAGCTTGTTATACGCATCCGACAGCGGGAACCGCCACAGCAGGTCACCGGTCGATTTGCCCGCCGCGAGCAATTGATCAGCGAGCGAATCGTCATTGGCAAACATCCCGCCATGTTCGTTGCCCAGCGCGATGATCATCGCGCCGGTCAGGGTAGCAAGATCGACGATTGTTTTCGGATGATGCGTCCGCTGGACCCAGGTCAGCGCATCGCAGAGCACCAGCCGACCTTCGGCATCGGTATTGAGGATTTCGATCGTCTGGCCTGACATTGAGGTGACGATATCGCCCGGCCGCTGCGCATTGCCATCGGGCATGTTTTCCACCAGCCCGCAGACCCCGATGACATTGGCCTTTGCCTTGCGGAGCGCCAGCGCCTTCATCGCGCCAGCGACCGCACCCGCGCCGCCCATATCCCATTTCATGTCTTCCATGCCCGGCCCGGGCTTGAGCGAGATACCGCCCGTATCGAAGGTTACGCCCTTGCCGACCAGCGCGAGATCGGGATCGCCCGGCCCCTTGCCCGACCATTTCATCACCAGAAGCTGGGCGTCGCGCACGGATCCCTGGCTGACTCCCAGCAATGATCCCATGCCCAGCGCGGCCATTTCCGCTTCGCCCAGCACGGTGATTTCTAGGCCGAGCCCATCGACATCGGCCTTGACGGCATCGACGAAGCTGACTGGATACATGATGTTGGGCGGTTCGGACACGAGCGTACGCGTCAGGTCCAGCCCCTTGGTTACCGCATCCTGCCGGTGCCAGGCTTCCTCGCTGCCAGCGGGCGTGCCGACCAGCGTGATCGCAGTTAGCGTCGGCTTGGCCTTTTCGGCGAGCTTGGTGCGATACCGATCGATCCGCCAGCTGCGCTGTGCGGCGCCAGCGGCGAAACGTGCCACCGCGCCAGCGGCTGGCATGCCACCAAGGCTGGTAAAATCGACCGTCAGGCTGGTCACGCCCGATGTCAGCAACCGCGCCGTCAGCGCGCCGCCTGCGCGTTCATATTCCGCCTCACCGCCCGGCCCGACGCCGACCAGCAATAGCTGAACGACGGCATCGCCGAAATCGACAAAGACCTCGACGATCGCGCCCGCTTCACCGTCGAAACGCGCTGCCCGCGCGGCGCTGATCACCAGTCGCTGGGCGGCGGCATCGATATCGCCGAACGCGATCCGCTCTAATCCATCCTTTTCGACAGGGAGGGCCAGGACCCGGGTGTCAACGGGGCGGCGAGCAGCAAACTGGATATGCATCGGATTCCTTAGGACAGTCACAAAGACGACTCGTTCCCCTTAAGCGCTCCGCACCAGCGTGGCAAAGCGCGAACCGAGATTGCAGCGCCGCCCGTCCAATGCGATAGGCGCGCAAGGCGGCGGCCATTTCCGCCAGGGGTCGATGCCAGCGTGAAGCGTTCCTTTCTTCTTGCCTCCTGTGCTCTGGCAGCGATTCTTGCGGTGGCAACGCCTGCGGGCGCGCAGGATTTGCAGGATCGCCCCACCGATCTGCCATCGCCGACCGAAATTCCAAGCAATGACATAAAGGGCGGGGCAACCGCCGATCAGGTACGGTTCAGCGCCGACGGCATCGACTATGATAGCAAGGGCGACATCGTTACGGCGCGCGGCGATGTGCGCATGAACCGCGGCGGCGACCGACTGCGCGCCGACACAATCGTGTGGAACCGCGAAACGGGCCTGGTGACCGCGACGGGCAATATCGTCGTGACTAATCCAGGCGGCGATGCTGCCTATGGCGATACGATTGAACTGACCGATTCGCTGAAGGATGGCGTGATCGAGAATATGCTGGTCGTACTTGATCAGGGCGGGCGCCTTGCCGCAGACCGTGGCAGCCGCAAGGACGGCATCGTCACGCTTGATGATGCCGCCTACACCCCCTGTTCAGTCGTCGATTCAAAAAATTGCCCGAAAATGCCGTCCTGGAAGATAACGGCGGCGCGCGTCGTCTATGATCCGGTTCGCCAGCGCATTTTCTACAAGGGCGCACGCGTCAACATCTTCGGCATCGCCTCTATCCCGCTCCCCGCCTTCTCCAATCCGGTCGGCGGTGGCACCGATAGCGGATTTCTGACGCCCGATCTGAAATATAGCCGCGTGAACGGGGCCGAGGCGGCGGTGCCCTATTATTTCCGCATCGCGCCCAATCGCGGGCTGACCATTACGCCGCGTCTGTTCAGCGCTGCGCTGCCCATGCTGCAGGCCGAATATCAGGCGCTGACCACCAAGGGCGCCTATCGCGTGCTGGCCTATGGCACCGTCAGCGACCGGACAGATACGCTCGCGGTAAACCCACAAACCGCGCAAAACGCGTTTCGCGGATATTTCGACGCGAGTGGCAGATTCCAGTTCGATCCCTATTGGAGCATCAGTGGATCGATCCGGGTGACAACCGATCGCACCTTCCTGCGCCGGTATGATATTTCGCGCGGCGACATTCTGCGCAACACGATCAAGATCGAACGGATTGACGCCAACAGCTATTTGTCGATCGCGGGTTGGGCAGTGCAGACCTTGCGGGTCGGCGATCGTCAGGGGCTGCAGCCCTTTGCGCTGCCTGAAATCGATTATCGGCGACGGGTAAACGACGTGCTGATCGATGGCGGTCGGCTGAATTTGCAGGTCAACAGCCTGGCGATCGGCCGGGCAGCGGGCCAGAATAGCCAGCGGGCCTTTGCCAGTGCGCAATGGGATCTCCGCCGGATAACGCCGCTGGGCCAGGAAGTGACGCTGACGGCTTTTGCGCGTGGCGATATCTACAATGCCGGCAACACCGTGGCGACCAGCGTCGTCAGCTATCGCGGCGAGGACGGATTCCACGCGCGCGCGATCGGCGCAGTCGCGCTAGACGTCAGGTGGCCTTTGATTGGTCAGTTTCTGGGCGGCACGCAGCGACTGACCCCTCGCGTCCAGATCGTCGCCTCCCCGCCGATCAACAACCTGGCGATCCCCAATGAGGATTCGCGGGCGGTTGATCTGGAAGATTCGAACCTATTTTCGCTCAATCGGTTCCCCGGCTATGATCGCGTCGAGGATTCGACGCGGGTAACCTATGGCGTCGACTGGTCGCTCGCGCTGCCCGATTTCACCTTTGATGCAAATATTGGCCAGAGCTATCGGCTGAGCAACCGGGCGACCTTATTGCCTGACGGCACCGGGCTGAGCGACAGCGTGTCTGATATCGTCGGGCGCAATGTTCTGCGGTACAAGGATCTCGTCACGCTGACGCATCGCTACCGTCTCGACAAGGATGGGTTGGCGCTCCGCCGTAACGAACTCGACGCGACGATCGGGACACGCGGGACTTACCTGTTGCTTGGCTATTTGCGGCTCAACCGGAACATTACCCCCTCGCTGGAAGATTTGCGCGATCGCGAGGAAGCCCGGGTAGGCGGGCGCGTGCAGTTTGCTCGGTTCTGGTCGATTTTTGGTTCCGCCGTGGTGGACCTTACCGATCGACGCGAGGATCCGACGTCGCAAGCGAATGGCTTTACGCCAGTGCGCCACCGGATCGGCTTTGCGTATGAAGATGACTGTCTGCGGCTTGGCCTGACCTGGAAACGCGATTATCGGGACACTGGCGACGCACGGCGCGGCGACAGTTTTCTGTTGACGCTGGCGTTCAAGAACCTCGGGCGCTAAGCTTGGGTTCAGCCGTCCGGGCCCAAAGGGCCGATGCGATCCGGTATTTGATCGATTATTGGGAATTCGAAGCTAGTGATGAAATCGTTCGCAACACCGCGCCTGTTCGGCCGTTCAGCCCTGCTCGCCACTGGCATCATCATGGCAGGCGCCGCGCTGGCCCAGACAGTGGCTGACAATCAAACACCCGAAACCAACCTCAATATCCCTGCCAATCTGCAGGTTTTCGGGAAGCTCGATCCGAATGTCCGCAAGCCGACTGCGATCGTCAACGATGCGATCATCACCGGCACCGATGTCGATCAGCGCGTCGCGCTGCTGATCGCGGCGAATAACGTCAAACCCTCCCCGGAAGACCGCGAACGGCTGCGGTTGCAGGTGTTGAGCGGCCTGATCGACGAAACGCTGCAGATTCAGGAAGCCAAGGCCAGCGATATCACGGTGACCAAGGAAGAGATTGATCGCAGCTTTGCCGGCGTAGCGCGCAGCTTTAACAAGCCAGTACCTGAACTGCGCATCTATCTTCGTGCCGTCGGGTCATCCGAGCGATCGCTGCGTCGCCAGATCGAGGCAGAATTGTCGTGGAGCCGCTATCTGCGCCGCAAGGTGGAGCCGTTCATCAATGTTGGCGATACCGAAGTCGCTGGCATTATCGCGCGGATCAAGGCGAACCAGGGCGCGGAAGAATTCCACGTTAAGGAAATCTACCTGACCGCAAGCCCGGAACGCGAACAACAGGTATTGTCTGAAGCGCGTGCCCTGATTGGCGAAATCCAGAAGGGGCAAAAACCATTCGAGCAAGTCGCTCATGACCGTTCAGAGGCGTCGACCGCTGCTGTCGGTGGCGATCTGGGTTGGGTGCGGGCGGGCCAGTTACCCGAAACGCTGGCACAGGCCGCTGTGGAAATGCGAGTCAACCAACTCGCGGGTCCAGTACCGGTGCCGGGCGGCTATTCGATCCTCTACCTGGTCGACACCCGCACGATCGGCACCAGCGACCCGCGGGATACACAGCTCAATCTCCGCCAAATCAGTATGGCCTTCAAAGCCGGGATCACCCAGGCGGAAGCCACGGAAAAGGTCTCAGCCTTCGCCAAGATGACTCAGGAGATTAAAGGCTGTGGCGATGTTGCGAAAGCAGCCGCCGCCTTTGGTGCTGAAGTCGTCGATAATGATTCGATCAAGGTGCGCGATCTGCCGCCCCAGCTGCAAGACATCATGCTGAAGCTCCAGATTGGTGAATCCACCCCGCCCTTTGGCTCGCCGACCGACGGTGTTCGCGCGCTGGTGCTTTGCGGTCGCGATGAGCCGAAAGTCGCTGGCCTGCCCAGCATGGAGCAAGTCCGTCAGCAAATGGAGCAGCGCGGCGTCAATCTGCGCGCCGATCACAAATTGCGCGATCTCCGCCGCGACGCCATTGTCGAATATCGCTGATCGGACGATGCTGGCGCCAATCGCCGTTTCGATGGGCGATCCCGCCGGGATCGGTCCGGAGGTGGCCGCAAAGGCCTGGGCTGGGCGTCGTGAACATGGATTGGCGCCGTTTTTTGCGGTTGGCGATGTCCGCGCGATCGAAAAAATATGGGATGGACCAGTCGAGCGCGTCAGCGATCCCGCCGATGCGGCGGCCTTGTTTGAAACGGCATTGCCGGTGCTGTCCATCCAGGACGCCGGGGACATCACGCCGGGAGAACCCGATGTCGACGGTGCGCGCTGTGCGCTCCATGCGCTTGAACTCGCCGTTGGTCTGACCCGATCAGGGGCTGCAGGTGCCCTTGTAACTGGTCCGGTTTCCAAGGCGCAGCTATATCAGATCGGCTTTACCGATCCTGGCCAAACCGAATTTGTCGCGGAGCGATGCGGCATTTCCCGCGACAACACCGTGATGATGCTGGCCGGTCCGACCTTGCGGGTCGTGCCCATTACCACCCATGTCGCGCTCGCCAGCGTTAGTGAATTACTGAGCGTGGAACTGATCATCGCCAAAGCGCGCGTAACGGCGCGCGGCCTGACGCGAAATTTCGGGATTGAGCACCCGCGGCTGGCGCTGGCCGGGTTCAATCCGCATGCCGGCGAACAGGGCGCGATGGGGCGGGAAGAAATCGACATCCTGCGCCCGGCGATCGAAGCACTGCGCGCAGAGGGGATCGACATTATCGGCCCATTGCCCGCCGATACGATGTTTCACCCGCGCGGGCGGGCGCGCTTTGATACGGCGTTATGCTGCTACCATGATCAAGCGCTGATTCCGTTGAAAACGCTGCATTTCGACGATGGCGTCAATATTACCCTGGGCCTTCCCATCGTCCGTACATCGCCCGATCACGGCACGGCCTTTGATATTGCCGGCAAGAATTTGGCGGAACCCGGGGCGATGATTGCCGCAATCCAGCTTGCCACTAGCGCTGCCATCCGCCGCGCTGCGCAGGGGTGACGACGCTCCCGCCGCTGCGCGACGTCATTGCCCGGCATGGGCTGCAAGCGAGCAAGGCGCTTGGCCAGAATTTCCTGCTCGATAGCCAATTGCTGGCCCGGATCGCCCGAATCCCCGGCGACCTGGATGGAGCGGAGATATTCGAAATCGGTCCCGGCCCCGGCGGATTGACGCGCGCATTGCTGGCGGGCGGTGCATCGGTAATCGCCGTTGAGCGTGATCGTCGTTGCATGCCCGCTTTGGCCGAATTGGGCGAGGCCTATCCCGGCAAGCTGCGCGTAATCGAAGAGGATGCGCTGGCGGTGGATGCACCAGCGCTATTCGGCAGCCGGCCGCATATCGTTTCGAACCTGCCCTATAATATCGGCACGGCCCTGCTGGTCGGCTGGCTTTCCGCGCCTTGGGCACCATGGTGGCAAAGCCTGACATTGATGTTCCAAAAGGAAGTCGCTGACCGGATTGTCGCCACCGTCGATAGCGAACATTATGGTCGCCTCTCCGTGTTGGCACAGTGGCGGACCAGCGCACGGATCGCGATGGGGGTGCACCGTTCCGCCTTCACCCCCCCGCCCAAGATAATGTCAGCGGTCGTCCATCTGACGCCGCTCGACAGCCCGGCAGGCGTGCCGTTGGGGATGCTCGAACAGATCACCGCCGCTGCCTTTGGCCAGCGTCGCAAGATGCTGCGCCAAAGCCTGAAGGGCGTGCCCGGCGCGGTCGATGCGCTTGAAGCGATGGGGATTGCACCCACCCGCCGCGCCGAAACCGTTAGCGTCGCGGAATTTGTGGCGCTGGCACGAACGCTGGCAGCGCAACTGGGCTAGATCACCCCGTCAATCGGAAGTTATTGAGCGGTCGCCTTTGCCGCCGGTTGCGATGCCAAAACAGTTGCCGGCACACCCTGGGCAATCACTGTCGCAAGCGTGGTGGCCTCGCTGCAGCCTTTCACGCAAATCTTGCGGATTTTGGTGAGATTCTGGCGCGCGCGATCGATCGCGCCCTTGCTGACATAAGACTTGCCCTGGCCCTTCAGCGCGCCAAGATCATTGGGTTCGAGCAATAGCGCTTCGCGGTAGAAACGGATCGCCTTGCCCGAAAGCCCGCGCGCTTCAGCGACATCCCCCAGCGCCACAAAGGCGGCGCGATTGCGCGGATCGACCGCAAGCGCGGTTTCAAGCGTATCGGCAGCGGCATCGAGATTGCCGGCGGCCTGGGCCGATTTACCGGCTTCAAGAAGCGAAAGCGACCGGGGGTCAATCTGGCTGTCGGGACGCTGGCCATGCAGCGATGTCGACACCGTGACCAGGGTCAGCGCGACAGCAGCAGCAACAGACGAGATACGCATGGACGTCTCCAACAAGGAAGATTTCGCTTTGGCTAGCATGGCGATTGCAGTCTTGCGACAAAAAAGCCGTCCGTCGAGTCATGATATGGCGTCAACCGCACGCCGGGACCGTGGCGGCGGCCGGCCGGGAGATCGATTGGCAGCGCTCGCCAACCGGCATGTGCTGCAATAAAGCGCGTCACCTGATCAGCCCCCTCATCATCCAGCAACGAGCACACGATGTAGACCAGCACGCCACCGGGCTTGACCAGCGTTGCCCCTAAAGTGATCAGACCCGCCTGGGTGGCCATCAGCCGATCGATCCGCGTCGGGGTCAGCCGCCAGCGCGCTTCGGGGTTGCGGCGCCAGGTGCCGGTGCCCGAACACGGGGCGTCGATCAGGACAATATCAGCCGCCCCGCCCAGATCCGCCAGCTTCTCTGCTTCATGGCCGGGATTGAGCAGCCGGGTATCGATCGTCGTCGCGCCAGCGCGCGCGGCGCGTGGGGCAAGACGTGACAGGCGGGCGCGATCGATATCGGCAGCAATTAGCCGCCCCTCCCCCTGCATCGCCGCTGCCAGCGCGAGTGTCTTGCCGCCAGCGCCAGCACAAAGATCAATGGCGGTCATCCCCGGCCCAGCACCGGCGGCGAGCGTGACGATCTGGCTGCCCTCGTCCTGCACCTCGATCGCGCCGTCACGCCACAGATCGAGTTGCTCGATCTGGGTGCCGGATGGCAAGCGAACGCCATCGGGCGCATGCGGCGACGCTGTTGCACCCGGAATCGCTGCGATCACCGCTGCCATTTCGGCGCGCGCGCAGTTGACGCGAATGTCGAGCGGTGCCCGGTCAATCAGCGCCGGATATTCCTCCGGGCCAAGCCCAGAAACGCGGAGCTTGTCGAGCAGCCAGCCAGGCGCAACACCGGGCGTTGCCGCAACCTCCTTGTCGCCAATCGGCGCAGGGCCGTGAGCCGAGCCATCGAACAAGGCCGCCAGCGCAGGATCAGCCTTTGCGACCGCCAGCATCGCCGCCCGCCCGTTCGCCGGGCGCTCGCCCGCCAGCCGGATGGCGGCATAGACATGCTCCCGAACCGCACGACGATCACCGCTGCCAGCATAGCGGCGTTCCGCGAAATAGCGCGCGATCAATGTGTCGGCAGCAGCCCCGCTTTCACGCGCAGCGAGGATGATAGCATCGAGCAACTCGATCGCCGCCTGCAGGCGGGCCGAGGGCGTCATGGCTTAGCGCGTTGGGTAATTGGGGGCTTCCCGGGTGATCGCAACATCATGAACATGGCTTTCCATCAGGCCAGCGCCTGTAATCTGGACGAAGCGCGCCCGCGCCTGCAATTCCTCGATCGTGCGCGCGCCGGTATAGCCCATCGCTGCCCGCACGCCGCCGACCAACTGGTGGATCACGTCCTTGGCTGGGCCCTTGAACGGCACCTGGCCCTCAATCCCTTCGGGCACCAGTTTCAGCTGATCCTTGATATCCTGCTGGAAATAGCGATCCGCCGAACCGCGCGCCATCGCGCCGACCGATCCCATGCCGCGATAAGATTTATAGGCGCGGCCCTGGTACAGGAAGGTCTCGCCTGGCGCTTCTTCAGTCCCGGCGAGCAGCGATCCGATCATCACGCTCGACGCCCCTGCGGCCAAAGCCTTGGCGACATCGCCTGAGGTGCGGATGCCGCCATCAGCGATGACGGGCACGCCCGATTTCCGCGCTTCCGCCGCACAGTCCATGATTGCGGTCAGCTGGGGCACGCCGACGCCCGCCACCACACGCGTCGTGCAGATGGAGCCGGGCCCGATGCCGACCTTAATCGCATCGGCGCCAGCGTCGATCAACGCCCGCGTCGCTTCGGCCGTGGCGACATTGCCGGCCACGACCTGCACCGAATTGCTGAGCGCCTTCACGCGTTCAACCGCGCGCGCGACATCGCGGTTATGGCCGTGCGCTGTATCGATCACGACCAGGTCGAGCTCAGCCTCAACCAGCGCGCGGGTCCGTTCGAACCCGGAATCGCCAACGGTCGTCGCCGCCGCCACCCGCAACCGGCCAGTCGCGTCCTTGGTGGCATTGGGATAGGTGACCGCCTTTTCGATATCCTTGACAGTGATCAGGCCGATGCAGTGATAGTCATTGTCCACCACCAGCAACTTCTCGATCCGGCGCTGATGCAGCAGCCGCCGCGCCTCCTCCTGGCTGACGCCGGGATCGACGGTGGCGAGATTTTCATGCGTCATCAGCTCGGCGACCGGCTGGTTCGGATTGCCAGCGAAGCGGACGTCACGATTGGTGACGATGCCGACCAGCTTGCCGCTTTGCTCCACCACCGGAATGCCGCTGATCCGGTGCCGCGCCATCAGCGCCTGCGCCTCCGCCAGCGTTGCATCGGGTGCGATTGTGATCGGGTTGACGACCATGCCGGATTCGAACCGCTTGACCTGACGGACAGCAGCCACTTGCTCTTCGATCGAAAGGTTGCGGTGGAGCACGCCGATGCCGCCCATCTGTGCCATGACGATCGCCATATCGGCCTCGGTCACGGTATCCATCGCCGAGGAAAGCACGGGAATGTTGAGCGCAATGCTCTTGGTCAGCCGTGTGCGTGGATCGGCCATGCTGGGCACGATGTCCGATTCTGCTGGATATAGCAGCACATCGTCAAAGGTGAGGCCGAGGCGAATTTCCATGGGATGCCCGTTCCTGAAGGCTTGGGGTCGATAAGGGATACGTGGCGGCCCATGTAACCAAAGCCGCAGCATGGCGCTAGGGCAGGATTGCGCTGGCGATCAATTCCTCTCCACACCGTCTGATTTGGCGTGTTGCTGTCGTATTACGCTGTGCAGACCCCAGGATAGTGCTAGAATTGGCTCCTGTGCCGGGCATGACGGCGCCACGTGGGAGTGATGATGATGGACGTGGTTTTTGGGCTTATCCTGGCGTTGGTGATCCTGGTGATCAGCTATCTGCTCGCCAGCGTGAAAATGGTCCGCCAGGGCTATCAATATACGATCGAGCATTTCGGTCGCTTTACCACCGTGGCGCGTCCCGGACTCAATTTCTATCCCGCCTTTTTCTACGGCGTCGGCCAGCGCATCAACATGATGGAGCAGGTGCTCGACGTCCCGCAGCAGGAGATCATCACCAAGGATAACGCGATGGTCGCGGTTGACGGGGTGGTGTTCTTCCAGGTGCTCGATGCCGCCAAGGCGGCCTATGAGGTGAGCGACCTGTTCGTCGCGATCATGCAGCTCGCCACCACCAATTTGCGCACCGTGATGGGATCAATGGACCTGGACGAGCTGCTTTCCAAGCGCGACGAGATCAATGCGCGGCTGCTGAGCGTGGTTGATCACGCGACCAACCCCTGGGGCGTCAAGATCACGCGCGTTGAGATCAAGGATATTCGCCCGCCGGTCGATATCGTCAACGCCATGGCGAAGCAGATGAAAGCCGAGCGTGAAAAGCGGGCGAACATCCTTGATGCGGAAGGTCAAAGCGCATCCGAAATCCTGCGCGCCGAAGGCCAGAAGCGAGCGCGCATTCTGGAGGCCGAGGGCCGCAAGGAATCGGCTTTCCGCGACTCCGAAGCACGCGAACGTGCCGCCGAGGCCGAAGCCAAGGCAACGCAGCTTGTGTCGGTCGCGATCGAACAGGGCAGCGCACAGGCGATCAATTACTTCATCGCGCAAAAATATGTCGAGGCGGTCGGCAAGTTCGCGACGTCGCCCAACGCCAAGACGATCCTGTTCCCGGTCGAAGCGACGCAATTAATCGGCACGCTGGGCGGCATCGGCGCGCTGACGCGAGAGGCGCTGGGGGATCATGCAACAATGCCCCCTGCCCCGCTAACGCCCCCAGCACCGCGCCGTGAGCCATTTGAGCCGCGGGACCAGTGACGCTGGACGGCTTGATCGCCAACGCGGCGCTACTGTGGCTGGGTGCGGCGATCCTGCTCGGCGCAGCCGAATTGATGGTGCCTGGGGTTTTCCTGGTGTTCCTGGCGATTGCGGCCGCGATTACGGGGCTGGCGGTGTTCGCCCTGCCGGTGTTGCCGCTGTCGGCCCAATTGGTGGCGTTTGCGCTATGGAGCGTCGTCTCGATCCTGATCGGCAAGCGCTGGTATCATGATTATCCGGTCGCCACCGCCGACCCATTGCTCAATGATCGCGGCGCGCGGCTGATCGGTGAACTGGTGACGGTGGTGACCCCGATCATCCAGGGTGAGGGTCGTGTGAAGGTCGGCGATGGTGAATGGATCGCGATTGGTGCCGATGCTGCGGCGGGTGAACGTCTGCGGGTGACGGCGATCCGCGATGGCAAGCTGGTCGTCACGTCGCAAATCATGCTCGATTGATTTGCCCGCAAGTGCAACCTTCGCTGGGGTGTGACGTTCTCCCTTCATGCTGTGAATTTGCAGCGAAAGGGGGCCCGGTACATGAGTATTTTCAGCATGATCAAAGATGCGATCTGGGGAAAGGCCGCCGCCCAAGCCGCTCCGGCGACCGCTTCGGCAGCTTCGGCCCCAGCTTCGGCCCCCGCTTCAGCGGCACCATCCGCTGCCCCGGTCCCCACCGGGCTGTTGAAGGTCGATGTGACCGCACTGCTCGATGAGATCCAGTCCAACCATGATCAACAGCTCAACTGGCGCACCTCGATTGTCGATCTGATGAAGCTGATCGGGCTCGATTCCAGCCTGACCAACCGCAAGGAGCTTGCCGAGGAACTGGGCTTTTCTGGTGAACGGGACGGCAGCGCAGAGATGAACATGTGGCTGCACAAGCAGGTGATGAGAAAGCTCGCCGAAAATGGCGGTACGATCCCCGAAGAATTGACACACTAAACGGTTGCGGGGCCGGACACGGGCCCGCCCCGATCCCGGCTTATTTCTTGCCGCCGAACAAACCGCCGGCCAGTCCGGCCAAATCATTGAGCGGGTTACCGTCCCCATCCTGGTCGAGCATCCCGCTAATCTGTCCCATCATCCCCGATGCACCCGCGCCGCCCAGCAACGTGGCGAATTGCGACAGCGCGCCTTCGCCGCCGATATGGCCGACAATCTGCGACATAACATCACTCGACAGCCCCGTTGCCGATGCCGCCGTCTGGACCGTATCGCCGGGCGCGGGATGCGCCTTGCCCAGCGCAGCGACCGCTGATTCAACCTGTTCTGGGGTCAATCCCACCTTGGCCGCGAGATTCTTGATATCGACATTCTGGGTCACCTGACCCAACAAACCGTCCAGCATCGACATGCGCCATTCCTTCCCATCTGACCCTGAGCTGAGCCCGAATCGCGCTTAGCCGATTGGCGGTCATTCAGCCATGCGGATTGGTTGCGCTGCTCCCCGTCGCCGCCCATAAGTTGGCGTGAAATTACGGGAGCTTTGCCGGTGTCGTTCAATCGTCGTGATCTTTTACAGGGCGCTAGCCTGGCCGCCATCGCCCCCCTGGTGCCGATCCGCGCATTGGCTGCATCCGGCCCAGATTCAGCGGCGACGACAATGCTTGCAGAGACAGCAGAGACAATCCTGCGCGATTATCCAGAAGCCGCCGCTGGGCTCGGGCTCGACACCGATAAGCGCGCCGGGCTAAAGGCAAAGCTGAGCGATCGCAGTGGGACCGGCAAGCAAGCGATGGCCAGCCATGCGCGCACCATCCTGGGCAAGCTAAAGGCGATTGATCCCAGTGCATTAAGCCCCGCAGTGCGCACCAATGTCGAAGTCGTTCGCGCCGCCTATCGCGACGCAGTCGATGGCTATGGCTTCGCATATGGCGATGTTGCCACGTTGACATCGGGCTGGCGCAATTCGCCCTATGCGGTGGCGCAGAATGTCGGCGCCTATCTCGATATTCCGCAAATGCTGGAAGTTGATCACAAGGTTGAGACCAAAGCCGATGCCGAAGCCTATCTGGCACGGATGGCCGCCTATGCCGGGCAGCTGGATGGCGAGACCGAGCGCGTGCGTGCGGCGGGGGCGCTGGGCGTGGCGCTGCCCGATTTTGCGCTGAACCAATGCCTGAAGCAGCTCGACATCGCGCGCAGCGGGCCGATTGAGCAATGGAGCATTGTCGCGGCACTGGCCAAGAAGAGCGCGAAGATGCCTGGCGATTTCGGTGCCAAGGCCGCAAAACTCGCCGCCGACAAAATCGCCCCTGCGCTTGCCCGTCAGATTGCAGCGTTTGAGGCGCAGCGATCCACCGCCACCAGTGACGCCGGTGCATGGAAATTGCCTGATGGTGAGGCCTATTATGCCTGGGCGTTGCGCGCGGCGACCACCACGACGATGACCCCGGATGAGGTGCATCAGGCTGGCCGCGACGAACTGGCCAAGCTCCATGCCCGGATGGACGTGATCCTGAAGGCAGAGGGCTATTCAGAAGGATCGGTTGGCGCGCGGATGACGGCGCTGAGCAAGGACCCGCGCTATCTATTCCCCGAAGGCGATCCCGGCCGCGCTGAGATCATGGCCTATCTGCGCGATAAGCTGCGCGACATTAAAGGCCGGATGCCGCAGGCATTTGAAACATTAGTGCCCGGCTTTATCGAAGTGACGCGCATGTCCCCCGCTGCCGAACCGGGCGCGCCCGGTGCCTATGGCGGGGCGGGATCGATCGATGGCAAGGAGCCCGGCCGTTTCTGGATCAACCTGGGCAACACCTCACGCTGGACGCGCTACAGCCTGCCCGATCTGGCCTATCATGAAGCGATTCCAGGGCATGGCTGGCAGGGCGAATATACCTTCAAACAGCCGCTAATCCGCACCCTGATGACCTTCAGCGCCTATAGCGAAGGCTGGGGGCTCTATGCTGAACAGCTCGCCGATGAACTGGGGGTCTATGATGATTTCCCCGCCGGGCGGCTCGGCTATCTGCAATCGCTCGCGTTCCGCGCATGCCGGATGGTGGTCGACACCGGCATCCACGCCAAACGCTGGACCCGCGATGAGGGGATCGCCTTTTTCGTCACCGAAAATGGCTCGAACCCGATCGAAGTCCGCAGCGAAGTCGAGCGTTATTGCACCTGGCCGGGCCAGGCCTGCGGCTACAAGATCGGCCACACCCGCATCAACCAGCTCCGCGATAAGGCCAAGGCGGCGCTCGGCGAACGCTATGATTTCCGCAAGTTCAACGATGCCGTGGTGCTCGGCGGCAATGTGCCGATGACGGTGCTGGAAGGCGTGATCGACCGGCATGTGGCGGCGCGGAAGGGCTGACATCGCGTGCCGCCATTGGATGGTCGGGATGGACATTGGTGGCGGCGGAAAAATAGTATCGACAGGTAATGGCAGGAGGAATTTTGAATGGCCGATAATGATATTGATCGCCGGACGCTGCTGGCATCCGTGGCGGCAACCAGTGCCGGGCTGATGCTTCCCGCCAGCGCCCAAGCGGCAGCGCGAAAGGCCGATCTAGCCGCCATTCGTAAAGCGGCAGAAGCGGCCAAAGACGCCAGCGTTGCGCGCTTGCAAGACTGGATTCGCCACCCCGGGATTGCCGCAGAAAAGTGGCGGATCGATGAAAGCTGCGACTTCACCATGGGGCTGTTGAAAGACGCAGGCTTTCAAATGGTCAAGAAAATGCCGACCGATGGCTCACCCGGCATCTTCGCCACCCTCGACGCGGGGGCAAAGCGCAGCGTCGGCGTTTACTTCATGTACGACGTCAAGCAAGTGAACCCGGCCGAATGGGCCCACCCCCCGTTCGAAGCGCACATCATCGACAAGCCTGGTTTCGGCAAATGCGTTACGGGCCGCGGGGCGGTAAACCAGAAGGGGCCTGAAGCAACCTTCCTGGCGGCGCTTCATGCCTTCCACGCGGCAGGCCGAAAGTTGCCGGTCAATCTCGTGCTGGTGGCCGAAGGCGAGGAGGAAATCGCATCGCCGCATTTCCACCAGATCGTCCAAAACCCCGAAGTGACCGCTGCGCTCAAAAAATGCGATGGGATATTCATTCCCAGCGCCAGCCAAAGCCTGAACGGTGCCGTCGAGATCGAACTCGGCGCCAAGGGACCGCTCGAATTCCAGCTGATCTCGAGCGGCGAGCATTGGGGGCGCGGGCCCAAGGGCGATGTCCATTCCTCGCTCCACGCGATGGTTGACAGCCCGGTCTGGCGGCTCGTTCAGGCACTCAACACGCTTGTCGGCCCTGATGGACACACGCCGGCTATTGACGGCTGGTTCGACAATGTCCGCCCGCTAACCGCCCGTGAAAAGGCGCTGATCATTGAGGCGAGCACCAAGCACAGCGAAAAGGAATTGAAGGAGGCGGTTGGCATCAAGACCTGGATCAATGACGAACCCTGGCCGGTGGCATTGCAGCGTTTGGCCGGGCAACCAACGGTCAACATCCAGGGTCTGGTCGCGGGGTATATGGGCCCCGGTGGCAAAACCGTGCTGCCCGGTCGCGCCGAGGCAAAGCTGGAATGCCGACTGGTGCCGAACCAGACCTTCAAGGAGGCCGAGGCCAAGCTGCGCGCGCATTTGATCAAGCGTGGCTTTGGCGACATCGAGGTCAATGTCAGCGGTGGGTATGATCCCACCGAAACAGCCGAAGACAGTCGCCTGATCCGTGCGGAAAAGGCGGTCTATGCGCGGATGGGTGCGGATGTGGCGATCTCGCCGCGCAGCCCCGGTTCCTGGCCGGGCTCGGTCTTCACCCAGCCCCCCGTCGCCATCCCCGCCGGCCAGTTCGGCCCCGGCTATGGCAGCGGCGCGCATGCCCCGAACGAATTCTTCGTGATTGAATCGACCAATGCAAAGGTGCTCGGCATGGTCGACAGCATGGTGGCCTATGCTGACATGCTATATGAAATGGCGGTAATCAGCTAGTCGCTAGGGGTGGTGCGCGCGACCATCGGCACTGTCCGGGAGCGCGTCCAATGGAAGGTCCGGCGTCACCGACGTAAGCCGAGCCTCGACCGAAAACAGCCGCTCCCGCGCGTAAAAGCGCAGCGGCCAATCGCGTCGCCCGCGCGGCGACAGCAGCAGCGCGTTCACCCGCTCCGCCAGCCCCTGCCCTTCCGTCTCCCGCACATGATCGCGCACCGCCGCCAGGAAGCAGCAAGTGATCGTGTGGTGATAGCCCTGCGTCGCGTCATTCACCCCGCCGACGCTCTCGTTATAGCGTGAGATGATCCCGCGCAGATCAGCGTCGAGGTCGATATCGCGGCGCTCGACGACCAGCCAGGTCGTCGCGGCGAGATGGGCCTCATGCGTCCATTCGGGGCGCGGCAGGGTGCGTTCCAGCAAACCGAGCCCGACGTGCCGCACGGCAGCGTCGGCCTCAAACAAACGGGGCGAGTGGTCAGTCATTGGTCGGGCTTTCGGTTAGGAAGGCCCGGAGGAGCGGGCCGGTCAGGCGGTCTGGTGTACCTTGGGGGCCGATTGTCGGACGCCCTCATCGACATGGTCCGCAAATTGCGCGAAATTCTCGACGAACTGGTCGACCAGCTTGGCTGCAGTCGCGTCATAAGCCGCCTTGTCGACCCAAGTGTTGCGCGGATCGAGGATCGCCGAATCGACGCCAGCCACCGCCACCGGCACCTTGAAGCCGAAATTGGGATCGGTGCGGAACTCGGCATCGTTGAGGCTGCCGTCGAGCGCAGCATTGAGCAGCGCGCGCGTCGCCTTGATCGGCATGCGCTTGATGCCCGGCATCGTCGCCTTGCCGCCCGACCAGCCGGTGTTGACCAGCCAGCAATCGACCCCGCCCTTGGCGATCCGCTCCTTGAGAAGATT
This sequence comes from Sphingomonas sp. 28-62-20, assembly GCF_002281505.1. Classification (NCBI taxonomy): domain Bacteria; kingdom Pseudomonadati; phylum Pseudomonadota; class Alphaproteobacteria; order Sphingomonadales; family Sphingomonadaceae; genus Sphingomonas; species Sphingomonas sp. 28-62-20. Next base: position 349,613 of record NZ_NCGH01000002.1, read on the forward strand.
GCCATAGACACTCGGGTGGCGCGGCATGAAGGGCGCGCCGAAACAGGTCGAGAAGGTCGCATCTGGTTCGGTCACGCCAATCTCGGTGCCGGCGACACGCGCGGTATAGCCCGACAGGAAATGGTACATCGCCTGATCGGGGGTGAGCTTCGCGATCGGCGGGAGGACGCCATATGCGTCAGCCGTCAGCATCACGATATTCTTCGGCACCGGCCCCATATTATGTTCGGACGCATTGGGGATGAAGTCGATCGGGTAGGAACCACGGCTATTCTCGGCGAGCGTCGCGTCGTCAAAGTCGAGCTGGCGCGTGTCGGGGTCCATCACGACATTTTCGAGCACCGTGCCGAAGCGCTTGGTGGTCGCGAAAATTTCAGGCTCGGCTTCGGCCGACAGGCGGATCATCTTGGCGTAGCAGCCGCCTTCAAAATTGAAGACCGCCGTATCCGACCAGCCATGCTCGTCATCGCCGATCAGCGTGCGGCTGGCATCGGCCGAAAGCGTCGTCTTGCCCGTGCCCGACAGGCCGAAAAAAACCGCCGTATCGCCGTTCGGACCAATATTGGCAGAACAATGCATCGGCATAATGCCATCGATGGGCAGCAGATAGTTGAGCAGGCCGAACACCGATTTCTTCATCTCACCCGCATAAGCGGTGCCACCGATCAGGATCAGCTTTTCGGTGAAATTGACCGCGATGACCGTCTCGCTGCGGCAGCCATGACGCGCGGGATCGGCGCGGAAGCTGGGCAGATCGATAATCGTATATTCGGGATCGAAGCCGGGCAGCTCCTCAGCCGCCGGGCGCACCAACATCGTGCGGATGAACAGATTGTGCCAGGCGAGTTCGTTGATCACGCGAACGCGGACGCGGTGCTCAGGCTGCGATCCGCCGAACAGGTCCTGGACGAACAAGGTGTCTTTTTCGCCGAGCGCGGCGATGAAATCGGCCTTCAGCGCGGCGAAATGTTCAGGCGTCATGCCTTTGTTGGTCTTGCCCCACCACACCGTGTTTTCGGTTTCGGCATCACGGACGATGAACTTATCCTGCGCGCTGCGCCCAGTGTGCTGGCCGGTTGCGACCACCAACGGACCGTCCGCAGCCAAATGCCCCTCGCCCCGCGCAAGCGCCGCTTCGACGAGCGGGGCCGTGATCAGATTCCAATGGAGCTTTGCCTTCGTGGCGAATCCCTGAGCGCTTAGGCCCTTATTGGGGGTGCGTTCGGTCACGATGATCTCTCCCAGAAATGTCCCTAGCGATGCTTGCGCATACGTATACTGATTCGGCGCATATCGCCCATCGCCCAAACGGTCAAACCAGCGAATGCGACAAGGAGTTGAGCCGCGCGGCGCTTTGTCCTAGGCCAAGCGCCGGTAATAAAAGGCTTGCACCGCCGATGACGGCTACGATCGCGCTTGTCGATGATGATCGCAACATTCTCACCTCGGTCTCCATCGCGCTCCAGGCCGAAGGATTTTTGACCCGCGTCTATTCAGATGGCGAGACCGCGTTGAAGGCACTGATCGACAACCCACCTGATCTCGCCATTTTCGATATCAAGATGCCACGGATGGATGGCCTGGAATTGCTCCGTCGGCTGCGCGAAAAAAGCGTGATGCCGGTGATTTTTCTCACCTCGAAAGATGATGAGCTCGACGAAGCCCTTGGCCTCGCCATGGGTGCCGACGACTATATCGCCAAACCATTTTCACAACGGCTTCTGATCGCCCGCATCAAAGCGATCCTGCGCCGGACCGAACTATCGCAACCGACAGCACCCGGTGAAGAGCAAGTGCCGTCTGAAATATTGGAACGCGGCAAATTGGCCATGGACCCGGCCCGGCACCGCGTGACCTGGGAAGGCAACCCCGTTACGCTCACCGTGACAGAATTCCTCATCCTCGAAACGCTGGCGCAACGCCCCGGCATCGTGAAGACCCGCAATCAATTAATGGATGCGGCTTATCAGGACGACATCTATGTCGACGACCGGACCATCGACAGCCACATCAAGCGCGTCCGTCGCAAATTCCGCCAAGTGGCCCCGGAATTTGACGCGATTGAAACGCTTTATGGCGCTGGCTATCGATTCTCAGAGGAGTAGCCCGCGCCACGGCGACGATCGTGATAGCGATCTTTCTCTGCGCTGGTCGGGGCGCGTCTCCCTCACCCGCCGTATTTTGGCGGTCAACATCTTCGCGCTCGCCATGCTGGCTGGCGGTTTTTTCTATCTCGACAGTTTCCGCAGCCGCATCGTCGATAGCCGGGTCGCGCAGGCCAAGCGGGAGGCGCGGCTGATCGCAGAGGCTCTTGCCGCGGCCCAGCCAAAGGCGCGCGAGGCGTTGGCGATTGATCTTGCCCGTAGCACCGGCACAAGGCTGCGCCTGTTCGATGCAACCGGCGCCCAGACCGCCGATAGCCGCGCGATGGGATTGCGTAATTTCACCCTGGTCGATCCCGACACTGAAGGCAGCGGTGCGCGCGCGGGTCGGTTCCTGGATGCGCTGATCGACACGGTGGTCGGGGCAGAGCGCGCACCGCTGTATCGCGAACGCCGCGCGGGCCAAACCTGGCCAGACGTGCCCATCGCCCAACAGACGCAGCAAGCCGTCGCGACGGTTTGGCGCGCGCCTGATCGCACGCCCGTCATCACAGCAGCTGCGCCACTGCCCGGCCAAAGTCGCGGTAGCACAGTGGTAATGACCGCGATCAACGCACGGGACATCACCCAAACGGTGCGACTCGAGCGGTTTCGGCTAAGCCTGGTGCTGCTGGTCGTGTCGATTGCGTCGATTTTGCTCTCGCTGTTTTTGGCGCGCACGATCGTCCGCCCGCTACGTCGGCTGGCGCTGGCCGCCGTGCGAGTCAGGCTGGGCCGCGCCCGTGAAGTCGTGGTCCCCCGGCTCCCCTCGCGCGGTGACGAGATCGGCATGCTGGCGCGCGCCCTGTCGGACATGAGCCAGGCGCTTCGCGCCCGGATTGATGCGACCGAAGCATTTGCCGCCGATGTGACGCACGAAATGAAAAACCCGCTCGCCTCGCTTCGCTCTGCGGTTGAGGGGCTGGGCATGGTGCGTGAACCGGTGCTCCAGGAAAAACTGCTGTCGATCGTCCGCGACGATGTCCATCGGCTCGATCGGCTGATCAGCGACATTTCCGAAGCATCACGGCTCGACGCCCAGCTTAGCCGGGCCAAATTTGAACCCGTCGATATCGGCGCGATGATCGACGCATTGCTCAATGCGCGCACGCAGCGCGGCATCGAACGCGGGGTTAGAATGCTGGCCGACCATCGCCACGACAAACCATTGCTGGTGCTTGGGGAAGATACCCGGCTGGAACGCGTATTCGAAAACCTGATCGACAATGCGATTTCGTTTTCGCCCAATGACGGCCTGATTGCGATATCGCTGGTGGTGGACGCGCGCGAGGTTGAAATTGCGGTCGAGGATGAGGGGCCCGGCGTCCCCGAAGAGTCCAGAGAGCAGGTTTTCCGCCGCTTTCAGTCAATAAGGCCGACGGAAGAAGCATTTGGCAAACATTCCGGGCTTGGCCTTGCCATTGCGCGGACCATCATCGAGGGCCATCAAGGGAAAATTGCCGTCGAATCGCGCAGCGACCAGCACAATGGCGCGCGATTCGTCGTCAGGCTGCCCTTGGCGGAGATGTCATGAACGAGGCGCGTCGATGACCATCGTTTCTTCCGAGACGCTGCACGCATCCTGCGTTGCGATTGGTGACCTTGCCGTCCTGATCGAGGGGCCTTCGGGCGCGGGGAAATCCGATCTGGCGCTCCGCTTGATCGATCGCGGCGCGCAGCTTGTCAGCGACGATTACACAATGCTGATTCGATCCGGGAAGCAATTGCTGGCGGCAGCACCCGCAACGATTGCCGGGAAGATCGAGGTACGCGGGCTTGGCATCATGTCGATGCCCAATCGCGATCGGGTTCCCGTCGCCTTGTTGATCGCATTGGCCGAGAATGTTGAGCGTATGCCCCCTGAACAGCAAAGCAGGCGCATTGCCGGGATCGATATTGCCGTGGTTGCCCTGGAAGGGGGACATGCATCGGCCCCGATCAAGGTTGAACTTGCCCTTCAGCGACTTGGCGCAGCGGCGTGACGCGGCCAGGATCAAAGGATATCCTGCTTGTCACTGGCATGTCGGGTGCGGGCAAATCGACCACGCTGAAAACGCTGGAGGATCTTGGCTGGGAGGTGGTCGACAATCTGCCGCTGCTGCTGCTGGATCGGTTGCTGGCGACGGCCCAGCCCCCCAGCGGCGGTGATAATGCCCGGCCGCTCGCGCTGGGAATCGGCGCGCAAACCCGCGATTTCGACCCCGATACCATCGTCAAACGAATCAAGACGCTGCGGGCCGATCACGGCCATGAAATTGGCACGCTTTTCCTCGATTGCAGCGGCGCCGAGCTTGAACGACGCTATTCGGAAACCCGCCGACGCCACCCGCTTGCGCTTGATCGGCCAGCGTCCGACGGCATCGCCCGCGAGCGCGAATTGCTCGCGCCGCTGCGCCGATGGGCGAATCGGCTGATCGACACCACCAGTTTGTCGAGCAACGAACTCGCGCAGAAAATTCGATCGACCTTTGCCCGTGAAGGGTTGAGTGGGCCGACTCTATCGGTGATGTCATTCGGCTTTGCGCGCGGGTTGCCGCGGGATGCCGATCTGGTGCTGGACGTGCGTTTCCTGCGCAATCCGCATTGGGACGATGCCCTGCGCCCGGGGACCGGGCTCGATGCCGATGTCAGCGCCTATATCATCGCCGATCCGGCTTATGCAGAGGCGATGGCGGCAATCGACGCGATGATCCTGCTGCTGCTGCCGCGCTACCGGGCCGAGGGAAAATCCTATGTCACGATCGCTTTCGGGTGTACCGGCGGAAGACATCGTTCGGTGCATGTCGCTGACCGGATGGCGAAGCGGTTGCGCGACGCGGGTTTTTCGCCCACGGTTACGCACCGCGATCTGGGGGCCGCGTCGCAGGACTCGCTCGAGGCTATTCCAGTGACGCCGATTATTGTGTGACGATGGACGGGCATATTTCTGGGCATGATTGTGGGGATTTTTCTAAAGTGATCGGGCGGCAATGATCGGGCTGGTACTCGTTACCCATGGCCGCCTGGCCGAAGAATTTGTGACGGCGATGGAGCATGTCGTCGGCAAGCAAGACCATATTGCCACCATTTCGATTGGCCCGGATGACGATATGGAGGGCCGCCGCGCCGATATCGCCAGCGCCATCAAGGCAGTGGAAACCGGCCAGGGCGTGATCGTGCTGACCGATTTGTTCGGCGGTACACCGTCTAACCTCGCCATTTCGTTGATGGAAACCGGCCGGGTTGAGGTGATCGCCGGGATTAATTTGCCGATGCTGATTCGCCTGGAAGGCGCGCGCAAATCGATGAAAGTGACCGACGCCGTGGCCGCTGCACGCGAAGCGGGGCGCAAATATATCTCAGTCGCGTCCGAAGTGCTGGGCGAAGCCGCCGCGTGAGCAAGGTTTTTCGCACGGTCACCATCACCAATCGTCGCGGCCTGCATGCACGGGCCAGCGCGAAATTCGTGACGCTCGCCTCCACCCTGCCAGTCGATGTCGCGGTGGTGAAGGATGGCTCGCCGGTCACCGGCACATCCATCATGGGGCTGATGATGCTGGGCGCCGCGATGGGCGATCACATCACGATCAGCGCCGAGGGCGACGGCGCCCAGGCCGCCGTGGACGCGCTAGCCGAGCTGGTCGAGGCGAAGTTCGGCGAGGATTGATCCCGCCAATGCCGCGCGAAATCACCGCTTACTCCAACCCCCTGATCAAGCGCGTGCGCCAGCTGCGCGAAAAGCGCCACCGCCGCGAAGCAGGGCTGTTCCTGGCCGAGGGCTTGCGTATCCTGACGGAGGCGCGCGAGAGCGGGCGGCTGCCGCAATTCCTGTTTTTTGCCCGCGACAGCGCCACTCACCCGCTGGTCACCGCGCTGATCGCCGATGTCGAGGCGGCGGGTGGCGAGGCGATCGAGACCTCGCCCGACATCCTGTCAAAATTATCGGGCAAGGATAACCCGCAAGCGGTGGTCGGCGTGTTCGCCGAATTTGCCCGGTCGCTCGCGTCGCTTGACCGGACGCGTGCTGACATTTGGCTGGTCGCCGAGCGGCTGCGCGATCCCGGTAATCTTGGCACGATCCTGCGCACCGGCGATGCGGTCGGCGCGGGCGGGCTGATCCTGATCGGCGAGTGCGTCGATCCTTTCTCGGTAGAGGCGGTGCGCGCGAGCATGGGCGCGCTGTTCACCGTGCCGATCGTGCAGTGCGGCTGGGCCGATTTCATCACCTGGCTCCGCGCCGGCCCGGGCCAGCTGGTCGGGCTGAGCCTGGATACCGACACAGATTACCGCGCGGCGGATTATGCCGCGCCGACCTTTTTGCTGACCGGCAATGAAGCGCAGGGCATGCCCGATGACTATGCCGTCGCATGCGATTTGCTGGTGAAGATCCCCATGTTGGGCAAGGCCGACAGCCTGAATGCCGCGGTGGCGACGGCGGTGATGGCCTATGAAGTGCTGGGGCAGCGGCGCGGCTAAGGGCCCCGATTTCGCCGTAAGCATTTTTTCGCAGAAATATGGAAACCCAGGCAGCGCTCCGGCATCTAATAGCCGTATGGGTCTGCGAGATCGCCCGGAGATGGCCCCCATGTCCGGATTAGCGCGGTCCTCCGAACTAGTGTCGACTGACGAAGGAATGATTTTTGAAGCTTTCATCATGCCAGGGGGGATTGGACCAGACGGAATTGGGCCAAACGGCATCAGTCGAACAAGTATCGCCAGACCTGCCCGCAAGGCCCGGAAAGCCGAGCCAAATGGAAATAGAAGCGGCGGTGCGCACCCTGATCAAGGCAGCGGGGGACAACCCGGCGCGCGAAGGATTGGTCGACACGCCAGCGCGCGTCGCCCGCGCCTATGATGAATGGTTTTCGGGCTATGCAATTGATCCCACTGCGTTGCTCAGCCGGACATTCGCCGAGGCGGAATCGTATCGGGAAACCGTCCTGCTTTGCGATATCCCGCTGGTATCCACCTGCGAACACCACATGGCCCCCATCATTGGCGTGGCGCATGTCGGCTATCGGCCGCGCGACCGCGTCGTGGGCATTTCAAAACTGTCACGGCTGGTGGACGCGTACTCCCGGCGGCTGCAATTGCAGGAACGCTTGACCCAGCAAATCGGGATGACGCTGTGGGAGGTTCTCGCCCCGCGCGGTGTTGCGGTGGTGATTGACGCTACGCATGGGTGTATGGCGACTCGCGGGGTTAATCAGCGCGGGGTCACGATGCGAACAGAATGCTGGCTAGGGGATTTCCGAGAGGATCGGGATCTGCGTCGAGACTTTTTGACATCGGTCCGTGACGCGCGCGCGGGCGAGCGTTGATGCGATCCGACGCGCTTGATTACGCCGAGATGGACGATGCCGTCTTGGCCGACCTGTTTCGGGCGCGCGATTCCGGCGCAGTTCGGTTCATTGCGACCCAGAACAACCAACGCCTGTTTCGGGCGGCCTGGGCGGTCCTGAAGGACGGCGGAGAGGCGGAAGATGCCGTGCAAAGCGGGTATCTGAAGGCATTTGCGGCGATCGACAGCTTTGAGGGCAGATCAAAGCTGTCGACCTGGCTGACCCGCATCGTCATCAACGAAGCGTTGACCCGACGCCGCTCCGCGCGTCGCCGCGCCCCCCTTATCGGGGAAGCTGACGCGTTGGGAATTGAGTCTGGCCGGAGCGATGACAGGGGGCATCCGGCTGGCCAGCCGACCCCGGAACAGCATGTCGCCAACGTGCAATTACAACAAGCGCTTGAACAAGCGTTGAGCCGTTTGCCGGACATCTACCGGATCGTCTTCGTTCTGCGCGAGATCGAGGGGATGACAGTAGACGAGGCAGCCGTCGCGCTGGATATCCTACCCGCCACCGTCAAAACCAGGTTCTTCCGGGCTCGCCAGATGCTGCAGGCCCAGCTGGCCTCTGTCGATCGCACCGACCTTGAGGATTTCCTGACCTTTGCCGGTGCTGCCTGCAGCTCGCTGACGGATCGACTTTTGGATCTGATTGTGGCGCACGTGGCGCGTGCGAGACCATCATTTCACTGATTACTAACGGAGCACCCCAATGTCGTCGACGACCACGTCATCTTCCCGTTCCGACTGGCGTAAATTCAGGATCACGCAGATCGTGGCGGAAAGTGCGGTGATCAAATCCTTCTACCTCGAACCCGCCGATGGCGCGGCGATGGCCCCACACCGCGCCGGACAGCATCTGCCGATCCGGTTAGCACAGCCCGGCGGTGAACCACCCCTGCTGCGGACCTATACGGTCTCTGTTGCGCCGTCTGCGCAGCAATTGCGCATCAGCGTGCGGAAGCTTGGCACGGGTTCAAGCCATTTGCACGACGCGATCGCTGTCGGTGACACGATCGACTGCCGCGAGCCCGACGGCGATTTCATCATCGACACGTCCCCGACCCACCCTGTCGTCATGATTGCGGCGGGCGTTGGCATCACGCCTATCCTCGCGATGATCACGCACTTGGTCGATGACGGCGAACGCACCGGTGCGATGCGCCCGATCACCTTCTTTTACGCCGCCCGCACCAAGGCTGAGCGCGGCTTTGATGGCGAACTAGACCGCCTGGTTGAGCGAGCGAACGGCAAATTGACGATCATCCGCCTGCTGCAGGAAACCGATGATGCCGTGATCGGTAAGGATTATGAAGAACAGGGCATCCTGTCCGCGGGCATATTGGAGAAGTATCTGGGATTCCAACTCTATGATTTCTACATGTGCGGGCCGCCGGGCTTCATGCAAGCGATCTATGACGCCCTGACGAGCCACGGCGTCGCAGATCATCGCATTTTTGCCGAAGCGTTCGGCCCTGCGTCGCTGAAGCGTCAGACCGAAAACCGCAGTGTCGCCCCGAAAGCCGAACCATCCGCGATCCCCATTGACGTCGTCTTCAATGCAGCGGGCGACCATGGCGTCTGGGCACCCGGTGCAGGCAGCTTGCTCGAATTTGCCGAAGCATCGGGCCTGACACCCGAATTCGGCTGTCGCGAGGGTGCCTGTGGGGCGTGCAAAACGCCGTTAGTTGCCGGTGCGGTTGCCTATTTCAGAGAAACCTCGGCCGCGCATGGCGACAATGAAGTGCTGATCTGCAGCGCGGTACCCGCCGCGAGCGCTGACGGTACGATCAACAAGCTTGTCCTTGCCATCGGGTAAGCGCGATGTCCGCGCTTGCCCGCCCGTTGCAGATTTTCCAATCAGCGCTGAAAGTCAGCGCCAACCATCATGAGGTATTATGACTGAGCGCGCACCCATTACCCTCAGCCGATTTGTCGGTGCCGATGCGGGGCAGTGGCAGATCACGTCAATTCGCGAATTTCGCGGGGCAAGCCTGCCCTCGGCGCGCTTTCTGGCCATCGATGCCGAGGCCAGTGCAGGCACTCCAGCATGGACACTGCGCGGTGCCGGTAGCAATTTGCGCTACACCACAGCGCCTGAACGCACAGCACTGCAGGCAAAGCAGGAAGGATTGGGGCGCCCCGCCTCTACCCGCGCGGCACTGATCCCGATCCGCAAATCGGCCGAATGGTGGGCAATGGCGCAGGACGAGCGTCGCGCCGTCTATGAACAGGGATCGCATTTGCCGATCGGGCTCGATTATCTGCCGGGTGTCGCCCGCAAACTCTATCATTCGCGCGATCATGGCGAACCCTTCGACTTCCTGACCTGGTTCGAATTCGCGCCCGATCAAGAAGCCGAGTTCGACCACATGCTGGTGCGGCTGCGCGAATGCGCCGAATGGGATTATGTCGATCGTGAGGTCGATATCCGACTGACCCGCGTCACGCCCTGACAGCGATTCTGCTTGTGCAGTTAACGAGGCAAGAGATGCGGCTGTAGGGCTGCGGTAGCGCTGAGGCGTTCCCGTTCAATCACGTTGGGAGCCGCTTCGCTACCCCCTTTTCGCGCGCCCTACTCCACCGCCTCGCCCAAATCCTCGATCAGGGGCAGCGCGTCGCCATAGCGGGCGAGCGCTTCCACTGGCGGCACGTCCTCGATCTCGCGCGGACCAGTATCGATGCTGAGGTCGCGGAATTTGCGGGCGGTGACCAGCGCGCGGCTTTCGAAGCTGCTCACAAAGATATTGTAATTATTGACCGCACTGGTCAGCCCACCGCCGACCTTGCGCAAATCGCCCGCCGCCTTGGCGAGGCGTTCGTACAGCTCCTTGCCGAGCATACCGATTTCCTGCGCCTGCTTGGCCATTTTTTCCTGGCGCCAGACGGCGTCGACGGTGCGCGCAATCGCGATCAAATTGGTTGGCGTCGCCAGCAGCACGCGTTTTTCGAAGGCGAAATCCCACAGGGTTGGGTCATGCTCCAACGCCGCCGACAGGAAATGTTCGCCGGGCACGAACATGATGACATAATCGGGCGCATCGGCGAACTGGCTCCAATAGGCCTTGTTGCCGAGCCCGTTGACATGCGCGCGCATTGAGGCGGCATGCAGCGCCAACCCCTTTTGCCGTTCCTCCTCATCGACCGCGCCAAACGCATCCTGATAGGCGTTGAGCGACACCTTGGCATCGATCACCAGCGCCCGACCGCCAGGCACGCGGACGATCGCATCGGGGCGCAGCCGCCCGCCCTCATCATCGCCGCCAGCGACGCTGACCTCGGTCTGGAAATCGGTATGTTCAGAGAGGCCGCAGGTTTCGAGCACGTTTTTGAGCTGTTGCTCACCCCAGCGCCCGCGCGATTTGGGCGCGTTGCGGAGCGAATTGACGAGCTTGGCGGCCTCGCTTGAAACCTTTTCCTGGCCGATGCGCAGCCCCTCCAACTGGCCCTTGAGCTGATCGAACGCGCTGGTCCGATCGGTCTCGACCTTCTTGACCGTCTCCTCATAGCGGCTGAGCCGATCACTGACCGGCTGGAGCATCGAGCGGAGATTTTGCCCCGCCGTCTCCTCGGATTGCTTGAACCGCTCATCGGCGCGGCGCAGGAAATTCTCCTGTGCGTCGGTCAACAGCTTGGTCGAGACATCAGCGAATTGCGCGGCCATCACGTCCTTTGCCTCGCGCAGCTCCGCCAGCCGAGCCTCGAACGCGCCCGCTTGCGCCTTGAGCGTGGCGAGATCGGTGCGCGCCGTGTCGCGTTCATCGCGCACCTGCTCCAGCGTCGCGGCGATTGCGGCGACGCCCTTGGCGCGCTCTTCCGCGCCCGCCAGATCGACGATCGCCCGGCGGAAATCCTCCGCCCGCGCGTCACGCTCCGCGCGCGCCTGTGCGGCGCCGCGCCCGCCGAGCATCCAGCCAATACCCAGGCCAAGCACGAGTGACGCGAGGATGAAAATGATCACGAACGGGTCCAAATCTCTGGCCTTCCCATGGAACGAAGCGCGAACTTAACGCCTTGGCCGATCAGCGGCAAGCAGGCGATGGCGCAACGGTGCCTGGGGCCGTGATCAGGGCTTGGCCAACGGGTAGCGGCGGAATCAGCCGGCCATCGCGGGCCGCCGCGCATAAACCCCATAGGCCGCGATGATCGCATAACAGGCGGCGGGCAGGATCAGCGCGAACCGCAGGCTGCTCGCGTCAGCGATCAGGCCCGTCAGCGGCGGGATCACCGCGCCGCCAACGATCGCCATCGCGATGATGCCCGATCCTTCTGCCGCGCGCTTGCCCAGCCCTTCGCTGGCGAGCGAGAAAATCGTCGGGAACATGATCGAATTCATCAGCCCGATCAGCAGCAGCGACCAACCTGCCATTGGCCCCGTACTATTCGCCGAAAGCAGGATCAGCGTGATCGATCCAGCCGCCACCGCGGCCAGTACCATGCCCGGAGACACCAGCCGCAGCACGACCGCGCCAATGAACCGCCCCACCATCGCGCCGCCCCAGTAAAAGCCGACATAGGTGCCCGCGGTGGACGCCCCGATGCCGAAGACATCGGCCTGGATCAGATAATTGACGATCAGCGACCCGATGGCGACTTCCGCCCCGACATATAGAAAGATGCAGGCCGCACCGAACCCGAAACGCGGCCGCTCCAGCAGATTGAAGGCGCGCAGCACACTGCCGCTGTCCTCAACGACATTGGGCAAGCGATTGCGCCGCGTCCACACCACGCCCGCGACGATCACCAGCGCCAGCGCCAGCGCGAGATAGGTGTTCACCACGACCTGCGTTTCCGCCGTGCGATAGGCATCGAGCGCAGCGCCGCTGAGCGTCTTCGGATCGACCTTCGCGAGGCTGCCAAGGATCAGATAGCCGCCGACGATCGGGAAGATCGTCGTGCCAAGCGAGTTGAACGCTTGCGCAAAAGTCAGTCGGCTATGCGCCGTTGCCGGTTTGCCGAGCAGTGAGATCAGCGGATTGGCGACGACCTGAACCATTGTGATCCCCGCCGCCAGCACGAACAGGGCAAACAGGAACACACCGAATTGGCCCGATTGCGATGCCGGGATGAACAACAGGCACCCGGCCGTCATGATCACCAGCCCAATCGAGGCCGAGCGCATATAGCCCGCCTTGCGCACAATCGCGGCAGCGGGGATCGAGAAGATGAAATAGGCCGCGAAAAAGGCCGATTGCACCAGCAGCGCCTGAAAATAATTGAGCGTGAACAGGTCTTTCAGCTTTGGAATGATGACATCGTTCAAACTGGTGATGCCGCCAAAGATGAAGAACAGGGCGAAGACGAAAATCTGCAGATCGGGCGCGTTCACCCCCTGCCCGGTATCGGCGGTGGCGGTTGGTTGAGCGGGCGCGAGGGCCATGATCAGTCCTTTGTTCGGAGGGTCAGGCCAGCGCGGCCAGCATATCGCGATGCGAGGGGAAGTTCATCCCGCACCGGGCGATGAAATCATCAATCACCGCCATCCGGTCGCCACCTGATACGGCTTGCATCCGGCTATCATCGGGGAAAGTCCCATAGCCCGCAAGCAAGCAATGTCATGAGATTGCCGAATAATAGCCGCCAATACTGCCAATGTCGGGGGATTCAACGACGGTGATCTGCGCGAAGCGATTGCCCTTTACCTTGCCCCAGCCATGGGCGAACAGATTGGCGGCTATCCAGCCCGCCGTACCGCCGCCCAGAATGACGATGCGGAACCGCGCTTTAGTCATTCACATGGCGGCCCAGCAGCCAGCGGAAAATCTCATCGAGCCGGGCGTTCCAGGCGTTTTCTTCATGCGCGGTGCCGGGGTAGCTGCGCGTTTCAAAATCGCGCTGCGGCTGCCAGCCAACATTGATGAGCGCTGCATCGATCTTTGTCTGCCACGCGCCATAATATTGGTCGAGCGTCTGGTCGCCGTGATCGAACCAGATGTGGCGGCCAGCCGGCGGGCCGAGCCGCTCGGTCAGATACCGGGTCCATGCAGCAGTGATCTCCGCCCGGTTTTCGTCCGCCTTGATCGGATCGATCCCAAATATCTGCGGATATTCGGCAATGGCATAAAGCGAGATTAGTCCGCCCATGCTCGAACCGACAATGGCCGTATGATCCCGGTCACGCTTGGTGCGATACCGCTGGTCGATCATTGGTTTGAGCTCGGCGGTTAGAAACTTCAAATAGGCATCCGAACGGATTGGCCCTTTCAGGAAGTCCTGGCCCTCGCCGCGCACTTTGGGAGACAGCGATTCAAAGACGCGCTGTGGCATATAGGTCCGTGGGCGATCCAGGCCGTGGCTGTAAATGCCGACGATGATGACCGGATCGATCGCCTTGTCGGCGACAAGCCGCATCACCGATTTGTCGGCCGCCCAGATTTTGTTGAAATTGGACTTTTCCAGGAAGAACAGATTCTCGGCATCGTGCATATAGACGACGCCATAGCGCTGCTTGCCACGCGCGTAGCCGGGCGGGAGCCAGATCGTGACGTGCGCAGCGCCAATATTGGCAGATCCGAATTTGGGCAGATCGACAAAGCTGCCCTCATTGGTGGGCGTTGCCGCCTGCGCACCGCCCATACCGAGCAGCACCGCGCCGATAAGGGCCACCAGCTTCATGATCATTGGCCCTTACCCTTCGCAACAAAGCGGATCGCCTGCCCGCCGCCCGGTGCCAGCGCTAGCGTCAGCGTGTCGCCCTGCTTTACCTTGCGCGTCTCGATCACGATCGAATGGCGCTTGTCGGTGGCATAAGTGGCATCGTCGCCGTCGCGATAGATTTGCGCGGTGTAGGTTTTGCCCGGATCGAGGAAATCGAGCTTCACGTCGAGCTTGCGGGCATCTTCATCGCCGACTGCGCCCAGGAACCAGTCATCGCTGCCGCGTGGGCGGCGGACGATCGTTGCATAATCACCGACTTCGCCGTTCAGCATGCGGGTATCGACCCAGTCGGTAGGCACATCCTTGATGAACTGGAAGGCGGCTGGGTATTTCGCATAGTTTTCCGGCGTATCGGCAGCCATCACCACGGGTGAATAGAGCACGACATAGAGCGCCAGCTGCTTGGCGATGGTCGACAGGATCGGGCTGTCGTCGCTGCCCGTCAGGCTGAGCACGCCGGGGGTGAAATCCATCGGCCCTTCGAGCATGCGGGTGAAGATCAGGTTCGCCTCATGATCGGGCGGATTCTTGGCACTCCAGGCGTTATATTCCATGCCGCGCGATCCCTCTCGCGCCACCCAATTGGGATAGGTGCGGTGCAGGCCAGTGCCCTTGATCGGTTCATGGCTGTCGAACGCGACATGATATTTGGCAGCGGCAAGGGCCACGCGGATGAAGTGGTTCGACATCCACTGGCCTTCATGCCACTCGCGCAATTTGGTGCCATCGGCGTCGACGCGTTCGATCTGCGCGGCATCGGTGACATAGCCGGTCTTCACGACCATCTCGCCATGATCAGCGGCGAATTTGAACGCCTTGTCGAACTGGTCTTCATAATGGCTGGCAGCACCGCCCGTTTCGTGGTGGCCGATCAAGCGGACGCCCTTTTTCTTGCCATAGGCGGCAAGCATATTGGCGTCGAAATCGGCGGTCGGCTGGGCAAAGTCCATGTCGTTGCCATTGCCGAACCAGTCACCGTCCCAGCCGACATTCCAGCCCTCGACCAGCACGTCATGGATGCCGCTGGCGGCGGCAAAATCGATATATTTCTTGACGTTCTCATTGGTGGCACCGTGCTTGGGTCCGCGCGCCCAGGACCAGTTGCCCTTGATCATGTTCCACCATACGCCAGCGAATTTGCCCGGCTTGAACCAGCTCATATCGCCCAATTTGTTGGGCTCGTTCAGGTTGAGCATCAGATGGCTCATATACAGGCCCGCCGCATTATCGGCGATGATCAGCGTGCGCCACGGCGTGAACCAGGCGCCGGTCTTGGTCACCTTGGGCTTGCCCGCGCCGGGCGTCAGCGTCGCCCGCAGCGTCGTGCCCTCTCCGCGCGACACCGCCATGCCCGAATAATCGACCAAAGCCGCTTCATGGAGCGCGACATGCGTGCCGTCCGCAAGCTTGATCGTCACTGGCGTATCCGCCGTCCCAACCGCCGACAGCGGCGTCTTGTTGTAGAGATACTCCTCGCGGTTCCACAGAAAGGCGGGCTTCCACCACGCCGTCCCGTCCTGCGCGAAGGCGAATTCGGTCAACTCATCGGCGATATTGGCTTGCTTCAGATTGGGTTGATCAGGAAATTCATAGCGAAAGCCGACGCCGTCATCATATAGCCGGAACACGACATCCATCTGGCGCATCAGCCCGCTTGATTCCTGAAAGCGCACGCGCAGTTCACGGAAATGATTGCGGATCGACTGCCATTCGCCCCAGGGCTGGGTCCAATTGCCGTCCTCGTCACGCGCCGACTGGCTGACGAATTTCAGCCCGCGCTCAATCTTGCGCGCATCGGTGAACAGGAAACCGAGCCGCGACGGGGTGATGATCGGCTTGCCGTTGCGCTTCACTTCATACAGCACGCGGCCGTCGCCATCGACATCGACCGAGACCGCCACGACATTGCCCGGCGAGGCGAGCCCGGCGACCGGTTCGGCATAAGCGGGGATTGCCGCCACCAGCGCCATCGCGGCGCCAATCCGACCGACCATTGTGATCGCGTTCATTGA
The DNA here is from genome assembly GCF_002281505.1 of Sphingomonas sp. 28-62-20. Lineage (NCBI taxonomy): Bacteria > Pseudomonadati > Pseudomonadota > Alphaproteobacteria > Sphingomonadales > Sphingomonadaceae > Sphingomonas > Sphingomonas sp. 28-62-20. Next base: position 365,743 of record NZ_NCGH01000002.1, read on the forward strand.
TCGATCGTCCTTGCTACATAGCCGGAAAAGCGGCCCAGCGCCCAATCATCAACCGTCCCGACCTGCGCAACGATCTGCCAGCGAGCGGGCTCGGCCGGTGCCCAGCGAACTGGCTTTTCGCCCAGATTGAAAACACACAGCATCGTCTCACCGGCCACTGACCGGTCAAACACCAGCATCTGGTCCGATGCCTCAATGACGCGCATCGCGCCGAGCAGCAGCGCGTCGCTGTCGTTGCGCAACGCCACAAGCGTCCGGGTGAAGGCCAGCATCGATTCCGGATCGCCGTCCTGCGCGCTTATCGTCAGTGCGGCATGGTCATCGCCCAGCGGCAACCACGGCTTGCCCGACGAAAAGCCCAAACCCGGCGAGACAGCGCACCACGGCAATGGCGTCCGCGCGCCATCGCGATTCAGCGTCAGCGGCCAATTGGCGATCGCCTCCGGGTCCTTCAGGTCATCGAAGCCGATTTCGACCTGGCTGAGGCCCAGTTCCTCGCCCTGGTAAATGAAGACATCGCCGCGCAGGCTCAGCAGCAACAGCATCGTCAGCCGCGCATAGCCGTCGCGATCCTCCGGCGCAGCCCAACGCGATACAGCGCGCGGCGCATCATGGTTGGAGAACGCCCAGCTTGGCCAGCCAAGCCCTGGCTGGTCCGGCCAGCGCTCGGTCGCTTCGCGCACCAGCCCAGGTGTCAGTTGCCGGGCGTAGAGAAAATCAAAACCATAGGCGCTGTCAAAATGGCGACCATCGGCAGTGAACGCCTTCATTTCATGATCGTTATCAGCGCCGCCGATTTCCGCCACGGTGAAACGATTGCCATAACTGTCGAGCAGGGCACGAATGCGCGCGATAAAGCGCGGAATATCGGCATGCGATTGATTGTGGACGTGCAACTGGAAATCAAAAGGCCGCGTGCGTGGGGTGTTGCTGGGCGGCGCGGGTGGATTATCCGTCAGCGCCGGATCATGCATTGAAAAATTGATCGCATCCATCCGGAAGCCATCAACACCCCGATCAAGCCAGAAGCGCGCCGTCGCGAGCAAGGCGTCCTGCACATCCGGGTTATGGACGTTGAGCTGCGGCTGGCTGCTGAGGAAATTATGCATGTAATATTGGCCACGCCGCGCGTCCCAGGTCCAGGCTGGACCGCCGAACACCGATTGCCAGTTGCTCGGCGGCGAGCCATCCGGCTTGGCATCCGCCCAAACATACCAATCCGCTTTGGCATTGGCACGATCGGCGCGGCTTTCCTGAAACCATCCATGTGCATCGCTGGTGTGCGAATAGACCTGATCGATGATGATCTTCAGCCCTAACGCATGGCCGCGTTCAATCAGGGCGTCGAAATCATCGAGCGTCCCAAAGATTGGATCGACATCGCAATAATCGGACACATCATAACCGAAATCAGCCATTGGCGACGGGAAGAAGGGCGACAGCCACACTGCATCAACGCCCAATGACGCGACATGATCTAGCCGCGCGGTAATGCCGGGCAAATCCCCAATACCATCGCCATTCGAATCCGCGAAACTGCGCGGATAGATTTGATAGATCGTCGCGCCACGCCACCATTCACGCGTGAGACGGGGTCGATCCATATGGGCAAGCTGTTGGTTCATTTTGATTTTTCTGCAGCACAAACGATGAAATCAAGCGCTGGGACGCTGACACCAACACTGCCAGGCGCAGACGCGCGCGGCGCGCATTGGCCATAAAGCGCAGTGAAGTTCAGCGACCCGTTCGCGACCTCGACATTGGCATTAATCGGCGCCGTCGAGCTATTGAACGCGATCAGCAATTCCTGCCCCGAAACCGGATCGAAGCGCGACACCGCCAACAGGCCGGGCTTTTCGCTGGCGGCACGGGCGAGCGTACGCCCCTCCCGCAGCGCGGGCTGGCTTGAGCGCAGGCGCGCGAGTTTGGCGATGAAGGCGAACAACGGGTGGTCCCGATCGAAATTGGAGTCCGCGGTGGTCTTCGACGTGCCAAGCAGCTGGTTGTCATTATAAATAGCTACCGCTGATGGAAACATGTCTTCGCGCGCATCCTGGTCGCCACCATCGCCGACAAAGCCCTGCTCGTCACCCGAATAGACCGTCGGCACGCCGCGCAGCGTCAGCAGCATGGCATGGCCCAGCTTGACCCGCGCCAGTTGCTCTGCACGATCAGCTTTTGGGCTAAGCTGCCGGACAAAGGTCGCGAACCGTCCGGCATCGTGATTGCCCAAGAAGGTCGGCAGTGTCTGCGCCGCATCGGCGCCTCCGTCGTAAAGCGCATCGTCATCGAACAGGCGCGCGATCTCCGATGTGCCTGCCTGCCCCGCGACAATATCAACCACCGCCCGCGCAAAGGCGAAATCGAGAACGGCGGGCAATTTGTCGACGCGGGTGTGCCGCGCGAGCAGCGCCGGATCGACATCGCCGGTCGCCACCTCCCCGAAGATGTGGAAGTGCGGGATACCCTTCGCCGTGGCGCGTGCCAGCATCGCAGGGACGAAGGCCTGCCAGAATTCGGGATTGACGTGCTTGGCGGTGTCGATGCGAAAACCATCGACACCAAATCGGTCGATCCAGCCGCCGAAGATATCAATCATACCCGCCACCACACGCGGATGTTCGGTCGCAATATCGTCGAGCCCGGAGAAATCGCCGTAGGTGACGCTCTCGCCGGTCCAGACCGAATCACCACGATTGTGATACAGTGTCATGTCATTGAGCCAATCAGGCGTCTTCGCTTGCTCCTCACCCTTTGGAAGATAGGGCGTGTAAGCAAAGCTCGGGTCGGTCAGCTTGGCAAAATTCTCCGGCGTCTGGACAGAGTCACTGGCGAACGCCGGATTGATAGCGGCCCCATTCAGCCCGCCGCGCCGCTGAAAGGGATAGTCGGCCTTGGCGCGATAGGCGCAATTCTGGTCAGGCACACATTCGCGGTATTTGATTACATCCGCGGTGTGATTGACGATGATGTCCATATAGACCTTCATGCCGCGCGAATGTGCCGCATCGACCAGCGCCTTGAAATCGGCATTGGTGCCCAGATGCGGATCAACCTGGGTGAAGTCGGTGATCCAATAACCGTGATAACCCGCCGATTCCTGCCCCGGCGCGCCCTGTACGGGCTTATTCTTGAAGATCGGCCCCACCCAGATCGCGGTCGCGCCCAGCGCCTGGATATAATCGAGCCGCTTGGTGACCCCTTTCAGGTCGCCGCCGTGATAGAAACCCTTGGCGGTCGGATCATAGCCAGTGACCAGCCGATCACCCTTCAGCCCACCCCTGTCATTGGACGTGTCACCATTTTCGAAGCGATCGGGCAGCAGGAAATAGATGATTTCGTCTTGCGGAAGGCGATCGCGATACGATGGTGCGGGTGCGGGTGCGGGTGCCGGGCTCTGCTGCGCGAATGCCGGCAGGGTGAGCGCTGGTTGCAGCAGCAGCGCGAGCACAGTCGCGCCGACCATCGGCAAGAAACCAAGAGTTTTGCCTAGGCGGCGGCTCGGACGGAAGCGGTTTCCCATAGTCCTACCTTTTCAGCCTTGTCTGGCCGACGCAACGACCGGCACGCATATATCAGCATCGCCGCCGGTGCACAGCGTGAGCGTGCACCGACGGCGATCCTGTCTTTGATCAGAATGAGAAACTTCCGCCGATATAGAATGTCCGGCCGAAATTCTGGATCGTGCCCGTTTGCGCGGTTTGCCCGAAAAAGGTGCGCGTCGGTTCGTCGGACAGGTTATTTGCCTGGGCAAGCAGTTTCAGGCCCGACAGGAAGCTGTTCTTGGGGAACTGGTAAGAGATCTGAGCGTCGAAGATGGTCTCTGGCGTGCTCGTCAGGATCAGTTCGCTAATACCGATCTGCGGGCTCACGAAGCCAGAGCGATGCCGCGCACTGCCGCGGATACCAAAGCCGTTCTTTTCGTAGAACACGATCGGGTTGAAGACATGGCTGGACAGGCCGGGCAGCGGCAGGTTGATCGGTTGGCCGCTGGTCGAGCTCGGGAAGTTCAGATCGCTGTCGCTATAAGCATAATTGAGCTGAACGCCGAGGCCATCAAACGGTGCCGGCAGTTCGACGAAGCTCTTGGTGAACTGCACTTCGATACCGTAAACATAGCCACCGCTGCCGTTAATCGGCGACGAGAAGCTGCCGATCGGATTGCCGGGCACCTGCTGGCCGAGCGAATTGATGAATGGCGGCGGGGTCACGCCGTTGGCGGGGAAGTTAAACTGGGGGATCGTCCCGTTAATAATGTACGATCCCAGCCCCTTATAAAAGGCGCCCACCGCGAACACACCGCTGTTGCCGAAATAATGTTCGTAGCTGAAATCGACCTGATTGGCGCGGAATGGAGCGAGTTGCGGATTGCCGCCGCCGCCGCTGGTATTGCCATCCGCACCGGTGTTCACGCTGATCGATGCGCGCAGTTCCTGGAAGCGGGGGCGCGAAATCTGCTTGCTGTAGCTGACACGGACCAGATCCGTCGGGCTAAGCTCAAGGATGGCGTTTACGGAAGGCAGGAAGTCAGTGAAATTGTCGCCGCGCGTTACAAACCGGCGATTTTCGCGCGCGGGTGGCGGCGTGGCGGGGTTATCCCTCAGCAACGGATCAGCAAAAAACACCGTCGAACTCTGATCGGTATTGATCACCCGAAGGCCGAAATTACCGCGAAAGTTCAACCCGCCAAGGACCGTGGCGAAATCAACCTGACCATAGCCGGCATAGGTGGTCTCATCGATCCGGAAGCTCTGATCGAGTGTGAAATCGAACGCGATCTGATCGGTTGGCTGGCGCGATCCGAACGAATTGCCGAACGCCAGATTGAAGGCGCCGTTGATATCGACAACGCCGAAATTGGGAAGCCCCGCAGCGGCATAGGCACCGCGGAATCCGCTGATCGTCACCAGACTGGCGGGCACTTCGCGCGGTGAACCAGGAATGCCAAAGGTATTGAAGGACGTCACCGTGCGGTCGCCGCGCCGATCAGCATAGCGAAAGCCAAAGCGCAATTTGTCGAAGACGCTCGATTCGTCCAACGACACGACAAGGTCGGTTGCCACGGTGAACAGCCGATCCCGATCGCCCTGCGGCACCAGAAACTGGCCATCGAGCAGGAACCCGCCGCCTGCAGCCGTCAGATCGGTAAAGTTGGTGCTGATCTGGTTGATCGTCGGCAGCCGCGTACCGTTCAGTCGGTAATCGACGATAATTGGTCCGACACCGTCCGTGCGCTGCAGGCCGGTTGACGTCGCGCTATAGGGGCGCAGGTTGATGCCGGCATTGTTGAAATCGCTCGAGCCGCTCGAATAGGCGACATCGACCGCAAGGGTGACGCGGTCAGTAAAGTCATAAGCGAAATTGCCGCCGATCGTGTAAAGTTCGTCGCGCCGACTTTCGTCCTGGTTAACCAACTCGGTGCCAACCGCACCACCGGTCTGGTTAATGAAGCGACCGCCGACCAGTGCATCGTTGACGATGACTGGGTTGAGGATCTGATTCCCGCCGCTCTGGGTGTTAAAGACCCGGAAACCCCGACGGTTCACGTCTGAATTAAAGCGCGAATAATAGCCGTCGATCAGCACGTGGACCCGATCACTTGGTTCCCACTGGACGACGGCAATGCCGGCATCGCGGGTTTCCTGGCCGCCAAACTGAATGCCTTCGAACCCAAAATTGCGGGATTCGGGCCTGCCGTTGCCGTTCAAATCGACCGACGGCGAGCCATTAGTGCCAGGCACCGGAAAATCGAACTGGACGAAGCGGGTGGCAACGTTGGGCTGATACAGCCGCGAATAGCCGAGCGCCAAGCCAAGCGTATCGTTGAGCAGCTTGGTCTGGATGGAGCCAGACACGCGATAGCCAAATTCGGACACGTCGGTGTTTTGGCCAGCGCGGTCATTATACAGGCCGCGGACGTTGAATGACCCCTTCACATCGGTGGTGATGTCAAGCGGGCGAACCGTCTTAAGCTCCACCTTACCGGCGATACCGCCCTCAATATGGCTGGCGAGCGGCGATTTGTAGACAGCGGCCTGGTTGATCAGTTCTGACGGATATTGATCGAATTCGATCACGCGGTTGCCGCTGGTCGCCACCTGTTCACGCCCATTGAGCGTTGCCGACACGAGATCCTGCGAAAGGCCGCGAATGTTGATCGCACTCGCCTGACCGCCGGTGCGTTGCGACGTAACGCCGGGCAGACGCGCGAGCGATTCGGCGATCGATACGTCGGGCAGGCCCGCAATATCGTCGGCAGTCACCACATCGACGATGAAATCCGAACGACGCTTGGCATCGATCGAACTCTGCACGCTCTTGCGGAAGCCGTTTACGACAATGTCGGTGGAGTCGGACGCTACGGTGTCATTTTCCGTCGGCGCGGATTGCGCCATTGCGGTGCCGGTGCCGACGACGAACATCAAGCCCATTGCGAGCGCAGCGCGACTAACGCCTACTGCCAGGCGCTGCTGAGAATTACGGTTGCCAGAAAAAATCATCGGTCCCCTCCCTGTCTTGCCCGCCCACGACTTAAGCATGGGTCGAGCGATTGGCGAACCTCGCAACCAATGCGGGTTCTATTGTGGGAATAGATTGCGCTACTGGCATGGAAAGCCAACAACAACACATACGTATTCACGGCGCCCTTTCCCCAAGCGATCGAGGCGGCTAGGCTGACGCCAGAAGAGAAGAGCATCGCCAGGAGAGGGCTTCCTGCCCCGCCAATGAAGGAAAGACCGACATCATTCGACATCGCCGCATTGGCCGGGGTGTCCCAGCCGACCGTGTCGCGGGCGTTGAGCGGGAGTCCGTCGGTCAGCGAGGCGACGCGCAAGCGCATTGAAGCGATTGCGCGCCAGCTCAACTATACCGTCGACAAGAATGCGTCGGGGCTGCGGCGGCGGCATTCAAAGACGATTGCGCTGCTGTTCTTTGAAGACCCGACACCCGATCAATCGCTGATCAACCCCTTCTTCCTGTCGATGCTGGGATCATTGACACGAACTTGCTCGCTCCGGGGCTATGATCTGCTCACCTCGTTTCAGCAAATGTCGAACGATTGGCATGTCGATTATGAAGACAGCCACAAGGCCGATGGGATCATCCTCCTGGGCTATGGTGATTATGAGCTGTATCGCAGCCGACTTGCCGCGCTGATCGAGCAAGGCACGCATTTTGTACGCTGGGGATCAGTGCAGCCAGGTGAGCCCGGGATCACCATTGGCGGTGACAATTTTGCCGGCGGCAGCGACGCTGGTGCGCATCTGATCGACGGCGGGCGGCGGCGGATTGCCTTTATTGGCCAGGCATCAAGCCATTATCCCGAATTCCATGATCGCTATCGCGGTGCCTGCGCGGCGCAGGCAGCGGCCGGGATCGCTGCCGATCCCCTGCTGCAGGTCGATGCGCTCAATACGCAACAGGCGGGCTATGACGCGGTGATGACGCTGAAGGCGCGGGGGAACCCATTCGACGCCATTTTTGCCGCCAGCGATACGCTCGCGATTGGCGCGCTAAGGGCGCTGGAAGAGCTCGGCATCGCCGTGCCGCGCGATGTGGCGGTGATTGGTTTTGACGACATCCCTGCCGCCGGCCTCACCCACCCGCCGCTGACCACGGTTGCGCAAAATTATCTGCTGGCCGGCGAACAATTGGTCGACACCTTGCTGCGCCTGATCCGCGGCGAGCCCACCGAAAGCGCTACCCTGCCCGTCCGCCTGGTCGTCCGTCGATCGAGCGGGGCGAGCGGCTAACACCGAACGACCGGTTTGATCTGGCGGGGTTCCCGCAGCATTGGCATCGCCTTGCAAACATGCGCGAAGATTGGCGATTGCCGCCACCAAATCCCGCTGCCACCCTCGCGCGCGAGAGCAAAACGGGGAGAGCGATGACTAATCGGCCGCGCCAATCGCCCATCGGGCTGTGGAATATTTCGTTCGGGTTCTTCGGCATTCAGGTGGCGTTTGGGCTGCAAAATGCCAATGTCAGCCGCATCTTCCAATCGCTCGGCAGCGATGTCGATAGTCTGGCGCTTTTGTGGATCGCCGGGCCCGTCACCGGCCTGCTCGTGCAGCCGCTAATCGGCCATTTCAGTGATCGTACCTGGGGCAGACTCGGCCGCCGCCGCCCCTATTTCCTCGCTGGGGCCGTACTGGCGGCGGTGGCGCTGGTCATCATGCCCAATGCCGGCCTGCTCGTCGCCGCAGCCATCTTGCTCTGGATGCTCGATGCATCGCTCAACGTTTCGATGGAGCCGTTTCGCGCCTTTGTCGGTGACATGGTTGGCCCGTCACAGCGCACGGCGGGCTATGCCTTTCAAACCGCGTTTATCGGCGCGGGCGCTGTACTTGGCTCACTCGCGCCAGCCCTGCTTTCAGCAATGGGGGTTGCCAATACAGCCCCCGTCGGCAGCATCCCTCCATCTGTCGTCTATTCCTTTTACATTGGCGCATTCGCAATTCTTTCCAGTGTGTTGTGGACGGTTGTTACCACCCGCGAATACCCCCCCGAACAACTCCGCAGCTTTGAAGATTTTAGAGACAGCGACCATGGTGAGGCTCCCCCGATCGCGCCGACCCGCGGCTTGCGCTGGGTAGTGGCCGGGCTGGTGACCTTGGCGCTGGTTTTAGTGCTGAAGCTGGAGCGTGATCTTTATGTGCTGGGCGGCGCGTTACTTGCCTTTGGCGCGGCGCAACTTGTAGCGCAAGCGCTGGTGGGCGCTGGCAAGACCAAGGGCGCGCTCGTTCATATCATGAGTGATCTGGCGCAAATGCCTGAACAGATGAAGAAACTGGCGCTCGCCCAGTTCTTCTCCTGGCTGGCGTTGTTCATCATGTGGATCTACACCACGCCGGTCGTCACCCAATATGTGTTTGGATCGACTGATACCGCGACCAAAGCCTATAATGCCGGGGCTGATTGGGTCGGGATCCTGTTTTCCATCTATAACGGCGTCGCGGCGATCGCGGCGTTCCTGCTGCCGCCGCTGGCCAAGCGGCTTGGCGCGGCGCGCACCCATGCGCTTTGCCTGCTGATTGGCGGGTTGAGCTATGCGTTCATCGTCTTCATCCGCGACGCCAATATGCTCATCATCCCGATGATCGGCATCGGCATTGTCTGGGCATCAATCCTGACCATGCCTTATGTGATCCTGGCGGGCGTGCTGCCGCCGCGCAAGCTTGGCATTTACATGGGGATTTTCAATTTTTTCATCGTCTTGCCGCAACTGATGGTGGCCACAATCATGGGCGGAGCGATGCGCGCCTTTTTCCCCGGCCAGCCAATCTGGACGATGGTTGTCGCTGCCTGTGTGATGGCCATCGCAGCACTTGCCATGCTGCGGATCGATGATGGATCGGCAAAGGCCGGGGAGGCAGTGACGGGCTAGCGCCAAAGACTTCCCCGGTCAGCGCAATCAGAACAACACGACCGATCGGATGCTTTCACCGGCATGCATCAGATCAAAGCCCTTGTTGATGTCCTCCAGCTTTAGGACATGCGTGATCATCGGATCGATCTCGATCTTGCCGTTCATATACCAGTCGACGATCTTGGGCACATCAGTGCGGCCCTTGGCGCCACCAAAGGCCGTGCCGCGCCAGTTACGGCCAGTGACGAGCTGGAACGGCCGCGTGCTGATCTCCTTGCCCGCCTCAGCCACACCGATGATGATCGAGGTACCCCAGCCGCGATGGCAGCATTCGAGCGCCTGGCGCATCACCGTGGTATTACCGGTGCAATCAAAGCTGTAATCCGCGCCGCCATCGGTCAACGCGACGAGATGCGCGACCAGATCTTCGACATCGCGCGGATTGACGAAATGCGTCATGCCAAAGCGCTTGCCCCATTCCTCGCGCGCGGGATTGATATCGACGCCAATGATCTTGCTCGCCCCGGCCATCCGCGCGCCCTGCAGCACGTTGAGGCCAATCCCGCCCAGCCCGAACACGACGACAGTGTCACCGACCTGCACCTTCGCGGTGTTCACGACAGCGCCCACCCCGGTGGTGACGCCGCAGCCAATATAGCAGCTCGTCTTGAACGGCGCGTCCTCACGGATTTTGGCGACCGCGATTTCGGGCAGGACAGTGAAGTTCGAAAAGGTCGAACAGCCCATATAATGGAAGATCGGCTTGCCCTGATAGGAAAAGCGGGTCGTGCCATCGGGCATCAACCCCTTGCCCTGGGTCGCGCGGATCGCAGTACACAGGTTGGTCTTGCCGCTAAGGCATGATTTACACTGGCGGCACTCGGGGGTGTAAAGCGGAATGACATGATCGCCGGGCTTGACCGAGGTGACGCCTGCACCGACCTCGCGCACAATCCCCGCGCCCTCATGACCAAGCACGGAGGGGAACAGCCCTTCGCTGTCCAACCCGTCCAGCGTATAGGCATCGGTATGGCAGATGCCCGTCGCCATGATCTCGACGAGCACTTCGCCGGCCTTTGGGCCCTCCAGATCAAGCTCGACGATTTCGAGGGGACGCTTCGCTTCAAAAGCGACGGCGGCACGGGTCTTCATTCATCACTTCCTTCACGCCGAATATCGAATGATTCCTCATAGGTCAGGGTCGATACCGCTGGCCAGACCAAAGACATGGGTGGTCGGGCGATGGGGCATTTTCAGCACAAGATAGACCCGTTATTCAGGCCGGTGCGCAAGGCAAGCCGCCCACCGCAGCGAAGCGCGCTGTGCTGGTGGGGTCCATTTTTATAAAGGTCTATCGAACGAGTGGTGGAGCCGTGGGGGATCGAACCCCAGACCTCTGCAATGCCATCGCAGCGATAACTCGAGAAATGGCGCAAATGCCTGCGTTCCAGATAGGCGAAACTGGTGGATGGGGGCGATTTGAAGCAATTTGCGATACCAGTGCGATGCCAGATGGGCTGTCAGCGTTTTTCATCAAGGCGACGCCTGCGGTGCAGACCGACCACTTTTCCTGCCATCAGCGGGATCACCGTTCGCGGCTAGTTGGGTCGCTTTCGCCGCAGCGGACAGGAGGGAATGCCGAAAAGTATCAGCGGGGGCTTTCAGGACACCAATGTGCCGAAGCGGACATTTGTTTTGAGCTCGGCGCCGTGGCAGCTGTCGACCCAGATTTGGTCAATCACGGGCCGCTTACGACTATCTGAAAGCGGCCGATGCAACAAAATGGGTAATTCGTTATGAGGAAAGCTATTCTGATTCAGTGACCTGCATCTCAGGACGGTTTTAGGAGTCGTTGGCTGAACATAAATTCATGTCCTTGCCCATTGCTCCCGCAAGAGAGAAAAGGCTGCTTTGGAGCAGGCGACGCCGCGCTCGGCGGTCATCCTTTGCTTTGGGATCATCTAGCATGAAGTCAGACGCGTGAGAGTGGCGCGCGTGATCCAAGTCCTCGGCAAGCCGAACAACCCCATCAATCGACCGACAAATCTCCTCAGGGAAAAGGAAAACGGACTGAAACAGCACTTGGCGAAGAGAGTTCCTATCTGGCGGAATTTCATGTGATTGCGACGGAAGCATGCTTTCTTATCTTGTCACAGCAGCAGCATAGGTGCGAACGGTTTCATAGAGTTCGAAAAGCCGATCAAAAAGCTTCTCACGCTGAGCTAACAGTGTCAGCTCTGCGACCTTCCTAGAAATCCCAACCTGCCGCCAGCCGATAGCAATTGCCCCAGTGGCAGCGATCAACCCTGTCGTCAGTGTTGCAAATGCTTGCCAGGTAAAGCTGCACCAATCGATTGCGCACATGATGATATTGGGCCCCTTGGTTTGGCTATGTTGTTCTCGGCTTTGGATCGAAAATTTATGTACGCAACCCTAGTGCCTATAATATTGCATCCGGGCTGTCCGCTTGTCGTTGCGCCGATACGAAAGCGAACTGGCAGCAATGTCCCAGAGATCGCCATTTGGCATTGCGCATTGAGTGCAAAATGGGCGGCAGCTTTCGGTGTCCGCTGAAACCACTTTATCATCGAGTGCAGGGCGAATGTTGCCTATTCGAGCCGGTGGATGGCACAGCCACGAATCCGACCGGCAAGTCGGCACCATCCGGCTGATAAGTCGCGCCGAATTCTAGGAGTTCGCTTAATCCCATTATGCAACCGCAGCCGTATCCCGAGCGGCGCCCCATGGCTTGAATTGGTATGCTCTGAACGAGCCGGTCTGCACCGGCGATCGAACGCGCGGGCAAGGGCTAGTGCACGAGCGTCCTTCAATCTACCCGTTCGGCGAATAGCTTTGCTATCCGATCCAATCGGCAATCGACCAGCGCGTCATCGAATTTCTCGGCAACGAGCAATTCTGCCAGCGCCCGCTGACGCTGCCCGATAAGGTCGATCGACTGAAGTGACGTGCCATATGCCGAAACGACCGCCGGATTGGCGCAAAGTTCTGCGCCAATCGCTTCGATATCCATGGCGAGCGCCGCCAGTTCAAAGGCAATGACCTGCAATTGGGCATGATCAGGCAGCAATGCTGACACTCCGTGCCGGGCAAGCTTGCGCCGCCAGCTGGCCAGGTGCGGCCATCGCCGTCACGCCGCGGGCGATTGCTGCTTGTGACATACTAGGGACGAGCGCGGTTGCCGGGTCCTGGACCAGGCACGTGCCCCCGGCCGCCTTGATGGCGGCGATCCCGGCAGCACCATCGCTGCCGTCACCGGAAAGAACAACCCCGATGGATTTTGCCGCGCCGGTTTTTGCAACCGACCCGAACAGCAAGTCAGCCGAAGGACGAACTCCGTTGACCGGATCGCGATCGACGAGCCGCAGGCGCCCACCGGGCCATCGATCGACGACGACGTGGAAACGCGGGTCGATCGCGATGTAAATGACACCCTGTTCAAGCAAATCGCCATCGGCAGCGAGTTTGACCTTGGCCGCTGAAGCTCGCGATAGCCGCGAGGCGAAGGGAACGCCCAGTCCTTCGTCAATTGCCAAGGATACAACCGTTGGCGGACAATTGGCGGGGAACGCAACGAGCATATCGGAAGCGGCTTCGATGGCACCCATGCCGCCAGCCACGACAATGATTTCCCCCTGCCAATCATATTCGCCTACCGCGCCAACGGCGGCGCTGCTAGCTGGCAATTTACGGGCAGCGAGGTTGGTCTTGGCCGCGGTAAGCACGGTCTTACAGAGCTTGCTGGAGATTTTCTCGAACTCGTCAGGCGTTGCGCGTTGCGGTTTGGGGAAACAGTCTACCGCACCCAATTCAATCGCGCGCAGCGAGATATCGGCGCCTTTCTGGGTCAGCGTCGACAGCATCACGACCGGAATCGGCCGCGTTTCCATCAACTCTGCCAGAAAATCGATGCCATTCATGCCGGGCATTTCGACGTCCAACGTCAGGACATCGGGATGCAGCTGGGCGATCATCGCGCGGGCTTCTTCGGCACCGTCAGCCGCACCGACCACCACGATATCCTTGCTGCGTTCAAGCGCGTTGGTGAACAACGCGCGCATGGTGATGGAATCGTCGACGACTAGAACTTTGGTGGCGGCCATTTTGGGGTCTTTCAGCAGGGAGAAGTTTGGCTAAGCGGCTTCGGCGATGTCATTCGCCTGTGTGAGCGATGGCAGGTCGAGAACCATCACCATGCGGTCTTCGATCGAGACCAGTCCTTCGAGGAAGGGGACGACGGCATCGCCGGTCGCTGGCGGCGATTGCAGCGCCTCAGTCGGGAACGTGACGATGTCACTGACCGAATCGACGATGAGTCCGCGAAACTGCCCGGCAATCTGGGTCACGATAATGACGTGGCGCGCCGTCGGCTCGGTCGCACGCCAGCCAAGACGAGCGGCGAGATCGACAACGGGCAGCACGGTGCCGCGCAGATTCACCACGCCGGCGACATAGTGCGGCACGTGCGGCAAGCGCGTGGTTGGCGTCCAGGCGCGGATTTCACGGATGGCCATGATATCGATGCCGAAGGTCTGGGCTTCGACTTCAAAGGTGATGAGCTGGCGCGTCATGATCTTTCCCTGTTATTGGCTCAATGGGTAACCCGCCGCACGGCAGCGGCGAGTTTTTCGGCGTCGAAAGGCTTCACGATCCAGCCGGTCGCGCCCGCATTGCGGGCCCGCGCTTTCTTCTCGTCCGAGGATTCGGTTGAGAGGACGAGGATCGGTCGGTGGGCGTGTGCGCCCCCGGCGCGGACCTGCTCGATCAAGCCATAGCCGTCCATGCGCGGCATGTTGATGTCGGTGATGATGACATCGCAATCGTTGCGGGCGAGCCATTCGAGCGCGGACACGCCGTCATCGGCCTGCTCGACCTCGAACCCCTGGCCAACCAGCGCGTGCCTGAGCAGGCTGCGCATGGTTGCGCTGTCATCGACGGTCAAAACACGTGTTTTGGGATTTGGCGTTGTCATCGTTTCATCCACCTCATCAAAAAAGTTCAACATCGCCGCGCGTTGCCGCGGGGCGTTCTATGGGCTGTGGCGCGACAGCATCGTCGACACGCCGGAAGCGCGCCTGGCCGCGGGCGGGCCGGAAATCGACCCTGCGGGCCTGCGTGCCCCCAAGCGACGAGCGCACCAGCGTGATCCGTTCCTGTTCCAGAAAGCCGACCGCGAATGCCGCATTGGCCGATCCGATCCGCGTCATGCCGCTATGCATGTTCGCGCCGCCGTATAGATGCGCGCGCATCGACAATCGGCTGGCGCCATAGGCCAGCATTTCGTTGATCAGCACTTCCATCAGATAAGCGCCGTAATGTTCATCGACGCCGCGTCCGCCTTTTGGTTCAGCCAGCAGGAAGTGGTTCATCCCGCCGACATTGCTGGTCGGATCGAACAGGCAGCAAGCAATGCAACTGCCGAGAACGGTCGTCAGCTCGACACGCGGGTCGCCGCTGACTCGGGCTTGGCCCTGCATAACGGTCAACCGAACCGGGCGGTGCAGCGCGCTTGTTGGCGCTTCGATAGGGTGGTGCATCATCAGGCAGCTCTCGCCAGCGCATGGTCGGCAATACGGTGGATGGGCGCGATCAGGCCAGCCGCACCAAGGGCGATGGCAGCCTTGGGCATACCGAACACGGTGCAGGTCGCCTCATCTTGCGCAATGGTTGTCGCGCCGGCGTGCGCCATCGCCAACAGCCCCTGCGCCCCGTCCGTCCCCATGCCGGTCAGCAGGATACCAACGGCCTTATCCCCCATGGTTTCGGCGACCGAGCGAAAGAGAACGTCTACGCTCGGGCGATGCCCGGAAACCTTGTCGTCGGCGCGCATCCTGGCACAGGGATTTGTCGCACCACCGCGGACCTGCACATGCCGGTCGTTGCCCGGCGCCAGATAGATATGGCCTGGCTTTAGTGGCAGGTCGGGTTCGGCGATCGTCACTTTGGGGGCGCATTGTTGATCCAACCGACGGGCGACCGCTTCGGCGAAATGGCCATTGATATGCTGAACGATCACGGTCGGCGGACAATCGGCGGGAAAATTCTGGAGCAGCAACTGCAATGCTTCGACCCCGCCGGTTGATGCCCCAACCGCAATCAAGGCCGGACGATGATGGCTGATCAGCGGAGAAACCGCGTGGCGTGGCATTATTGTTACGGGACCGGCGGCCCGATCGCGCAGTTTTGCCTTGGCGGCATTCCTGATCAGCGCTGCGAGCCGCCCGTCATCTGTGATGAGCAATGAACCGATCTTGCCGTCGGGTTTCGCGTAACAATCCACAGCGCCAATTTCGAGGGCGCGGACGGTTGCATCCGCGCCGTCGCGCGTCAGACCAGAAACGACAATCACCGGGGTCGGCTTCAGCCGCATCACCTTGTCGAGAAAATCCAAACCGTTCATGCCCGGCATCTCGATATCCAGCGTCACGACATCGGGGCTTTGCTCCCGCATGATAGTCCGGGCTTCGGCGGCGTCGGCGGCGGCACCGATCACCGTGATATCGGCTTCGCGGCGCAGCAACTCGCCCAGCAGCGCGCGCATGGTTGGTGAATCATCGACGATGAGGACGCGGATCGTCATGCCGCATCCTTTCGATAGATGGTCGGGCCGACCTGCGTCAGCATCTGCGCAGCCGGTCCAGTCACCCGTTCGCTATGCCCGATATACAGATGGCCACCGGGCGCGATCTGACGGGCAAAACGATGCACCAGCCGTTCTTTGGTAGGCTGGTCGAAATAGATCATCACGTTGCGGCAGAAGATCACGTCGAACGGCCGCGCCATCGGCCAGTCACCAAGCAGGTTGAGTGACTTGAATCGCACCAGCGCCCGCGCGTCGTCGACAACCACGGCCTGCCCGTCGCGCTCGCGCATCCAGGCGCGACGCAGCTCTCCCGGCACCGCTTCGAGCGTATCGATGCGATATTGTGCCGCCTCGGCGGTAGCGAGCGCGTGATCAGCAATATCGGTTGCAAGAAGCAGGAAATCGAGCTTCCCCAGCCGTGCGGCAGCCGCGCGATCGGTGCCCAGCATCGTCATCATGATCGACCAGGTTTCTTCGCCGCTGGAACAGCCCGCTGACCAGATCCGTACCGGCTCGCCCGAGCTCGCTCGTTTCAGCAAACCGGGGCGGACATGCGTGCTGAAATGATCGAAATGATGGCCCTCACGAAAGAAGAAAGTATGGTTGGTGGTCAGCGCACAGATCGCCCGGCGCCGTTCGGCATCATCCGCTTCGATCCGTTTCACATAAGCGGCAAAAGTCCCGCAGCCAGTGCTCCGCACCAGCGGTGCCAGTCGCGAATAGACCAGCATCGCCTTGCCCGGCACCAGCACGATTCCCGCCGACTGATGGACGATCTTGCGCACGGCTTCGAAGTCGGCAGGCGCGTAAACGCCCTTGCCGATCCCCGGCAGCTTTTCAAAAGCCTCAGCCAGCGCCGTCATGCGGCTTCCTTTAGTGGAGATGGTTCATTCACCGCCCCTGCGACCACGCCATCGACATCAATGATCAGGGCAACACGACCCGTCCCGAGAATTGTCGCGCCAGCAACGCCCGCCACCGGGCGATAATGGGTATCGAGGCTTTTGATGACGAATTGGCGCTGGTCGCAAATCGTGTCGACGAGCAACGCGGCCTGACCAGCCGCTTCGGTGTCGACGATGATCAAAACCGCCTGGGTCGGATCGGCGATTGCACCGCGCGCGCCAACGGGTCCTTCAAGCGGCAGGATCGGGATAAACCGCCCACGCACGTTGAGCATCGCGCGACCGACGCCGAGATGCTGGACATCGCGCGCGTCGGGGCGAAGACTTTCAACGACATGGGCAAGCGGGACGACCAACGTCTGATCGCCGACCGTAACGATCATTCCGTCCGAAATGGCGAGCGTCAGCGGCAGCGCGAGCGTGAACACCGACCCCTTGCCGGGGTGCGATTCGATCGAGATGCGACCGCCGAGTTCTTTCACATTCTGCCGCACGACATCCATGCCGACGCCGCGCCCCGAAATGTTCGAAAGCGTCTGTGCAGTCGAGAAGCCGGGCGAGAAGATCAGATTGTCGATCTCCTCGTCGCTCATCACCGCATCGGCGGCGATCAGCCCGCGCTCGACCGCCTTGGCATAAACGCGCGGCCGGTCGATGCCCTTGCCATCATCGGCGATGCGAATAACGATCCGGCCCGAACGATGCTCGGCCGACAGCGTCAAGACGCCTTCTGGCGGCTTGCCGGCGGCGATCCGATCGGCGCTGGGTTCGATGCCGTGATCAACGGCATTGCGGATCAGGTGGGTGAGCGGCTCGCTGAGCCGCTCGATCACGGTCTTATCAAGCTCGGTTGCTTCGCCCGCCAGCTCCAGCCGCACCTTCTTGCCGGTCGATGCCTCAAGTTCGCGCAAGATCCGGGGGACGCGGCTGAACACCGATCCGATCGGCTGCGCCCGGATCGACATGGCGCTTTCCTGGATGTCGCGCGTGAGCCCGTCGAGCATCGCCAGTTCCTCGATCCCGCCAAGATTGTGGCCAGTCAGGCGCTGCGTCATCATCGCCTGCGCGATCACCAGTTCACCCACAGCGTCGATCAGGCGATCGAGCTTGGCGAGGTCGATGCGGATCGATTGTCCGGTCGCTGGTGCGGTGGTGGTGGCTTCAACTATCGTTGGGGTTGGCGCGACTATAGGTTGAACCGGAACGGCAACTTGTGGGGTGATCGGCGCGTGCGCGATATCCGTTACTGGTTGTGCAATGGTAACAAGGGCCGCTTCTTCTTCGTCCACCCGCGCGATCGTCAAACCGCAACTATCGCCCACGAAATCGAAGATATCTTCGATCGCGGTGCGTTCGACGGTGCCGGGCAGCGTCACGGTCCAGCGGAGATAGCCTTCACTAGGATCGAACGCATCGAGATCAGGCAACGCTCGATCGTCGATTGTCACGCGGGCGTCGCCTAGCGCGCAGAGCTCGCGCAGCAGCAGTAAAGGCTCACCACCATTCGCCAAGGCACCAGCATGCGGGTGAACGGTGATGATCCAGTCTGCGTTGGCCGAAATATCGGCCGCAATGTCGCCGAGCATGGCATCAAGGTCGAAGGCGAATTCATCTTCAGCAGATGTCCCCGCAGCATTGGCTTCGTCTGTCTCTGCCGCCAGAACGCCCGCTTGAGCGGCCGCCAGTTGGGCCAGCAGGGCCGCATCATCCGGGGCGGCGGCGCCATCCCGAACGGCCCCGACATGATCGCCCAGCATGTCGAGCGCTCGCAGCATCAACCCGACTAAAGGGTCGCTAACCGTTACCGTTCCGTCGCGAACATCGGACAGCAACGTCTCAAAGCCATGTGTATAGGCCTGGAGCGCGCCAAAGCCGAACGCGCCTGCACCGCCCTTGATCGAATGCACCGCGCGAAAGATCGCGTTGATCGTCTCCTCGTCAGCTTGGCCTTCGCGGCACCGATCGAGCGCCGTTTCAGCGGCGGCGAGCGCCTCGTCGCATTCAATGAAGAAGATCGCCTGGATTTCTTCATTGGTCATCGGACAATTCCATTGTCGAGCAGGTATTCGGCACCGATCATCGCCAGCGTTGCGCCCATGGCGTCGGAAGCCGATATCGTCAGCGCCGTTTGGAGCCTGGATGACATCTTGCGTGCGCTGAGCAGCAGTTGCAGCATGGACTGGCCGAATTGGACCACGGCGCTCCCGTCGATGACGACATCGCCGGCGGCCACGGCTTCCAGCAATTGGGGAAGCAGATCACCTGCTGCCTGCCGATCGCATCGCGCGGGCAAGATCAAAGTCGAGGGTGCCATTGCGCCGAATCCCGCTTAGAATTCAGACCAGTCTTCATCACCATCGCTGGATTTCAGGGCGAGATTACCCGAAACCATTGGCGCGCGCGCTTTTCGCTTGGTCGCCAGTCGCGTCGGGGCTGCAACGCGACGTGCCGGCGCCTCCCCTCCCAGTTTGAAGCGCGCGACGACGTCGGCAAGCGCCTCTGCCTCGCTTGCCAGGCTACGCGCCGCAGCAGTCGATTCCTCGACCATGGCGGCATTTTGCTGGGTCATCTTGTCCATTTCGCCGACCGCGCCATTGACCTGTTGCAGGTTGGTCGCCTGCGTCTCGGCAGAATCGGCGATCGTTGTAATCATTGCGCTGATCGAGCCGACGCGCGTCACGATCCGGTCGAGCAGCGTGCCCGTTTCCCCGACCAATGCCACGCCGGCACCGTCCTGTTCGGCTGATGTTGTAATCAGGCCCTTAATATCCTTGGCTGCGTCGGCCGATCGCTGCGCGAGCGCACGAACCTCGTTCGCGACGACGGCAAACCCCTTGCCCGCGTCGCCGGCGCGCGCCGCCTCGACACCGGCGTTTAGTGCCAGCAGATTGGTCTGGAAGGCGATGCCATCGATCACATTGATGATCTGGGTGATCTCGTTCGCCGATTTCTCGATCGCCCCCATCGCGCCGACCGCGCGTTTGACAACGGCACCACCTTCGCTTGCTTCGCGGTGCGCCTCATCGATCGAACGATTGACGTCCGCAGCTCCGCGCGCGGTTTCGCGCACCATCGATGTTACCTGATTCATGGCCGCTGCCGTTTCTTCCAGGCTTGCTGCCTGCTGCTCGGTGCGAAGGGCCAGATCATCGGAAGCCGCCCGGATTTCCGAGGCGCCGCTATGGACGCTCGACGCGGTATCAGAAACGCTCGACATGATCTCGCCGAGGCCGCTGATGGACTGGTTGAACCCGGTCCGCAGGCTTTCATATTCGGGCGAAAGCGATGTTTCGATCCGATAGGTCATGTCACCGGCGGCAAGCGCATCCATCGCCCGTGCCAGTTCTTCGACAACAACGCGCTGCTTTGCCTCATTGTCAGCCTGCGCGCGCGATGCACCGCGGAACACCTCGAAGGCGGCGGCCATGGTGCCGATCTCGTCATGGCGACCCGCGCCCGGCACCGCGACGTCAAAGTCACCCGCTGCCATGCGCTGCATCGCTTCTGCCGTGGCGGCAAGTGGCGTGAGGGCTCGGCTGATCACATACCAGAGCCCAGCGATCAAAAGTCCGGCGACGATCAGCCCAATCCCGACCAACCATCCGATCGTGGCGGCAAGAGCGGCATTGCTTGTTTCGACCAGTTTAGACTGGAACGCGATTGACGACGCGACGAGCGCATCGATTTTGCGACGATGATCGGCATAGACATCGGTCAGGCGGGCATAGCTGGCCCGCGTTGCCGCTCCGTCCTGACGCTCGATTGCGGGCACCAGCCCGTTGTCGAATTCGTCCCAGAATTTCTTGGCGGAAGCCCCCGACTGATTCAGCAATGCGTCTTTCAGCGCGGGATTAAGATCGGCGTTCTGCCAATAGGTGTACCGATCATCGAACTGCTTGTGCAGTTCGGCCATGCGCGCCTTGCGGCTCGTCAGCGACGAAGGATCGTTCACCAGCAATGTTGCTTCGAGATACGGCTCAATGACATATTCGGGCGGCGGCAGGATGTCGGCAACCAGGTCGCTGACCTGCTGGTTCTTCAGCTGAATGGGGCCGCCAAAGCGGATCTGATTGATTTCCATCGACGCAACGACACCGGCCAGGGCCATCGCCCCCAGGATAAGCCCGCCGCCAATTTTCCCATTCCGCTTAATGCTCATTGTTGCCCGCCTCGTTTCAATGCAGATCGCTTGGGCGAGGTAGTTTTACGGGGTTAACGAGACGTTTTTATATTGGCCGGTTTGGCGCGGAAATCCGCCGTTCTTGCCCCGAAATAACCCTCGTCAGCTTTGGCGAAGGCAGCGTCGCCCGTTGGTGCTGGAGTTTTTTCGGTTCGATTGCAATTACATCACAACGGGCTGGGCGATTGTGGGATCGCATCGCATTCGGCACCAAGTGGGAAAATCGCCATACCCATTTTGAGTAGATCGAAAAGCTCAGAACCACAATTCTTCGAATTTTCCTCTAGCGCACGGGAGCCTTGATGTCGGTCATCCGCGCCGGTGGATGGCACAGCCCCGGACGCTACCGGCAAGTCGGCACCATCCGGGTGGTAAGGCGTGCCGATCCCTAGGACATCCAGCATTTCCATTATGCAATCGCAGCCGTATCCCGAGCGGCATCCCACGGATTGAATCGGCAGGCTCTGATCGAGCCGGTCTGCACCGGCGATCTGAACCGCACCGGGATCACCGGAGGCCGTTTGCTTTAAGTGACGCGGCCATGGGGACGTCGTCCAGCATGGCATAGTATCGTTGTTCGCCTTCTGCTGGCGGGATGTTGCCGATCGGCTCCAGCAATCGGCGGTGGTTGAACCAATCGACCCATTCGAGCGTGGCGAACTCGACGGCCTCGAAGTTGCGCCATGGTCCCCGCCGGTGGATCACCTCGGCCCCTTCGGCGAGGCGTTCGGTGTATTTTATGGACACATATTGCGATCCACGATCGCTGTGATGAACCAGGCCGCCACGATGCACTGGTCGGCGATCGTGCAGCGCCTGCTCGAGTGCATCCAGCACGAAGCTGGCATGTGCTGTACGGCTGACGCGCCAGCCCACGATATAGCGGGCGTACACGTCGATCACGAACGCGACATAGAGCGCAGGCGGCGGCAATGCCGGGGGCATTGCCCAAAGCCGAGGCCCGCCCCAGAGCCTGCCCCGGCGCAGGCCGGGGTCGAGACATAGGTGAAGTCCGCGACCCACAGCCGGTTCGGCGCTGGCGCGTGGAACTGGCGGTTGACGTGATCCAGCGGACAGGGCGCAGCTTTATCGCTGATCGTCGTGCGCACCGGCTTGCCACGGATCACCCCTGCCAAGCCCATATCGCGCATCAATCGCTCAACGGTGCAGCGGGCTATAGCG